>JBLIHL010000304.1:0-7339 GCA_047635895.1 Paracoccaceae bacterium | reverse complement strand
CTCTTCGCGCTACAGCGTCCAGGTAGCCGTGAGGCCGTTGGAGAAGTTGCCGCCGCCCGACGTGACCGTGTCACGGAAGAAGTACTGGTAGTGCACGGTCGAGCCAGCGACGGTGCCGAACTCGTTCAGGCCCATGTCCTCGACGTCGAGCGTCAGGGAGACCTGGTTGCCCACGCCAACCACGATCTGGTTGAGACGGATCAGCGTACCGCCGAGGCAGAGGTTGCCGCCGACCGGAGCCATGGCCGGTGCCATGACGATGTCCGACTGGATAAAGAGACCGAAGTTGTTCGGCACGTCCGCGCAGGACAGGGTCGTGTCGTTGCGCTGGAAGCTGAACGTTCCCGCGAAGCCCATCTTGCCGCCGGTGGCGCTCACTTCGTTAGCAGCGCCCGGATCGCAGAAAACCGACGTGACGCCGTTGCAGTTGCTGTTGAAGTTACCCGCCGTATCGCTCATCTCAGCGATGCTGAACTCACCAATGCGCCAGTCGCTGAGCGAGGTGAGGCAGCGGAAGGCATGAGCGGGAGCGAACGTTCCGTTGGGGCCGACCTCGTTG
Source organism: Paracoccaceae bacterium (assembly GCA_047635895.1). Taxonomy (GTDB): domain Bacteria; phylum Planctomycetota; class UBA1135; order UBA1135; genus Saltatorellus. The sequence continues at coordinate 6,780 of JBLIHL010000304.1, read as the reverse complement.
AAGCCGAGAGCGACGCCGTAGACCTGATCGCCTCCACCCACTTCCTCGATCAACGACACTGCGTCGATCACAGAGGCCCAGGGCGTAATGTCCAGGACGCCGTCGTCGTCCGTGTCGAGGTCGTCGCCGGCTGCGCCGGTGAAACCGAAAACGAGCAGGTGCGTGACGTTGTCACTGTTCTCGAAGTTGATGGTCGTGACGAGATCAGGAATGGCGATCGTCATCGACGCCTCACCGGCCAGGAAGAGGCCGTCCGTTCCGGTCGTGCTGCCGGTGAGGTCCACAAGGGCTTCCACAACGCCGGAGCCGGCTGTACCGTCTCCAAGCGTGAGGTAGGTGTACCCGTCCAGCGAGAGACTGCTCGGAAAGCTGAGGAGCTCGAAGTACTCGTCGAGGTCGGAGCCATCTTGATCAGCGCGGATTTCGTTGATCAAGATGATGGCGCCGCCGTCCTCCGCCTGGAGGGCGTTGGCTTGACCCGTAGTGGCCGCCGCGACGGCGACTCCGAGTGCGAGAAGAGATTTCATGAGAGTTGTGCTGCGATTGAGAGAGAGATAGCAGGAGCATCCATCAGCGGCCGCCCCCTTCGTGCAACGAGTGTTACGAGCAACTCCAAACAGCGCTACTGCGACTTCTCGCGCGTCACCAACCTTCCTCGACGGTCCAGCCATGGGCCTCAATATGCTCCAAAATGCGAATTTTCGGGGAGCGCAGCAGAGACCGCAGGGAGACCCTGCGCCAGAAAAGGCGCATCCAAGTTCCCAAATCAATAGCTCCGGAAGGCCTCGCTGCCGAGGTCCCGCTCGTGATGGGACCCGAGGCCGAGCGCCAGCCCGAGGCCGGCAAACGTCGCCAGAAGCGAAGATCCTCCGGTCGATAGCAGCGGCAGCGTCAGGCCCGTCATGGGCAGGAGCCCCACGTTCACGCTCACGTTGATGAACAGGTGCGCCGCGAAATAGATCGCCACGCCCCCCACCACGAGCCGCGCATATCGATCGCGAAGTCCCGAGGCCGAGATCATCAGGAAGACGACCATCATGCCGTAGGCCAGGATCAGCGCGGCCGTCCGGTAGAAGCCCCACTCCTCTGCGATCACCGCGATGATCGAATCGCAGTCACGCTCAGGGAGAAGCCCCGTTTCGTTGGCCACCCCTTCCCCGAGCCCACGACCGTAGGCCCCGCCGTTGCCCGCGAACGTCCTCGCGTAGAAGGTGTGGAAGGCCGTTCCGTTCCGGGCCGCAATCAGCGCGTCCGTATCGAAGGACTCGACCCACGTCTCGACCCGTTCCATCTGGTAGCCCTGCAAGAGCCCCGACTGAAACGCCACCACTCCGGAGAGAGCCGCCGCCGTCAGCATGGTCAGGATGGCAGCGCCGCTTCCTCCCGCGAGATAGATCAATCCAAGCGTCACCGGCACGATGGTCAGTGCCGTTCCAAGGTCAGGCTGAGCCGCCACGAGCAACATCGGAACGAAGGCCACAAGAAGCGGCTTGGCCCAGTCCATGAGCGTCTCAAAGCGGTTGCTCTGCAGAACCTTCGCCAGCATCAGGATCGTTCCGATCTTCGCCAGCTCAGATGGCTGGAGATCAAAGCGCGGCAGCTGAATCCAGCGCTTGGCGTTGTTTCGTTCGTCCCCAAAGAGCTGCACGAGCACCAGAAGCAAGATGCAGCCCGCATAGATCAGAGGCGTGAACCTCCGCAGCCACGTGGGGCGGAGGAACAGTCCCGCGAAGAAGATCGGAATCGCCACCAGGACCTTCTGCTTGTGCCCCTCGAAGTCGATCCGGCCCGCACCTGATCCACCGAAGTTGCTCGGTGACACCGACATCGCGTCAATGAAGATCAGCCCGACGAAGAGCAGCGAGCTCGCCAGGACCAGTGCAGGCCATGCAAATTCCATCCAGCGGATATGCCTCGCCGAGAAGACGGAGGCGAACACCTCCCGCAGCGCACGAATCAACGCCCTTCCTCCCCGACGCCCATCAGCTGCTGAACCGCATCTGTCTTGAGAAACTGTCCTGCCACGTACACGGCGGAGTGACTGGCGGTCGCCGAAGTATCGTGAAGGTAGACCACCACGACGTAGCGCGGATCCTCCACGGGAAACCAACCCGCCAGCCAGGTGTGCTTCCTGATTCCGCGAATGTAGCTACCGAGCGCAATGCCCCTCTTGTCGCGGGGAGGGACGATCCCCGCCTTGTAGTCAGCGCTCCCCGTCTTGGCGGCGAGGGCGAAGCCAAGTTCCGCCTCCGAAAGACCCTTACCGTGGGCCGTCCCGAAGCGTTCATTCACCACGCGATTGAGCGCCTCACGCACCAGAACCAGGTGTTTCTCACTGATATCGAGCGCCGCGATCTTCCGCGGGACGGGAGTGCCCCCGACGTTCTTGACGAGCGTCATATTTGGCAGAAACCCGGTGGCGAGCGCTGCGTACGCGCGCGCCATCTGGACGACGTTGACATCCACCTCCACGAGGCCATTACCTAGGTATTGCCGTTGGACAGAAGTGGGGACGTCATCGCTGGCCTCCTCTCGTAGCGGGCTCAATGCGCTGTACCTGAAATCATCCGTGATCCCGTTACGCCTACCGTCGTCGTAACGCACCCCCGTCGGCTGCCCGAAACCGAACATTCCATAGGCCGCGCGCATGGACTGAGGATCGAAGACGCGCTCTCCAAGCGCAGCGAAGTACACGTTGCACGAGACCTTGAGCGAGTCCATCAAATCGAGCTTTTGGTCTGACTTGTGCGTGTGACCCCACCTCGAGTTGCAGTTCACCACGCCGTAGCCCGCATGCTTGTCCGACTTCGGACTCGTACCCGGCCGCGGACGATCGGCATCGCAGTACTCGAGGCCCTCGTCAGGATTCAGGCCCAGGTGCTCGAGCGCGTAGGCCGCCAGGAGCGGCTTAACGACCGACCCCGGCGCCTGGCCACTCGGCCTCACGAGCGTCCTGTCGATGGCGCGGGAACGCTCCTCGTCCTCCGAGGCTGGAGAGACCGGGTGCCCGCTCTTCACGGGCACGGAGGCCGCTGCCAGGATTTCCCCGCCGACCGTGGCCAGCACGATGGCACCCACCGGGCCAGCAAACCAAAGATCGTCTACGTTCTTGTCCGCGAGCAGCGGCGGCGACTCGGGGTGCTGCAGCACCCACTCGGCTGCTTCCTGGAGAGCGATATCGAGCGTCAGCGTCACATCCTTCCCGTCCACCTTCGCCCGGTGGATGGCGGCACGATTGCCCTCGACTCGGTCCTGCAGCCCCTGCACCTCGTGGTAGCCAGACGTGCCGGAAAGTTCTTCGTCGAACCAGGCTTCCAGACCCGCGCCGCCGATGGACTCGTCGCCCAGCAGCGTCGCGCTAAGGAGACTCTTGATCCGATCCTCGTCCTCCTTGAGGGGCCGATGCTTGCGCTTGAGGTCGGCGAGCTCCTCTCGATCCGGCGCGCGCTGCATGACCTCCACCAGGAACGGACTACGCACGGCGCCAATGAGCTTGGACGCCAGGGGAGTTTCTCCGTCCGGCCCCATGGCGATCGGCACGCGGCGCGTCTTGGATCCCACGCGGAAGCCGGCAAAGTCGCCGCTGTAGCGCGTCACGAGAAGCACCAGCTCCGTGCTCGGCTCTCCGCCGACCACGCCCGCCCGCGCCCCGCGGTCACGAATGGCATAGCGCCGCGCCTCGAGCGCCTTCTCCACGAAGGGCTCACCAAATCCGAGCCCGAACGGACGCTGCTCGTCAGGGCTCAGCCCGGCCGCTTGGTCTAAAATCCTGGTCAGCCGACGCTGAAGTCGGTCGTAGCCGCCCGCCAAGAGCGCTGAGAAAAGCGCCTCCTGCACGGGGTCCCACTCGCGCGCGTTCTCATCGGCGACGCTGAGGATTCGACTGGCCGCCCACTCGGCACCCCGCTCCAGCATCAAGGGGGTCCCATCCTGCAAGCTCGCGTCCATGGGGCTGCCCGCGAGGCGTGGCGACCTGTTGGCTCGCATCAACGTACCCCTGAACGCCTCGAGCACAAGCCCAGCCCCCTCCAGCCCCGCCGTCCGCAGCTCTTGGGTCTGGAACGAAAACACGGGCGCCTCCATGAGCTGCTCAGGCAGGTCCCCATCAAGCGCCAGTCGCTCCGACAGGGCCGAGATCACGTCCAGCTCGTTGACCTTCCGCCAGTCCTGGGCCGCCGCATGCTCGCGAGCCCAGGCATTGCCGCCCGTTCGGAACGCGTGGGCGAAGGCTGCGATCACGCGATCCGCACCCCACATCTCCTCGCGACCAATCTTGGACCGCGCGATCATCGTGCCCGCCATCCAGGACTCCGTGGCATCAAGGAATGCGCCGCCGCGTCGCAGCTCCCACTCCTTGAGCCGTTGCTCGTCCCAGTCGAGCGCGGCGCGCAGCCAGCGCAGATCAAAGCGGGCCAGGTTCTCCTCGCTAACCCGCATGGACGAAAAGCCGGCGGCGATGCGGAACAGCGCGTCTGCGGTGTCGTCGTCCACCTCCCTCCGTCGGGCCTCGATAAGCCCCACCAGGCGGTCGCCTCCTTTCAAGACCCGCCCCATACCCTCGGCGCCGTCATCCTCTTCCCAGACGATTTCCTCGGCGAGCCGGGTCAGGCTCTGGTCCGCGTCGATGACGCTGCTGCGGAGGATCTCACGCGCTTCCTCCACGGACTGACTCCGCAGGTCCGCCACGAGTTCGAGGTAGGACAGCCCCGTGTCCCCCCCCTCGATCGCTTCGTTCACCCGCTTGATCTCCTTCGCGTCAAGCCGGAGCATCCTGAGGATGTAGTACCGCAGGTCGCCGGCGCGGGGCCCACGGCGTTCGCGCCGGGCAACTTCAAGGCGCTCCGAGTCGTCGGCTGCCGGCAGCGCCGGCACGTAGTCGATCCCTGCCTCCAGCTCACGCCCCTCCGCGAACTTATCGATCTGATCGGGGCTCAAAGACGCATAGCTCACCGCCGCCTCACCAAGCGTGGGACGCGCCTCGTCCAGCCCAACGGGCCGCATGAACATGAGCGAGCGCATCATGGCGACCTGGCCGAGCGGGTGCCCGCGCCGGAAGTCACGCCATACGAACTCGAGCGCGTACACCTCCTCGTCCTGGGTGATGAGACTCCCGTGCCGATCGCGCAGCGCGCCGCGCACGTAGGGATCCACGCCGGAGGAGCGGACGAGGTTGACGGCCTCGGTGGACCACACCTCGTGCTGAACGATCTGGATGTCCCAGAGCCGCGCAAGCAGGAAGGTCATACAGACCCCGAGGAGCACCAGGAGCGGAACGAATCGGCGCAGCATCAGAACGCTCTCCTCTCCAGGCGCTTCTGCCCCGGAAGACGTGTGAACAATGGCCAAAAGAGAAGCGCGCAAACCGCCGTGGCCACGGCGGTCACGATGGGAAGTCCGAACGCCGAGGCGTCGGGCCATCCGAATTGCAGTCGACCCAGAACGACGGACTCCGTCGACCGTACGTGGTCCACGAAGATGAGCCAGTAGCCGTAGACGAGCGAACCCAGCCCGGCGCTGACGACCCGAAGAAGGGGACGATCCAGCTCGGCCACGGTGCGCAGCGAGTCGGCGATGTAGGCGGTGGCGATGGTCCCGGAGAGGACCGCAAAGGGCGGCGATGCCGTGAAGGCGCTACGGCCCACGAAGACCACCACCGCGATCATGAGGGTATCGCGGCGCGAGAGCCTGCCCACGGAGGCCACCAAGAGCAGCGTGGCCAGGTCCGGAACGAGCGCACGCAGCGTGGGCAGCGAGTCCGTGGTGACTGCGGACATTACGGGCGAGAACATCGAGACAGAGAGCCCCACGAGCACCAGGTGGAGCGCCGCCGCAAGTGCCGCCCAGAAGAGCAGCAGGCTGTAGCCGATGGCACGCCTCACCGGTTCCCTCCGGCGGCCGCGTCGCCCGAGCTGCGTGCCCCGGCCCTCACCAGAAGGTCCCCGCCGGGACTCCCGCTATCGACAATATCGAGCGGCACGCTACCGCCGTCGGGCACCTCAAGCGGAAGCGTCGTCGACCCGACCAGGAGGCCTCGGGGCGTTGCCACGAGACCGGACCCTGTCCAGAGCCGGACGCGCACGCCGTCTGCGCCTGCAGCGCCGTCCGGTGCGTGCTTCGCGCACCACGCCGCCTGCAGACTGCTGCCCTCGGGATTCCATTCGAAGCGAATCGCCTCGCCGCTTCGGCCCAGCGAGCGAATGTTACCGAGCACGAGCGGCTCGGCATCCGGCGCGTCCACCGCCTGGGCGAGCACCGCGACCTCGAAGCCTGGATCCGTCATGAAGGCGACCGTGGCACCACCGGCGCCGCTCCGGGCCACCCGGCCCACCAAGCGGACGCCCGAGACGATCGCCGCCCCCACGCGAAGGCCTGAGCGCACGCCGAGGTTGAGACGCCCCGTGCAGCGCCACGGCGCCGTGTCACCGAAACCAAAGAGGCGAACCGGAAGCCAGCGAGCCGCGCCTAGAACCGGCACCGCGGAGGACCCGGCGGCCTCCCTGAGTCTCCGCGTCGCCGGGAATGATCCAAGGGCCCGTCGCAGCGGCCCTGGTTGGCCGGCCGCCAACCGGGCGCTCGCGGTATCCGTCAGCACGAGGACCTGGTTGAGGCCCGACTCGAAGTCCACGGGGGGCTGAATCCCGAGCACGTTGCGGGCAAACCCCTCGCCTTCTCGCTGATAGGGCTCCTCCTTCATTTCACCCAGAAGGAAGCCCTCCGCGAGGGAATCGAACCTGTGGACGCGGCCGTAAGGCTCCATGACCACCACGGTTCCGGAGCGGG
>JBLIHL010000303.1:0-7370 GCA_047635895.1 Paracoccaceae bacterium | reverse complement strand
CTCAGCGATTGAGCGACCATCGCGCCGGCCCGTCGTTTCCCGCTCGTCCTCTCCGCGTACGCCCGTCCCAGCTCGAACGAGTCGGATGCGCTGGGCCACCATCGGTGGTGCACTTGCTGTCGCGGCAGCCGTCTTGCTCTTCCTCCAAGGCGGGGGGGGGGGCCAGGGGCCGGATCCGAGCGTCACGGGTCCCGCTGTAGCTGCTCTCGAGGGGGCGGGTGCCGAAGACCTGGTGGTAGACGCCAGTGACTCTCAATCCCCGGATCAAGTACCGGATGGTGAGGCCCAGCCTGACGCCGCCGCTTGGACGCTGGACGTGGCCTTTGGTGATGTCTCCGAGCTGCTCTCGGCTCTGCGCATCGATGGCGAAACCGTCGCAACGCCGGAGGAATTCCGGGTGCGCATGGAAACAGCGAAGAGCGTCGAGAGCCTTGGTCAGGACATTCGAATCCTGCATGGAGAGGAGTTCGTCATGGAGCTGGTAGCGGGTTCCGCCATTCACTTTGACGACTGGTTGGCTCAGCCTGAAGAGGGCGAATCCCAAGTCCTGCGCGTCGAGCGTGGTGGCATTCGGGTCGCCACGGGGCCACGCTTCGACCGTCGGTCTCCGCTGATCGTGGAGACGGTCCAGGTGCGGGCTGAGGTCCTCGGGACGGTCTTCGGCGTGGACGTGGGGGATGACTACACGTGTGTCTGCTGCTACAGAGGCATGGTGTTGACCACGCCGATGTTCACCCCGCTGGTCACCCCGCTGGTCACCCCTCTGGTCACCCCTCTGGCAGGGGGATTGCAAGGGGAGTTGAACGCGGAGTTGGACGGGAAGCTAGCGGGCGCGCAGGAGGGCCGCCTTGCGAGCCTTGCGATCGGACCGAACCGAACGCGTATTCTCTCCGGGCTGGACTCCCTTGAGGATCTTCTACCGCGGGAACAGCCGCTGGTGAAAGGCCATCGCGAGCCGCTAGTGCGTCTCAGCACCTACTGGGCCTGATCGCTCGATCCGCCCACGTCTCCTAGGAGCGTCGGGCGTCAAGAGCGTCCGGTTACAAGCGCGGCTGGCGTGGGCATCGAGATGCCCGCCTGCGGGAATGCTGCGCCACGCAGGCGGTACCTCTGGCGCTCCAGCTTGCGTAGTTCGGACCTGCGCGCTTCTACGACATCGGAAAGCCAGCGGTTCCAACTTCCCAGAGGCCGTCCGTTGTCCGTTCTGGCCTGTGCGTAGGCACCAAGGAAGTCGTGAAGTGGCCCAGCGGCAAGAGATGGCTGGAAGTCGGCGAGCCAGGTGCCGAGGTCGCTCTCGAGGCGTCGGAGCGATCCTTGGCGCCACGCGGTCGCGCCGCCCGCCCACGAGTCGATGAACCAGAGCCTGCGTACGTTCCCGTAGGCGGCACGGGGTCCGGAGGCGACAGGGGGCCCGGGAGCGACAAGGGACTCTGGCGTGACGCAGGGGTCAGGCGCTGGATAGGTTGTTGTTGCTGCCGCCGTCGGGCTGACGAGCACGTTGCGCGGATAGAGGTCTGCGTGCAGGAAGTGCAGCGCGTGCATTCGTCCGACCTCGCGCCCCAACTCTTCGGCAAGGGCCACTTGGGCGTGAGCAGATGCCAGAGGCCATGCTTCTTCGAACGAGCGTGCCCCAGGTACGGCGGCGGACACAAAGATCTGCGCGCGCGGCCTCATAAGTTTTCTCGGTCCCGAGCCACTTCTTACGTCGAGAGCGCCGAGCGGTTCAGGCGATTGGAAGAGTCTTTCCCTTAGCCATATCGAGGCTCGGAATTCTGCTAGTGCAGGTGGCGGCGCGCCTAGGAATATGCCTCTGAGACGGTGACGCCGCGCGCCGCTGCGCGAAAACGGGCCGCCTTTCACGAACACGCTCCATTCGCCCATTGTGCGCGATCTTCCGCTGATACGGGTGGTCAGGGGCAGGCACAGCTCAAGCATCTCGTCCTGGTGGACGACGGCGTCCGCTCGCCAGAGGCCCCTCACCCGGAGTTCGCCGCGCGAGAGCGTTGTTTTGACAATCAATTCGTTCACTGGTTTGCCCCGGAGGGAATCCCCTATTCCGTTGCCTGGAAACTAACGATTTTGCCCCTTCCATTGTCCTGGGAAAAAGCTACTTTGGCAGGAGTGAGGTAGTGTGCGCGCCGGACCTAATGGCGAGCAGGCGTCGCGCTTCACTCCGACCCTCCCTAAGAGAAGGGCTCCGGTCACTCGGGTTTCTTGGCAGGCGACCCGTCTCCCGATCGGCTCCCACCCCCCAGCTTTCGCTTCCCGCGAAGCTGGGGGGTTTTTTTAGTGATGAGCTGACACGCGAATGCACCAGGCCGATGCCCGTCGCGAATCGGTACCGCGTAGAATCCCGGCCGCATGGATTGGCTCGATTTGAAGGAAGCAACCGCGTCTCCTGACGCGTCTGGCGGCGACGGCAAAACAGAGGCCGAGCTACTCGAAGGGCTCAATGACGCGCAGCGGGAGGCGGTCCTCGCGGGCAATGGCCCACTGCTGATCGTCGCGGGTCCGGGGTCTGGCAAGACGCGGGTGGTGACCACGCGCATTGCGCACATGGTGACCCAGCGGGGCGTGGCTCCATGGGAGATCCTGGCGATCACCTTCACGAACAAGGCGGCCAAGGAAATGCGTGAGCGCGTGGACCGGCTGATCCCGCCGCCAGAAGCAGGATCTGGGGGCGGCCGCAGTGGTGGCTCGTGGATTGGAACCTTCCACTCGATGTGTGCGCGCATCCTGCGGCGTGAGATCGACGTGTTGGACGGCTACACCCGTGACTTCTCGATCCACGATACTAGCGATCGGAACAGCCTCATCAAGTCGATCGTGAAGGAGCTCGGATTCGATCCGAAGCAGTTCCGGGCGCCTCAGGTCGGCAGTTGGATCTCCTCACGGAAGAACCGGCGCGGCCGGGACGACGGCTACGAGGTCTCCGACGGCAGCATGGAAGAAGACGTCTTCCTGGCGGTCGAGAAGAGGTACCGCGAGCGCATGCGCCAGCAGAACGCGCTCGACTTTGATGACCTGCTGCTCAAGGTCCTCGACATTTTCGATCAGCACCACGGCGTGCGCGATACCTACGCGAGACGCTTTCGCCAGGTCCTCGTGGACGAGTACCAGGACACGAACCGCGTTCAGTACCTCCTCGTCAAGCACTTCGCCTCGTACCACGGCAACCTCACGGTGTGCGGAGACCCCGACCAGTCGATTTACGCCTGGCGCGGGGCTGACATCCGGAACATCCTCGACTTCGAGGACGACTACCCCGGTGCTCAGAGCGTCCGGCTGGAGCAAAACTACCGCAGTACCTCGCGGATTCTCGAGGCGGCCAACGCGGTCATCGCGAACAACACGGCGCGCAAGGAGAAGGACCTCTTCACCGACGGCGAACAGGGGGAACGAGTCGCGGTCATCGAGTGCGGGGATGAGAACGATGAGGCGCGCGAGATCGCGGCCCAGGTTCGATCCCACGTCACGCGCGGCGGCAGCTACGGAGACTGCGCGATCCTCTATCGCGCGGGGTTCCTCCAGCGCGCGATCGAGGCCGCGCTCCGCTATGACAGCGTTCCCTACCAGGTGGTGGCGGGCCTCGAGTTCTACCAGCGCAAAGAGATCAAAGACCTTGTGGCGCTGCTGCGCCTCGCGTTGAACCCGGCCGACGACATGGCCTTTGTGCGAGTGGTCAACACGCCCTCCCGCGGCGTGGGGGACACGAGCCTCGCGCGCCTTGCACACTTCGCCCAGGAGCGTCAGATGTCGATGGCGGCGGCGCTCGGTGAAGCGGACGTGCTGAACGACATCCGTGGACGGGCGAAAAAGGGCCTCGCCGAATTTGCAGGCGCCATGGAAGAGCTCGCGCTGGCGCGTGAGCTCGACGTGGCCGTGGCGCTGGACGTGGTCCTCGAATCGCTTGATGTGGACCGCTGGCTCGCCGAGATGGACGACGGCAGCGGTACGGCCGACCGGGCCGCGAACGTCGAGGAGTTTCGCGCATTCGCTTCGGACTACGACGAGCGCAGCCCGGAGGGCAAGCTGCGCGGCTTCCTTGAGGAGGTGGCGCTTGTGTCCGACACGGATGCTTACGAGGGCGACGAAGATCGCGTGAAGCTCATGACGCTGCACGCTTGCAAGGGCCTTGAGTTTCCGTTCGTGGCCATCGCGGGCGCCGAGGACGAGCTCTTGCCCCACGAGCGAGCGGTGGACGAGGCGGCCGATCCTGACGTCGCGATCGAGGAGGAGCGCAGGCTCTTCTACGTCGGCATCACCCGGGCGAAGGAGCGGCTTTTGATCACGTATACGACCTACCGAAGCTTCTTCGGTGGTGGTCGACCTGTGCTGCCGTCGCGCTACCTGCGCGAGCTGCCGGAGGCGGATATCGAGGGTGTCGGTCCCGAGGAGCGCGAGGAAGAGGCGCTGGGCGCCTTCGATCCCGCGAAGGGAGCAGCGGCCGGACTTGAGGTCGGAGTGCTCGTCATGCACCCGCACTTTGGTCGTGGCAAGATTGAGCAGCTCAGCGGTGCGGGCATCAACGCCCGTGCGACCGTCGACTTCGTCCGGGAAGGGCGCAAACAGCTGCTGCTTCAGTACGCGTCGCTCGAGGTGCTTGACCGATGAGCGAAGGCGAACTTAGCGACGACCTTCGGCGCGACCTCGATGGTGTGTTCGACCTGGCTGCGAAGCGCGGGGAGGGGGATTCGCTCCGTCGATACGTGACCGAGCGTCTTGAGCGGCCCGTGGCGGCCCGCGGGGAATCGACCGAGGTCGAATCGACATGGCCGGAATCGACCCAGGATGCCGTGGTCGAGGCCGTTGAGGTGAAATCGCGCTTTGGCATGATCGGTGACTCGCCTTCGATGCGCGAGCTCTTCGCCATGATCGCCAAGGTCGCGCCCTCCAGCGTCTCCGTGCTCATTCAGGGCGAGACAGGAACGGGCAAGGAGCTCGTCGCGAAAGCGCTTCACGAGAACAGCCCGAGGGCGAAGAAGCGGTTGATGGCGGAGAACTGCGCCGCGGTTCCCGAGAACCTTCTGGAGAGTGAGCTCTTCGGGCACAAGAAGGGCGCGTTCACGGGCGCCGTGGAGGATCGTGCCGGGCACTTTGTTGCGGCCGATGGCGGCACTGTCTTCCTCGATGAGATCGGCGACATGCCTCTCACGATGCAGTCCAAACTCCTACGGGTGCTCCAGGACGGCGAGGTACGACCCGTCGGTTCGAACCACTCGACGAAGGTCAACGTGCGGGTCGTCGGCGCGACGCACAAGGACCTCCCGAAGGCGGTGAAGGCAGGGGAGTTCCGGGAGGACCTACTCTTCCGCCTGAATGTCATCACGATTTACCTGCCCCCGCTTCGCGATCGGGGCGGCGACATTCGCATGCTGGCCCAGGGGCTCCTTCCCGGTATTTGCAAGGAAATCGGTCGCGAGGTCGAGATGACGGAAGGGGCGCTGGTCGCGCTCGAGGCCTGGCACTGGCCCGGCAACGTCCGTGAGCTGGAGAATGAGCTGCGGCGTGCGGTGGCCCTCTCGGACGGGATAATTCATGCCGCGGATCTGTCACCCCGGCTCATCGCAGGGGTATAGCGTGGCATGGGCATCCCTTTGCTGCGTGACTCGAGACTCCTGAAGACGTTCGCTGGCAGAGGTCCGCTCGCCCGTTGGGCGTCCGCTGTGGGGGTGATCGCAGTCATGGGGTCGGCCATGGCGGTGGCGCGAGACGTGCCAGCCGTACGAGGGCCAGCCGTTGGGGGGCCAGCCGTAGAGGAGCATGGCGACGACAAGCTCGCGGCCGCTCGGAAGCTGGGGGAGCAGATCGTTTCGGTCCCGTCGAATGAGCTTCGAACCCGGCTCTTCGAGCAGCTGATTGAGCAGTGCCGTGATCACGAGCCCGTCGGTGACGTGATCCGGGAGGCCATCCGCGAGCTCTGGGAGAAGAGCAATCGGAGGCTGGGTCGGAAGTCGAACCTGCGCGTCTTCAAGAAGCTTGTGGAAGCGCGGGGCGAGCTGGATGCACTGCGTGCGTCGACCCTCGCTCTCATTCGCCACCCCGAGCTCTACCCGTACCCCTACAAGGCGCCGCATGCCAGCCCCGAGGCGGTGAAGGCCTACCTGTCGTCGCAGGAGTCGATTGATGACGCGGTAGAGGCGATGCGGGCGCTCTGGCGCAAGAGCCCAAGCGTCAAGATGCCGGCGCTCATGCAGAAGCATCTCGCGCTTGCACTCTGGACCCGACGGGCCAATAAGCGAGCGGATGCCGAGCTCGCCGTCAGCGTGAAGCTTGCGCGCCCGGACGTCCCGCCCTGGATCTACGGCCTGCCGCTGGAGGGCGAGCTACCGAAGGACGCAGTGACGATCGAGTCTTTCGGCCTGTCGCTCGTCGAGGCCAGGATGCTCGCGGAGGGCCGGGCGATCCTCGCCTGGAACAACGCCCAGCTAGAGGAGGCTCTCGCGGGCGCCATGGGGGGGCGCATCGGGGGCGCGGGGCGGCAGTTCGAGCAGGATCGCATCAGGGACGAATTCGACCAGGTGCGGGCAACGAACGACTATCGGCGGCTCTTCGGGCTCCAGGTCCTCGCCTGGGACGGCCGCTTGTACGCCGCTTGCCGCCAGCACGCAGAATATTTGTGGGAGTCCGGGTATTTCGGGCATGTGCAGCCCACGGTGGAATTCGCCACCTTTGCCGACCGCGCCAAACGGGCCGGATACACCGAAAAGGTGTACGAGAACTGTCACAAGGGCTCGAACCAGCCCTTTGACGTGCTCAAGTCCCTGGCCCAATCCAGCGCGCATCACCGCACGATGTTGCTCGAATCCGTGCACGAGATCGCGACGGCGAGGTCAGGACTTGCATGGGTCCAGAATTACGGGCTCGACATGGGGTTCCGATCCGCGATCCAATGGGAGGCATGGCGAGACTGATCCTTGAAGAAAGCGGCAACACACGCCGGTTTAAACTGTCCCAGGGCAAGCTGACCTTTGGTAGCGGCGAGAAGGCGACTCTGACGCTCGCGTCAGAGGACGTAGCCGCGCTCCATGGCCAGATCGAGATGGGGGAGGACGGAGCCGTCCTTCACATCGCGAAGGGGGTGATGCCGCCCCAGGTGGCGGGACGCCCCGTCCAGGGTGGACACGTGATGCGCGAAGGGGAGGTCGTGACGATCGGCAGCTCCAAGTTCAGCGTTGAGTACGACGAGGGCGAGGGGCCCGCTGGAGCCGCGGCTCCTGGCCCGGTCACGCGCCCGGCCGCTCGCAGTGGTAGCGCCCGCAGTGGTTCGCGAAGCGGTGGGTCCCGACGGGGTGGATCCAGCTCGGCGCGTCGCTCAGGCGGCCGCTCCGAGGAAGACGGCGAGCGCCCGCGCCCCACCCGCAAGAGCA
>JBLIHL010000302.1:0-7390 GCA_047635895.1 Paracoccaceae bacterium | reverse complement strand
CGCGGGGTGGAGGGCGCCGCCCGCCCCGCTTCTTTGCGTTCTCACGGTTCGTTTCTCTCGGCGATCAGCGGACGCGGGTGAGCTGGAAGGCGCCCATCTCGGTGACCTCTTCACCAGTGACCGTGCTCCAATGCTGTTCCATGTGATCCTCGTCGATGATGACAAGGGTCATGTTGCCCATGTGCATGTCGCCCGGGTCCTTGAGATCCCCCACGCTGACGGACCGGAACTCCAGACGATTGCCGTCGATCCCGGAAGCGCGCATGTGCGGCTGGTTGCCGGCGCCGCAGTAGTGAGTCATCGCGACTCCATTCCCGTCGAGCGTGTACATGTTCGTCATCTCATTCTCCGTGCCGGGAGACATGAACTCCCGAAGGACCGAGTCCATCGAGGTCACTTCAAAGATGTGCTCACCTTCACCATAGGGAGTGACCGAGGTCCAGCGCCCCTCAAGACTCGAGAGCGTCTCCCAGAGGGACGCTCGGACTTCAGGATCCGCTTTCACCATCGTCATGTGAGTGCGATCAGTGGAACAGGCGGAGAGGGCCAGGGCGGCCAAGCTGAGGAGTACTGCGTGCTTCATGGGAGCGCCAGACTAGCATGCTGCGCAGCGACGCTGACGGATTCGCGGTGCAGCGAGGAGCCCGTCACGCATCGCTAAATCCGCGCCTCACATCGCCCGAATCACCACACCTCACTGCCTGAATCATTAACCTTCGACGATTCAGGCAACATACGCGTGCGATTCCGGCGATGCGCGACACGCTCCTGACAGGCCGCAAATTAGCGGTAGGGAGCCGCGTAGGGTGGGCCTACCCATGCTTCGCCACTGCCTTCTCCTCGTGCCGGCTCTTCTGGCGTTCTCCTGCGGCCGCCCCGATGCCGCAGCACCCGACGCCCATACCGTCCAGGGCGGCACCGTCACCCAAGATGCCCCAGCAGTCGGGCGCATCATGCCGCGTGTCCAGGTGCCCGTGCACTCTTCTTGGGGCGGCGTGGTGACGAACCGCCCGGTGAAGGTCGGGGACCGTGTGACCGCGGGGGCGAAGCTTTTGGAAGTGCGGCCCCAGCTCACGGACCGCGACCGCGTCGACGCGAGGCGCCAGCTGCAAGGCGCGCAGGTAGGTCTCGAAGAGGCCGTCGAAATCAGCGACGGCAAGAACCTGCTCGGCCAAGCCATGCGATTGGTCCAGGGCAGAGGCAGCCTGGAACGCATGCGCGCCGGAGCCGAGCGCAGCCGCCGCGCCGACGCGCTGCTGGACCGAGTTGGCCTCTCCGACCGTGAGGGCCACCGCCCCTCAGAGCTCTCTGGCGGCCAACAGCAAAGGGTCGCCATCGCGCGCGCGATGGCGGCCAACCCAGACGTCCTCTTGGCGGACGAACCAACGGGGGCCCTGGACCAAGCGATGGGCGCGGAGATCCTCCAACTCCTGCTCGACCTCAGCGGCGAGGGCAGGACCCTGGTGGTGGTCACGCATGACGAAGTGCTAGCCGCGAGACTCCCGAGGGCGGTGCGGATGTTGGACGGAAGAGTGGAGCGCGACGAGCGTGTCGCCGGTCACTAGCCCCAGATAGAGAACACGGCCTTCACCAGATGGCCGCGCTTGGGGACCCGCATGATTCGATCGTCAGCCGTACCATGAAGCCTCACCCCTACTCGCGCCAGATCATGAAGTCCCCCACCGTCATTGCGTTCCTTCTCACCTCGCTTGCGTCAGCGGCCTCGGCCCAGTCCGTCAACATCGACATCGGAATGAACCTGGCGTTCTTCGCCGGCGTTCCAAGCGGTACCTATGGCGCGGCCGCGGCCCAGCCTGGCGCTTGGAACGCGTTCATGCCGACGCTGACCGACGCGCCGCTCGCCACGCTCGATGGGCAGGCGTCCATGGTGACGCTTCGCTCCGACGCGACGTCGACGTTCAACGTCTTCCCCGGCGTGATGGTCCAAGGTGACGACCAGAGGCTCATGGAGGACTTCCACCTCACGCCTAACCTCAACATGACGTCCACGTGGACGTTTAGCGGGCTGAGTGATGGCGACTACGAGATCTACACCTACGCTTCCGACCCGAGCCTCTCGGGGCTCTTGACAGAAATTGCGGTGCCGCTGTCCATGGACCCGCCCCAGGTGGTCGGTGCAGGCTGGCCCGGCACGCACGGCCTTGGAACCACCTACGCGCTGCACCAGGTGAGCGTTACAGGTGGAGCCCTGACGATCGCCGCCTCTTCCCCCGGTGGCCAGCTCGACACGGGCGTGATGAATGGCATCCAGCTTGTGTTTCTCGGCGATGGCCTGGGCACTCGCTACTGCGCGGCCAACGTCAACTCGACCGGCACCGCGGCGGTCATGGGAGCCACCGGAAGCCGGCTGGTGAGCGCCAACAATGTGACGCTTCAGGCCACGCAGCTGCCGCCAAACTCCTTCGGCTTCTTCATCACTAGTCAGTCACGCGGCTTCGTCCAGAACCCAGGCGGGAGCGCGGGCAACCTCTGCCTCTCCGGAGCCGTGGGCCGCTATGTCGGACCCGGCGAGATCCAGAACAGCGGAGCAGGCAGCGCCATTTCACTGGCCCTGAACCTGAACGCCATGCCCACGCCGCTCGGGTTCGTGGCCGTGCAGGCCGGGGAGACCTGGAACTTCAGCGCCTGGTTCCGTGACGCGTCGCCGTCGGGCCCGACGAGCAACTTCGCGGACGGATACGAACTCGCTTTCCAGTAGCGTTCATCAGGGGAGGGAGCAGGCGGCGCCGGCACAGAGGACGACGCTGAGTGTCCAAAATTCGAAGTCACCGTTCCCTGCGTGCAAGCAGCAAGCGACACTCGTCTCGGCTCCTATGCCCTGATGAATCCTCATCGCCACTGCCAAGCGGAATCCGGACGACAGGAGCCTCGCCCGCGCGTTCCGCACGACCCTCCCTTCGAATGAAACTGATCTCTGCTCTCTGTTTGCTCACTGCGACCTCCCTCGCCGCCCCCTCCGCGGCGCAGAACTGCGTCCAGCTCGAAACCTCACCCACCCCAACGTTCAATGCCGAGTTTGGCTTCTCGGTCGCGGTGTCCGGAAGCGTGGCCGTCGCGGGTGCGCCCGGCTCCCAAGAAGTCAACGTGTACGCCCGTTCGGGCAGCACATGGACGCTGATCCAAACCCTGTCCCCTAGCGGTGGCGCGGTTCCAGAGTTTGGGTACAGCGTGGACATCGAGGGCGAGCTCATCGTTGTCGGCGCCAAGGAAGCCAATCAGGCGCAGGTCTTCCGCCTGGACGGCATGACCGGCAACTACGCCTTCGAAGCGACTCTCACCGGTTCAGAAGTCACCGCTGGAGAGGCGTTTGGCCAGGACGTGTCGATCGAGCAGGGAACGGTCTTCGTCGCCGCAGCCGGCGACGACCCGAGTGGCACGCGCTCCGGAGCGGTCTACGTCTTTTCAGGGAGCCCGGCCGGCTGGACCGAGACGCACCGACTCTTCGCGCCGGACGGCGAGCCCAACGACTTCTTCGGCGTCGCCATCGACACGGAGGGCAGCCACCTTGTGATCGGTGCCCTCTTCGACGACGACGGCGGCACCAGCGTCGGCTCCGCCTACATCTTCGACAACACCGGCTTCGCCGGCTGGGGCTTCCGCGCGAAGCTCCTGGCCAGCGACGGCGCCCCCAACGACTTCTTCGGCGTGTCTGTGGCCATTGACGGCGACACGGCGATCATTGGGTCCGAGGGTGATGACGACAACGGCCAGTTCTCCGGGTCCGCCTACGTGTTCAGCCGCAACGCCGCCGGCGACTGGAACGAGACCGCCAAGCTGCTCGCCCCTGACGGCTTCACCAACGACGACTTCGGCTTCGCCGTCGCCGTGGAAGGAACGACGGTCGACGTGGCGGCGCGCGCCCACCAGAGCGCCGGAGCGGTCTATCGCTTCGACCTCTCAACGGGCACCGACGCCATCGCCAAGTTCCAGTCCGTGGCGCCGACCCCCGGCGAAACGTTCGGCTCGGCCGTCGATATCGCGCCGGACCTCAGCAGCGTCATCGGCTCCGCGGGTCACTCGACGCCCAACGTCTCCATCACCGGCGCCGTCTACTTCCCCGTGCTGTCCCCCGGCGGCTTCGTGGACTGCAACGGCAACCTGATCGATGACAACTGCGACCTCAGCCTTGGCACATCCCTCGACATCAATTTGAACGGCGTGCTCGATGAGTGCGAGTCCGTCGGCTCGGTGTACTGCACGCCCAACGCTCAAAACTCCACGGGGACGTGGGCCAAGATGATCGCTACGGGCTCCAGCCTGGTGGCCGACAACGATCTGACGATCCTCGTCTCGGACCTGCCGCAGAACTCGGCGGGCTTCTTCTTCACGAGCCGCAGCATCGGCTTCATAGCCTTCCCCGCCGGCAGCCAGGGCATCCTCTGCATGATCGGCGGGATCGCTCGCTTCGGCGGCGTCCAGTTCTCTGGAACCGAGGCGACGTTCGACTTCGATGTCGACGTCACGAACTTCGCTGGCACGGGCCCCGCGCAGGCGGGTCAGACCTGGTACGTCCAGGCGTGGTACCGCGACGCGAACCCGACCACGACGTCCAACTTCTCGGACGGCGTCGAGATCGCGTTCGAGTAGGGCCTCCGGGAGGCTCAGGGAAGGCCGGTGAAAGAGCGAGACTCGCGCTTTCGCTGGTCTTCTGCCAAACTCCCGGGCATGTCCAATAGAACACCACGCCTGATCGCGTTCGCCGGATCCCATCGCACGGGATCCTGGAACACGAAACTGATCCATGCCGCTGCCGAAGAGGCACGTTCCCTGGGAGCGGAGGTCGAGATCATCGACCTCGGGGCCCTCCCCATGCCGATCTTCGATGAGGATCTCGAAGCGGCAGGAACACCGGAGAATGCGACGATCTTCAAGGGAAAGCTCCTGGCGGCCGACGGCTTCCTGATCAGTTCGCCGGAGTACAACTCCTCGTACCCGGCCCTTTTGAAGAACGTGATCGACTGGGCGAGTCGTCCCGCCGCGGGTGAGGCGCCGCTCGCCGCGTTCAGTGGAAAAGCCTGCGGGCTCTTCGCGGCTTCGCCCGGCGGGCTCGGCGGCATCCGGATGCTGCCGCAGCTTCGGAACCTGCTCGCCAACATTGGCGTGCACGTGGTCCCAGCGCAGTTCGGTCTTTCGAAAGCCCACGAAGCCTTCGATGACGACGGCAAGCTCAAGGACGAGCGTGCCCTCGGTGCCGTCAAGAAGGTCGTACAGCAGACGATCGAAATCGCCTCGCGCTGAGAGCCTCTATCCCAAAAGAGGGTCAGGGAGTGCCAGCGACTACCAAGGACCGCCCGACGGCAGCGGCGCGGTGACATCCACTGGTTCGTCACGGGTGGGGTGAGGGAGAATGAGGCGCCGAGCGTGCAGCGCGATGCTCTTGTCGCGAAGCGGCCGTTCGGCCCCATACTTCAGGTCGCCGGCAAGCGGTAGGCCCAGGCTGGCCATGGCTACGCGTAGCTGATGCGAGCGTCCGGTCACGGGGCTCAGCTCGACGCGCGTTCGGCCGTCGGTGAAGCGGTACTCCGAGCGCGCCAGCTTGGCGCCGGGCGTCCCCTCGGGCACGACCCGGACGACGTTGCGCGCGGAGTCCTTCAGGAGCCAATGCTCCACGGTCCCCGACGCCGGCAAGCTGTCGGGTCTGGGCTTCGCGGTGATCGCCAGGTAGATCTTCCGCGCCGCCCGGTTCCGGAATGACTCCCCCATGCGCGCCGCGCCCTTGCTCGTGCGCGCAAAGCAGACTACGCCGCTCACCGGACGGTCCAGCCGGTGCACCACGCCAAGGAAGACCTCGCCCGGCTTGCCGTACTCTTCCTTCACCCACGCCCTGGCGATGTCGAGCAGGCTCTCATCCCCCGAGCTGTCGGGCACGATCGGGAGCCCGGAGGGCTTGTTCACGCATAGCACGTGATTGCAGGCGTGCAGGACCTCGAGCGGCGCGCTCATCGATCGTGCGCGCAGCCGCGGGCCCAGCGCGCGCAGAAGCCTGCGGGCAGGAATCTGGGGGCAAGGCTCGTGTCGGAGGGAGCTTCTGGGATGGCGAGTTCGCCTGCCTGGGTGCTCCCCTCTCCGAGGTCGGCGAACAGGTTCTGGAACGCAAGCGGCGAGTAGCCGACCGCGTAGGTCGAGAGGATGACCATGGACTGCGGCGCCGCGATGGCTCCAGCCGTCTCGACGAGCTCGGCGAGGTGATCCTCAAGCTGCCAGACCTCACCCTTGGGCCCCCGGCCGTAATGCGGCGGATCCAAGAGGACAGCCTGATAGGTGGAACCACGGCGAACCTCCCGGCGCGCGAAGCGCATGGCGTCCTCGCAGATCACGCGCATGCTGGAGCGACCGAGGCCGCTCGCCTCGGCGTTATCGACGGTCCAGGTGATCGCGGTCTTCGACGCGTCCACGTGCGTGACATCCCACCCGGCCTTCGCCGCCAGGACGCTCGCGGCACCCGTATAGCCAAAGAGGTTGAGGAGTCGCGGCCGCTTCTCGCCCGCCGCCTCGAATTCCTGCCGAAGCGCCTCGATGGCCTGCCAGTTGGAGGCCTGCTCGGGGAAGAGGCCGACGTGTTTGAAGGGCGTCGGCTTGATCACTAAGGAAGCCTGTCCCTCCCGGATCGTCCAGGACGGGGACTCGCCCCGCGCCTCCCGGGGGCCTCCCCTGCGAGCCTCCCAGCGTCCCCCACGGTCCGACTCACGGACGAATGAGAGGTCGGCAGCATCCCATGCGCCCGGCGTCAAGCGTGGCCGCCAGAGCGCTTGGGGATCGGGGCGCCTGAGGAGTACGGGCCCGAATCGCTCGAGCTTCTCCGCGCCCCCGGAGTCCAGGAGCGCGTAGCTGGTGAGCGGCGGAGCGGTAAGTATGGAGGGCTGCACGGGCGCAGATGGTAGCCGCCCGGGAGCCTATCGGGCACGGGAGGTGGGCTGGAATACAGCGAGGGCCTGACTCTTCGGAAAGAGTCAGGCCCTCGCAGGTCCGGCGCAGGCTGGGACGGATCTAAATCGCGTCGCCAGGCAGCGCCCAAGATCATCTCTGATCAGTTTTGGACTTTCGTGGCGACGGTCTTGGCCTTCGCCGTGGCGTCGCAGCACTCGCCCGACTTAGTCGAGACCGTGGCTGCCTTGGCCTTCGTGGCGCAGCAGGCGCTCTCGGCCTTCACCGAAACGGTCGTGGCCTTCGTTGCGGCGCTGGAGCAGCACTCGCCTTCCTTCTTGACGGCGACCGTGGCAGCTTTCGCCTTCGTCGCGCAGCACTCACCTTCGGCCTTCACCGAAACGGTCGTGGCCTTCGTTGCGGCGCTGGAGCAGCACTCGCTTGCCTTCTTGACGGCGACCGTAGCGGCTTTCGCCTTCGTCGCGCAGCACTCACCGTCGGCCTT
>JBLIHL010000301.1:0-7424 GCA_047635895.1 Paracoccaceae bacterium | reverse complement strand
GATCCGATCCGGTCCGGTCCGATCCCGATCCCGATCCCGATCCCGATCCCGATCCCGATCCCGATCCCGATCCCGATCCCGATCCCGATCCCGATCTCGATCCCGATCCCGATCCCGATCCCGATCCCGATCCCGATCCCGATCCTTGTCGCGACCCTTGTCGCGACCCTTGTCCTTGTCCTTCTTCTTGGAGCGACTACGCGAGCGCTTGCGGCCGGAGCCGCTCTCCTCGCCATCGTCATCGTCATGGGACTCGCGATCCGATTCCTCTACTGAGGAGTCTTCGCCGATGGCTCCGTCCTCGGAATCCTCGCCGCGGCTGGCCCCCTTCTTGCGAGAGCGGCGCCGCCGGCGCTTCTTGCGGCCGGTTCCTTCTTCACCAGACTCGTCGGAGCCCGAATCGGTCCTGTCCCGATCCGGATCTTGATCCCGGGCACTATCCCGGTCCTTGTCGTCGTCTTCGTCGCGTGCATCGCGGCGCGAAGTCACCTTACGACGGGCCGCTTTTTTCTTCCCACGGGACCTCGTCCGGCTTTCGCCGGAGTCCTCGTTTCCGCCGCCTGCCGCAGCCTCGAAGTCGTCTTCCTCTCCGGGAATCGAGTCGATTGCAGCAGCGCCTTCCTCTTCGTCCCCGCGCTTGCGACGGCGACCTCCGCGTGAACCACGACGGCGACGCTTGCGCGCGCTGTCCTCGTCATCCGAATCGTCCCGATCGGAGCTTGCCGGACGCTCTTCCGCGGGCGCTTTAGGCCCATCCGCGAAGGCGGGGTCTCCGCCGCCAGCAACGGGCTCATCGGAGCTTGCCTTGGGCTTGCGCGTCCGCGTGCTGCGACGCTTCTTCTTAGCGCGCGGGGCATCGGCGGCCTCGTGGTCGTCTGAAGCAGCGCTGCTGGCTTCGACGTGGGTCTTCTCGGGCTCGTCCGAGGAAGACTTCTTGGGCGCGGCCTTGCGGGAGGGCTTTCGCTTCCGCTTCGGCTTCTCCTTGGGCTGTTCTGGGCTGCTGCTGCTCGGGGCAGCACCGCCGACGCCGGCGCCAAAGGAGCTGCTGGCAGCTCCGGAATCCTGGTCTCCCTCGGGAGTCCAGCTGGGATAGCACGGTACGTGCGCAAACGAAGCGGGTCCATGGGCCAAAAGCCCCAGGAACCCGTCGATGGGTTGTTCTGTCATCAGTTGTGATGGCCCCACCAGCCCCCACCAGCCTGGTTGCCTCCCCGAGCGGTATCAACCGTCGCGGCGGAACTCCCACATGTTCTCGCCAAGGATCGCGACTCGCTACCCTCGGAAATCCGGGGAGGCGGGGGCGATCAGGAGAGCTGGAGGAGAGCCTGCCCGGGGTCCCACGCGAGCGCGGGTCCGAGAGAGAACCTGGATTGGAAGTGACTGGCCAGAGGCCAGCGAGCAGCCGTGGCTGCTAGCGAGTAGGTCGAATGTTGGTGGCGAGCGCGCAGCTGAAGGCGGCGACCGGAGTCCCTTGGGACACCGGAGACTTCTCTTCAGCGCTGCGCCCCCGGCATCGAAACGGGTGCCCGGGAGCGGTGCAGAGAACGCTAGGTTCCTGTCCGATCGAGGGGCCGCTCAAGGCCGGCGGAAAGTGCGGGACGCTGGAGGCTGGCCGAAGAATCGGAAGCGCGGCGTCCCGGTGTACGGGTCAGACTGACGGGGGTCAGTCCTGGGTAGGACTGTCGCAGAGCGATGCGCTCGAGTCGAACATCCGGGCGGGATTTTC
Organism: Paracoccaceae bacterium; assembly: GCA_047635895.1. GTDB lineage: Bacteria > Planctomycetota > UBA1135 > UBA1135 > Saltatorellus. The sequence goes on along the minus strand of JBLIHL010000301.1, from coordinate 5,698 downwards.
GGTGAGACCGGAGAAAGTCTCTCATGCGGGAGTCTGTCGGCTGGCGTCAAAAGGCGCCAAAAAGGCATCAAATAGGCCCCATCGTCTACCTAAGAGGCGATGTAAGCACAGCGGCAGCTCGCCCGGCAAGGGCCAGCCGCCGCCGCGGTGTTCCCCGGCCGGAGCCGGGAGCCATCTACCCAGGACAGGCTCCTGGGAGCCCATCCTGGGTCGACGGATCAGTCGACTGGGTCCGCAGAGTCGAGGAGGGCCTCGATTTCGTCGGCCAGTCGGTTGGAGCGGCGCTGGAGCTCCTGCTGGAGGATGAACTCGGAGTCGTCCGAGTTGTGCACCAGCGTCGGCGTGATGAAGATGATCAGGCTCCGACGATCGCGACCTTCGTTGCGATACTTGAAGAGCTCACCCAGAAGCGGGATGCGCGAGATGAACGGGACGCGGCTGGTCGTCTTCGACTCCGAGTCCGTGGTGAGGCCACCGATGACGGCCGTCTGACCGCTCTCGAGCATCATCTGCGTGATCATGGTCGAGGAGCGCGTACGCGGCAGAGCGATTGTGCCCTCGGCGCCGGCGGAGCCGACCGTGAACACATCGAAGCCTGCAGGCGCCAGGGCTGAAGTGCCCGTGCCGGAGAGGTTCGTCTCCTTCGGCACGATCTCCATCTGGATCTTGCGGGTACCCGGGATCACGTGCGGACGGACGAGCAGCTGGAAGCCGATCTCGACCGGCGAACCCGATGCTTCCTGAACGGTCAGCTGAAGACCACCTGCCTGGCCCTGCTCGGACTTGGCCTCGGCGTAGCGAACGGTCTCACCGACGAAGATCGTCGCCTCGTTGCCGTCCAGCGTGATGATCTTCGGGGCCTGGATGACCTCGGAGCTCTGGTCGCGCTGGAGCATCCGCAGCGTGGCCTGCACCTGGGTGAAGGACAGCGCGCCGAAGATCGTGTTCGGAACCTGAGTCGTACCGGCGTTGACGTTGCCGTTGGGGTCGTTACCCGCAAACGGTCCGAAGCCAAAGTCGCTGGCGATGATGCCGTCCGCAAAGCCCGACCGGCCGATGCTGAACGGAAGCTCGATGGGGATCTGGCTACCGCTGATGCTGACCTGGGGGCCACCGTCGCCGTAGTCGACGCCGAGGTTCAGCAGGTCGGTGTTGGTCGTCGAGACGAACTTGAGGTCGATGAAGACCTGGCTCGGCTCCACGTCGAGGCGACGGATGATCTCTTGGATCGTCTCGTGGACCTGCGTCGTGTCGCGAACGATGATCACGTTCTGGCTGACGATGAAGTCGAGCTCTCCCGATTCCGACAGCGCTTTCTCGAGCGCTGCGAGAACGGTGAAGTGCTCGTTCGGCTCACCTGAGGGCGGCTTCGCGCCACCATCGATGAACTCGGACTGCATGACTGGAACGCGAGTGCTCTTCGGACGGATGTAGCGCAGCTGGTAGCTGCGTGTCACCTTCTGCTGCTCGAGGCTGATGGGATCAACGACGCGGAAGATGTTGCGGCGCTCCTCCACCACCGTGAAGCCGAGCGTCTTGCAGATTTCTTCGAGCGCGTCCCTCCACGGAACGTCATTGAGGCGCACGCGGACGGTGCCTTGGACCTCCGGTCCAACGATGACGTTGGCGTTCGCAATCTTGGCGATCGTCGAGATCACTTCCTTGATGTCTTGGTCGTCGAAAACGAACGTCACGCGCTGGGGCATGCTGATCGTCAGGACGCCAGACTTGTCTTCTTCGACGACGGCGCCAGCCACTTCGGCCGCATAGTCGAGCGCGTCGCGCCAGTAGACGTCTGAGAGCTGGAGACCACGGACCTTAAGGTCGCCACCTTCGATGATGACAATGTTCGCACCGGAGCGGTCGCGCAAGTGCTGCACGACCTGGCTCAGGTCACGTTCCACGATGTTGAGATCGACTCGGCTGTCCAGGCTAGGAACCTGGGCTGCGGCAGTAGGCATGAATGCCGCTGCGCACATGCTGAGTGCGAGAAGAGAGAGATGAGGGTTCACCACGATTCCTCTGTCCAGAATCTGGACGGTAAGTTGGGGTTTTGGAACGACACAGTCGTCGGTCCGAATGACAAGGGAGGGTTATGGCGCCGAGAAGTTCTTCCGCGGCGTGCGGTCCATTAGGACTCGCGATGGCGCGGGGCCGACAAGGCCCCGTCACGCTTAGAAATCGCGGGTCAGAACAGCTCCGCGGAATACGAAGTCCACCTCGTTAGGTCGGACATCGTGGACGATGAGATCGGGGTGCGCGAGCACGGGGTCACCCACCGAGCGGCGCGTGCCGTCGATGATGATCACAGGGGCAACACCCTCGATGATGGCGTAGCCGCCAATGGTCAGCTCGATGGCTTCGAAGTCACGCAGGGTCGTTGCGTCCTCGGCGAGCTGGCGAAGCCAGTCAGCGAGTCCTTCACGTTCCTTGTCACCCTTGACCTGGTCGAGCGAGTCGGCGAGGGCCTTGTAAGCATCGAGGGCGAGATCGAACTCTCCATCATCGATGTGCTTGATCATCTGCTCGGCGACGGTCTGCAGCTCAACGAGCGTGGGACCGGCGATCGCTTGGCTCAGCTTGAGGGCTAGGCGAAGCTCCTGGAGCGGCTCGATGACGCCGATCGAAAGGCGTTTCTCGGCCGGCTTGTAGCTGATGCGACTCTCTTTCTCGATGCGGTTGAGGTCATCGCCAAGCATGGCGAGGATCTTCTCGAGCTCCGAGCGCTGGACCATCCGGTCCAGGACCGAATCCGCCGCGTTGGAGGCTTCCCAGTACTCGTTGCCCTCGTTCATCCGCGAGATGAGCTCGTCGACTTCCTCCATCTGACGCTGGACGGTCCAAGCGTTCGGATCGTCGACACGCGCGGGAACGCGCGGGTCGATGAGAGGGTCACGCCGGCCGCGGGGGCCGCGGTAGCGGAACGTCTCGAGGGTCAGGGCCGAGCGGCGGCGACTAATTTCGCCTGCCAGGAGATCGCGCTTGCGCTCGTAGCCAGTGATCTTCACCTCGTCCGCTTCACCCTGGCGCGGGACGTACTTGTACGTCTCCACTTCCATCTGGATGCGATGGTTCGCGATCCCGTCGGTCTCCAAGCTCTTGCGCGTCGCCGCGCTGATCTTGAAGGACGATGCCGCCATGAAGCGACTGTGGGTCTCGATGCGGTTGAGGAAGTCGAGGAACTGGAACGTGTCGGCCTCAAGGGTGAGCTGGTACGCCACCTTCTCGAATGCACCGGTCTGGGTGCCACGGCCGCCGCCTTTCTGGCTCGGACGGAATCCAGAGGTCGCCACGCCTGCTTCCTTGGAGTACTCCTGGAAGTCACGGACGACGTTGGTCAGGTCCTTCGTGTTCGGAAGGATCTTGCGGATCCGGTCCGAGATCTCGCGCAAGACGATGACGTCTCGCTCGATATCCGGAGTCGTAGCAACCGTATCACGCGCCTTGGCGATGCCCTGGCGAATGCTAGCGACCTCGGTCCTGGCGGCTTCGATCTGCCCTTTCTCCGAGAAGATCATGTAGCACGCGCCGAGTGCGACGCTTCCCGCTACACCCCCGAAGGTTATCCAAAATTTCTGATCCTTCACAGTCCTGCCTCCTCAGCCGACTTGCGCGCTTGCACGCGTTCTTCCGGGCTCTTCAGATCAATGGTGAGCGGGAATGACCAGTTCACCGTCGGAATCAGGTCCTTCTCCGGCTCGTTGCGACGACCCTCGGGATCGCCGGTCGGGCCAAAGATCTGCCTGAGCGAAGTGAGCTCGAGGTCGTTAATGTCGTCGAGGAAGTTCGACACCTGGTCGTAGCCATCCGAGCCGGAGTGAGCCGATGCAGAGAGCTTGCCGTAGTTGGCTTCGCGCCCACGGGTCACGGCCAGCATCTTGACGTCGACGTCATCGAACCAAACGAAGTGCTCGATGCCCTCGCGGCCGGCGTGCACGACCTCAATGAGTTCGTCCATGACCTTCGTCCAGAGGACGCGGTTCTGGGTGATCTCGGCGAGAGTCGTTTCACGCGCTGAGCGAGTCGCGACCTCCTTATTGAGCTTCTCGTTGTAGGCGACCTGCGGCTTGAGACCGTCGAGGTCGAGCTGCAGCACGGAGCGCGTTGTCTCGATGTTTCGGCTGATGCCGAATTCGAGGTAACCCCAATAGGCGATGAGGGATGCGTTGAGGAGTACGGCACCGGCGACGGCCGCGATCATTCCGATCGGCGACTTCGCCCGCTTCCGATACTCATCGGGCAGTAGGTTGATCGTAATCATAAGTTGCGCACCCGTGAGGCAAGGCCGACGGCGACGACGAGTGAGGGGGCCCATGCTTCCAGCTCTTCCACGTCGAGTCGGTTGACATCGACGCGCAGGCCTTCCAGCGGATTCCAGAGGCGCGTGGGACGCGCCACGGACTGTTCGATGTACTCAGCGGCGCCGGGCGCAAGCACGCCCCCACCGGAGAGCAGTATCTCGGTGACCGTGAGTCCTTCGTTGTGCTCGACGTAGTCCATCGAGAGCATCAACTCGGAGGCGAGGTCCTCAAGGACCGGGCCGATCGCCGTGCGAACTTCTGCCTGGTGGTCTTCCGACGCACGCTTGATCGCCTCGGCCTCGAAGCCTTCGACGCCAAGGCGCCGGGCTACAGCCTGGGTCATGTTCGAGCCACCGATCGGGATCTCGCGGCTGAAGCAACTGGTACCGCCCCGCATCACATTGATGGAGGTTGCCTTCGCCCCCACGTCGACCAGTGCTGTGGCGCGGATGTCCGACGGGTCAAAGCCCTCGGAGTCCGGAAGCACACACATTTCCCAGGCGTTCGAGATCGCGAATAGATCGAGATCGATCGCGATCGGCACAAGGCCTGTGCTTTGAATCATGCGGGCCTGATCGTTCAGGCGGTCGCTTTGGCAGGCGGCCACGAGCACCTTCATGGTGTCGCTTTGGGGTGCGCCATCCTCGGATGGCTGCTCGAGTGGCAAGCAGTCGATAATGAAGTCCTCATCCGACGCCACGAGCTTGTCGGCCTCGAACTGAATAGCTAGCTTCAGCTCGGAGTCCGTCATGCGAGGCATGGAGAGGTAACGCACCACGGTGTCCTGGCCGGAAACACCGGTCACGACTCGCTTGGAGCGAAATTTGCCTTCTTTGAAGACTAGCCTGACGGCTTCGTCGAGGCTGCCGCCTGGCGGGAGCTCGACGCGGCTGAACCCGGTGATTACCGGCTCCTGGCCCTCAAGCGTGATCTCGACGGCTTTCACCACCGAGGTGCCTAGGTCGAGACCTACGACGCTCTTTTTGCTGCGAATCACGTTCCTTTACCCGGTTTGGGGGGAAGAGAGCCGCGCTCGAAGGGGACGGGTCCCGGCGGTCTCACCGGGGCTTGTCGACTGGATTGCGTCCTCTAGTTGAGGAGCGTGTCCCGTTTTTTGCCACCTGAGCTGGAGTGGAATCGAAAGAGAGCGCGGTGCCGGGTCCGTCGCTGGGCCGCTTGCACGTTTGGCCTAATGGGCGTTCCTTGGCGGATTTATGCGTGGCCCTGCTGTTTCGCCGCCGTGCCGCCGTGCCGCCGTGCCGCCGTGCCGCCGTGCCCGAAGCCGCCCCACGCGTCCGCAGGACGCCCGGGCCATAGCGCGTGCCCGTAGGGCTCGTGCGGCTCGGCGCGAGGCTCGCCCTCGCGGCCCCTCCGGCGAGGAGGCCCGTGCGGCAGCA
>JBLIHL010000300.1:0-7433 GCA_047635895.1 Paracoccaceae bacterium | reverse complement strand
AGGCCGCGCTCGAGTCCTGATGGCCCGGCGGACCGTCACCGTTACCGCCGGCGCCAAGGTCAATCCGCGGCTCGTGATTCACGGGCGACGCGCGGACGGATTCCACGAGCTGACGACCCTCATGCTTGGCCTCGATCTGCGCGATGAGGTCACCGTTTCGCTGGTGCCCGGCGCAGCGCAGATCTCGGTTCGGTCGACGGGTCCCTTCGCGACGCCCGACATCGTCGCGGACGAGACGAACCTCGCCGTCCGCGGCGTGCGCGCAGCGCTCGACGGTCTCGGCCAGCCCGAGACCGCGCTGCACATTACTCTTCACAAGGGAATCCCCAGCCGCGCCGGTCTCGGCGGCGGAAGCGCCGACGCGGCGGCCGCCGCCCTTGGCACCCTCGAGCTACTCGCCCCCGATCGACCCCATAGCGTCGATACCGCCGTAACCAGGGCACTCGGCCACATCGGCGCCGACTGCGCTTTCTTCTTCGCTGCGCGTCAGCACGGTGCTGCTCGCAGCTCCGGCAGGGGCGAGCATGTCGAACCGATCGCGGCGACGCCGCCCTGGCACGTGGCGCTTCTCACCCCGGAGATCGACTGCGCCACCCCGAAGGTCTACGCCGCGCTCGACCTGGCTGTGTCGTCGCCGGAGGAACTTCGTGCCTCAGCCCGGACGTCCAATGACGGGAGCCAGTCAGCCGCACTTTGGTCGGCTGCCGCTGCGGACGCCCGCGCGCTCCTCCGGAACGACCTCGAGGAGCCCGCCGAGCGCGCCTTCCCGGAGCTTCGTTCCTGGCGGGCTCTCTTCCAGCACCTCGGGCTCGACCACTTTCGCCTCGCCGGAAGCGGGTCGAGCTTCTTTGGGCTCTTCGACTCAGAAGCCGAGGCCGAATCCGTCCTTGACGACGTGCGCGCAGAAGCCGCCGCGCGCCATCTAGGGCTCCGCCACGCCGCTGTTCACCGCCCCGCAGGCGATCAGCTGCTGGCACTCCTTGACGCACCAAGTATCCCATGACCCAAACCGTTGGCATCGTGGGCGCAGGCGCCGTAGCCCACGCCCTCTGCGCGGCCTTGACGCGCCCAGGGGCGCACGGGGCCCTTCCGTTGAATCCCGGCGAGGATCCGCCTGCAGACCACTTCGTTGGAAGAGCCATGGTCTGGGCCCGCCGCCCCGAGGCCGCAGCGAGCGTCGCTCGATTTGGTGGCGGCCGAGCGGTTGTCGCCGAGGCTATCGCCGACCTTCAAGCCTGCGACGTGATCCTCGTCGCCGTCTCTGATGCTTCGATCGGAGCCGTGGGGGAGCAACTCAGGGCGGCTTTTCTGGGCGCAGGGCCCACGCCGCGAGCGGTCTTCCACACGGGCGGCGCGCGCACGGGAGAAGACGCCCTCGCGGCGCTTGCTTCCACCTCGGCGGCGCTGGGTTCCCTGCACCCACTCGTGGCCGTCGCCCATGAGCCCGCCCCGTCCCCTGAACTCTTCGTCGGCATGCCGTTCGCCGTCGAGGCGACTCGCCCGGACGCCATCGCCTTGGGGCGCCAGCTCATCGGCACCACCGGCGGCTTCGAGGTCGAGCTGCCGGCAGCCTCGACGCCCGGGGAGGCCCGCCTCCAAAAAATGCGCTACCACGCGCTCGCGACGCTGGTGGCCACGGGGGTTGTGACACTGGTCGACCGCGCCGCCGCGTCCATGGTCCCTTTGGACGCAGATGGCTCCGGCGACCTGGAAGTCCGCGCAGCCTTCCGCCGTGCCTACGGTGAGCTGGCCGGAAGCGCGGTGCGCAATGTCCTGCGCGACCGTGGCGCGGCCGTCCTCACGGGGGCTATGGCCCGCAGCGATGATGCCCTGGTCGAGCAGCACATTGAAGCGCTCGGTGGCGCACCGGAAACCGACCTATATCGGGCGATTGAAGCTGCTGCGCGGCAGATGCTCCAGGAAGACACACCATGAAGCATGCACTCGACTCCGCTGGAGACTCCGCTGGTAATCCTCATGGTAATCCTCACGGCGATTCCCAAGCCGACTCGATTGGAGCCGGCCCGCTCGTCGTGTCTCTCCTCTGCCACACGCTCGACGGATTCCGCCAGGCCCTCACGCTAGGAGCGGCCGCCGACGCGGACGTCGTCGAGTTGCGTCTCGATCACGTGGCCCACGAACTCGTCGGCGACTCAAGTGCGGCTTCTGTTGAAGATGGCACGGCTCGGCTCGCCGAGCTGATCCAGCTCGCGGCCCGCCCAACGATTGCCGCTGTCCACGGCAGCGAGGGATTTGGCGCCTACCGGGGCTCTACGTCGGACCGCGGTAACCTGCTGGAGCTCGCCGCGCGGGCCGGCGCTGCCTTCCTGGATATCGACGCCTCGCTGATCGCCGAAGCAGCGCTCGAACACGTCGCGACCCCGCGCATTCTGTCGACGCACCGCGAGCTTCCCGCCATCGACGTGGCATCCCTGGACGCGGTCGCGGCCGAGCTTGATGCCCTTGTGCGACCGGGAAGCGGTGACCTCATTAAAATCGTGCCGGCAGCCGAGCGGGCCGAAGAGGTGCTGCCGCTCCTGAGCTGGCTAGAGCGCCGCCCCGGCGGTACGACCATCGCCTTTGCGTCCGGCCAGGTCGCCGCGTTCTCACGCATGGCGGCTCCAGGATTCGGCTCGGTCTTCGTCTACGCGGCGCCCGCGCGGATCGAGGAGCCTGACCCCGAGCATCCGCTTCTGCAGAGCGCAGCGCCGGGCCAGCTCCGGGTCCCGCACATCCGCGCCGCATGGGGTGGACCCGGTCGGGCGCCCGGCCGAGCCACTCGCTTTGCCGCCATCTGCGGCCGACCCATCGGCCACTCCGCTACGCCGGTCACCCACGGGGCGGCGCTGCGCGTGCTGGGCGGCGACGGGTTGTTCCTCCCCGTGGCGCCGACGTCGTTTACGCGGTTCGTCGAGGCCGTTCGCACGCATCCTCGCTGGGTTGGGTTCTCGGTGACGGCTCCGTTCAAGCTGGAGGCAGCGGAGGTCGCGAGGGGGCCGTTCGGCGCCGGGTCGGACCGAGCGACCGCGGCGATCGGTGCGGCCAATACGCTCACGTTGATCGAGCATGAAACCGTCCACAAAGCCGTCCAATATGGAGACGCCGAGGGGCCGCGTCTCGCGGCTTCGAACACCGATGCGCCCGCTGTGGGGGACGCGGTCGCCGAGGCACTGGGCCGCGAGCAGTTCGACGGCCTGAGCGCCGTCGTGATCGGAGCCGGTGGGGCAGCGCGCGCCGCCACGTTCGCCCTTGCCCGGCGCGGCGCCGCCGTCACCGTTGCGGCACGTCGGTTCGGAGCTGCGGACGCGCTCGCGAAGGCGCTGACCGCCTCTGGCGGCACGGACAGCGGTCCCACCAGCATCGGGCCTCCGATCTCGGCCGTCGACCTCGGCAGTGACGCCTACCGCCAGCTCCGTCCCGACATCATCGTGCATACGACGCCCCTCGGAACCGACGGTATCGGCGAGCCAGACGTCCCAGCCGAGCACCTGTGCCCTGGGGTGGCCGTGCTCGACGCCGTGTATCGCCCGCGCGAAACAAGGCTTCTTCGCCGGACGGCTGAGGCTGGCGGGCTCCCGATCTCGGGTGAACGCTGGTTTCTGCTCCAGGGCTGGCGCCAGCACGTCGCCATTTTTCAGTGCCTCTACGGGGCCAGTGCGCCGGAAGGCGACGCCGCGAAGGCGGCCCAGGACGCCATGGCCGAGGCGCTTCAGCTCTGGCTCGCAGGCACCACCTCCACCCAGACGCTATGACTCTCTGTCTCCCAGGCAAGCTGGCGCTCGTTGGCCTTCGCGGCGCCGGCAAGACCTCGGTCGGCCGCGCTCTCTCGGAAACCCTTGGTCTGAGCTTCGTCGACCTCGACGATCGCATCGCCGCCGCGGCCGGTTGCGCGCACGCGGGTGAGGTGATCGCTTCGCGGGGGCTTCCGGCCTTCCGTCAGCTGGAGCGCGAACATCTCCGTGCGACCCTCGCTGAACCGCGCCGCCTCGTTTTGAGCACAGGCGGCGGGGCCATCGAGGACCCGTCTTCGCGTGAGCTGCTTCGAACGGCCGCCGTGACGATATGGCTGCGCGCGCCCCTCGGCGTGCTCCGCGCCCGGGTGGCTGGCGATGAGAATGAGCGGGCGGCGGCCGGTGTCCCTCTTCGGCCGGCTGTCGTCCCAGCGGACGATTCAGGCATGGATGAGTTCGAGGTGCTTCTTGAACGTCGCGCGCCACTGTATCGCGCGGCGTGCCGCCGAGCCGTCGATGTCGAGGGTCTCACTCCGGGGGAAATCGCACGCCGGATCGAGCGAATTTGGCGGGGATAGCCACCGGCATCTCAAGTGGACCCTTCGGTTTCTCCGATCGAAGGCCTAGGATCCAAGTGGTGGAATACATAGGTAAACGCGCGATTACGAGCCCATGGCTAACGCGCGTGTGCCTGGTAGGTTCACTAGCCCTTACGGCTCCATCGCTAGCGGCCTCCCCGGTTGTGACTTCCAAGGAGCTGGCTTCCAAGGAGCTGGCCTCTTATGGCCGGGCCCCCGACGGGGAGAGGAATGTTCTCGAGACGAAGCCTGCGGTCCGCTCCAGCAAGCTGACGACGCCACCCTTCGTCCTTGACGATGCCCAGCGCGCCCGCGTTGCGCTCTTGGTCGACAAGATCTCCGAGTTCGACGCGGCCCAGCTCGACGCCGCCGCCCAGCAGGTGGCGGGTGCCACCACCGCGGACTTCGTGCTCGCGGTCCTGCTTCGCGCCGGCCGCCCCATGCCACCGGGCCTGTCGACGGCGCGCCGCGCCCAGCGAGTCGAGGGCTCGACCGAGGCGCTCGCCTGGCTCCGGGTCGCACTCACGATCCCGCGTAGGGCGAGCCTCGTTAGCGAAGCCATCTCAGCGGCGCTCGACCCAACTTCACCCGCGCCAGAGCTCTCGGTGGCGGCGATGCGCGTCGTGGCCCAGCTTGACCTCGTCGCCCACGCGCTGGAGATCGCGCGCTGGCTTGAGCCGGGCACCGTGGTCGATCTGTCCTCAGAAAGCGGTTTGGACCACCTGCCGCGCATGCGGCTCAGCGCCCAGTCGGCGCTCCATGAGCTCTACGGGCGGTGGTTTGTGGACGCCGCCGCCTTCCGTGCCCAGTGGGAGATTCTCCGCGGCCGCTCGCCCGACGGAACCGGCCGCAATGAGCTGCTCGCCGCGACCGGCACGGCCAATCAGCGCGCGCTCACCCTCATCGAGTTCGCTCCGGCGCGACTCGGGCATTCACTCATCGATTGGCCATCGTCCGAGATGCGCGCGAATGCGGCGCGCGCCATCGGCCGCGCGGTGGCGGCAGGAGCGTTGCCTCCGGCCGCCGCGCGCGAGGCACTTGAGGAAGGGTTGTCGGGCGAGCGCAGTGAAGAGGCGCTTGCCGCGCGCTTGCGGACGCTCCTTGATCTCACCCAGGGCGCGGATCCCAGTGGAGAGGCTGCGCAGAGCGTGCGGGCCCGCGTCTTCGACATCGCCGAGCGAGCCAAGACGCGATCCTGTGAAGAAATCTGGGTCATGATCGGCGCCCTGACCCGACTTGTGCATCCGGTCGGCGACGAGGCCGATCCCGCGCGGGCGGAGATGCTCGCCCTTGGCATTGCGCTGTTCGAGCGTGCGCTGCTCCGTGGACAGACGCGCTCGCTGGATCCGGATGCGCTCCAGGGTGCGATTACCTCGCTCAGCGACGTTGTGCGTTCGTTCTCTAACAAGAGCCTCGCCACGGAGGCGGCTCATCCGCTGGCTCGCCTCGTCCGTCCCATGGTCTTGGGGGCAGAGGGAGCGAAGCGGCGCGCCGCGATTCCGCTCCGCGTGCGTCGAGCGGCGGCCAATGCGTTCGCTCTTTCCGTCCAGCCTAGCGACGCCCGCGATCTCGTCATGCTGGTGCGCTCCATGGAGACGCCCGAGCTGGAGTATGAACTCCTCGGCGCGCTTCGTGCGGTCATCGGCGTGGTCGAGCCTGGCACCCAGCCCGCGGAGGACGTCATTAACGAGCTCTTCGAGGCGGCCGCCGAGCCCGACTTCGACAGCCGTGCGCGTGCGCTCGAGCTACTCCTGAGTGATGACGTCCGGCCCGCACTCATGGCGAAGCCTCGGAAGACCGAGTCGCGGTGGGCGCTGGCGCGGCTTCTCGCCGAGCCGTCACCTGAGCTCCGGGGCCGTCTGGCGGAGCTCTTGGGCCTGGTGGGGGATGAGTCTTCGCTCCAACGTCTGATCACGCCGGATGCGGAAGCGCCCGGTGAGCCTGCACCCCTCGCGCAGCTGGCCGGGTCCGCCGAGGAACTCGTGGCCGCCGCGGCGCGCCTGGCCAATGATCTCTCGACCCGAAATCCAACCGCCCGCGCCCGCGCCGCTTACCTGATCGCAGGAGCTGATTCGATCGTGGCCTCCACGGATGCTTTGCTTCCTTTGCGGGCGCGCGCCGCACTCGATCTGATGCTGAGCATTGATCTCGACCAGCTCAAGCCCGCCGCCGAGCGAGCGCGCGCACTGGCCTGGATTTTCCCCATCGCCCTAGAGCTTCGGCTCCTGATGCCGCACCAGCTTGCAGCGTTCTTTGCGAGCTCCGATCCCCTGTGTCTGAAGCTCCGCGAGCTGGCCCAGCCCGCCGGTACCGTCAGCGTCGCCGACGGCGACCCGCCAGCGCTGATTCTCCTTCGTTCGCTGATGCGCGCCGACCTCATGCGAGCAGCCGCGGAGCAGGGTGTCCGGCCCTCCGACGCCGCGACGCTGGAACGCTCTCTCTCCGAGGTGATGGGCGGCTTCGACGTGGCGATCGGTCGAGCACCACTCCACGGGTGGTCCGACCCTGCGATCACGCTCGAAAGCGTCGAACTGCTTCGCAGCCTCAATAAGCCAGACGCTGCGATTCTGCGACTCGAGGGTCTCGTTGCCGGGGATCCGGGCGCGGACTCGTTCGCGCTGCCCGCGGGGACGATTCGACTCTTCACCGAACTGGTGTTGGTGGCAGATCCGTTCTCGTCACGATCGACAGCGCGCTCGGAGCAGGCGGCGATTCTTTGCTCAAGCCTTCTCCAGCGACCGGCATGGGCGAGTGATGCGGCGGATGTGCGCCTCGTCGACTTGGAGTCGGCGATCCAGATCGCGTCGATGCTGGTGCGAGATGAGTTGGAGTCGCAGCTTCAGGTGTCCATCGCTTCGGCGGTATCGAGCCCGGAGGTTCGAGCGGAGCTGGGAGCGGTGGATGCGGATCGAGCGGCGGTGCTTTGGAAGGCTATTGGGGACGCAGATCGTCCTCGGTGAACTTCCTTGGACTAATCCGCTCCTACCCCTTGCGCCCCTCCAGCCAATCCCTATACTCCCCGCCAGTGACGCGGGGTGGAGCAGCCTGGTAGCTCGTCGGGCTCATAACCCGGAGGTCGCAAGTTCGAATCTTGCCCCCGCTAAATCCAAAAGAAGAGAGGCGG
>JBLIHL010000299.1:0-7442 GCA_047635895.1 Paracoccaceae bacterium | reverse complement strand
GCTCCTCCGGGGTCTGCGCGCGCGCCGCCGGAGCTGCCTGGAGATCCTGGAGATCGCCGCCCATGTCGAAGCCTTTCGGCTCGCTACGGTGCCCGGCGCCGTTGGAGACGGTTGTCACGCGAGCCACCTCGGTGCCAAGCTCGTCCTGCCCGCCCATGGGCATCAACCGAGCCGAACCGGAGCGACCGCGACTAGCGCCACGGGCGGTCTCCTGGGTCGCGCGAATTTTCTCCTCTTTACGGGCGAACGCGGCGGCTGCGCGAGTCGCGGCTTCCTCGTCGATCCGCTCGACCTCAGAACGCTCAGCGGCGAGCACCGTGTTATCCGCAGAACCGTCGTCCCATAGCGCGCCGACGGCGAGGAGGACAACAAGGAACATGAGGGCCACTAGGCCGATGCGTTCGTAGGGCTGCATGGATCGTAGAGACAGCATTAATTAATGAGTCGGAGGAGAGAGAGAATGAGCCCGAGCCGCGCCGAGCGCGAGGCCCACTGCGAGGCATGCGGCGAGCAGTGCACTGCCGCCGTCGGAGAGAAAGGGAAGCGCCATACCTTTCGGTGGAGCGAGTCCCGTGACGACTTGGAGGTGCACCATCGCCTGGAAGGCAACGGAGATGGAGAGTCCGAAAGCACAGAGCGCAGCGAACCGATCTTTGATTCCAAGGACCATGGCCTGCGCATTCCAGATGAACGCGCCAAAAAGACCGACAACGAGCCAAATACCGTAAAGACCGAGCTCTTCACCGACGAGCGCGAGCGCGTAGTCGGTTTGCATGTACTGCAGTCCTGCGTTGCGGAAGCCGCCTTGGCCGAAGCCAACACCGAACCAATCACCCGATGCCATCGCTTCTGCGGCACGCGTGACCTGGTCGTTGCTCGAGTCTCCCATCCACACGGCAAAGCGCTCCGCCACGTGGCCGAACGAGTTCAGCGCTATGAGGATGAGGAGAATGCATGCGGCTATGACGAGCGCCACGTGCTGCATACGGGCGCCGCCCACGAAGAGCGTCGTTCCAAAGCAAAGAAGGAACAGCAGCGCGCCGCCGAGGTCCGGCTCCTTCAGGATCAGCGCGGTGGCCAGGAGCCCGAAGGCGAGCGTTGGGATAAACCCTGTGCGCAGGTTCTCCACCCGGTCATCCAAGAGCACGCAGCGGCGCGCCACCCAGAGGACAAAGACGACGCGGGCGATCTCAGACGGTTGGATGGACGGCCCGCGGCCGAAGAAGCGGATCCAGCGGTGGGAACCGTTGACGGCCTGCTCGAAGCCAGGAACGAAGACGAGGATGAGCCCCGCCAGCGAAAACACCGTGAGGGCCGGGATCAGAGGCTCGACCCGCCGGGGACCCAGCCACATGCCCAGGAAGAGCAGCGCCACGCCTCCGAGGCGGAATATGAGCTGCTCCCTCATCTCCTCGATGAATGCCTCCCGAGGGAGCGTCGTCGAAGCGTGGGACATCTGGATCATGAATCCAAACGCGATCAGCGCCAGAACCGTCCACAGGAGCGCAGTGCGCGGTCCAGAAGGATCGCGCTCACGCGCCCTCTCCCCTGCACCTTGGGCCCAGGAGGAAACACTGCGGACGGCACCGCGGGCCACGCCAGCAATCGCGGACGCACCCCAGCCGTCACGGGCCTGATTCTTGGCATTAGACATCGAGCTACCGAACCTTCAGTAGGGCCAGACTCGCCATCGCGCAGACGGCGGCGATGATGTACGCACGGATCACGATCTTGGTCTCGGGCCAGGGGGCCTTCCCAGGGCGGAAGATTCCGCCCTTCGTCTGCAGCCCATGGTGGATCGGCGCCATGGTGAAGATGCGCTTTCCGCCGCTTCGCCGGTACCAGAAGGTCTGAAGCGCGCTCGATCCGAGCTCGGCAAAGAAGACGAAGCCCAGGAGCGGCAGCACCAGCTCTTGCTTCGACACCACCGCCATCCAGGCCAGGAGTCCGCCGATCGGCAGCGAGCCGGAGTCCCCCATGAATACCTCAGCGGGGTGCGAGTTGTACCAGAGGAATCCGAGGCACGAACCTATGAGGGCAGCCCCCACCACGGACATTTCGGCGGCCTCGGGAATATAGGGCACCTCGAGGTAGAACGACCAGTCCGATCGTCCGGTGACGTAGCAGAACACGACGAGCGCCGATGCAGAGAGGATCACGCAGCCGGCCAGGAGCCCGTCCATCCCGTCGGTGATGTTGGTCGCGTTCGACGTGCCCGCAATGACGAGCCATCCGAAGGCTACGAAGACGGCCGTCCCGAGGAGCGTGTCGCCGAGAGGGATCCGGAGTTCCTTCAGGAACGGCGGGTAGACGTCGAGCAGCGAATAGCGCCCCGAGGCGTGTGCGTACCAGGCGAAGCCGCCCACCACGAAGAGCACCGCGATCGTCTGCCCCACGAGCTTGGCGCGCGCGGAGAGCCCACTGGACCCTGCGACCGTCAGCTTCAGGTAGTCGTCGACGAAACCCACCGCGCCGAGTCCTGCCACCAGGATGAGTCCCAGCACGACCTGTAGGTTGCCGAGGTCACACCAGCAGATCACGCTGACCATCAGCGAGCCGATCAGGAAGCTGCCGCCCATCGTGGGCGTCTTATCCTTCCCGGCTTCCTTCGCCATTCGGGCGAGCTCAGGCGCGTCCGTCTTGTCCGTGTTCTCACCTACCCGGTGATTCCGCAGCCACCGGATCACCGGAGCGCCGAGGAGAACGGCGAGGGCAAACGCCGTGAACGCAGCCATGGCGGCGCGGAAGGAGAGCGAGTCGAGCGCGGCGTAGTCGAAGAGACTGCGCAGGAGATCAACGATCACGCGCGCGCCTCCGGCCTTCGGGGCTGGACTCTTCTGGACGTGGGTAACTCCATGGCGGGGCGCAGACGGCGTGTTTCTTGACTGAAGTGCTGAGCGACCGCCTCAGCCACGCGCTCGAGTCGCACGGCGCGACTCGCCTTGACGAGACAGATGTCTCCGCCCACCAGGCCCGCGATGCGGCACGTCAGAGCCGAAATAGTCGCGGCCACCGAGAGGTCCAGGCGAATGGCCTCGGGTGCCATGCCGGCCCCGAGGGCGCCTTCGCGGTAGGCGATCAGGGCTTCCTCGTCCGAGGGCTCACCGGTCAGAACGAGTCGATCGATGCCGCTGGCGCCTACGACGCTGCCCACCTCTCGGTGAAGCCCGAGGGCTCCGGAGCCCATCTCCCCCATAGCGCCGAGCACGAGAACCCGAGCAGCCACGCGCCCCTCGGCGCCGCCCCCGGGGCCCAAAGTGCGCTCCAAACTTGTCAGGGTTCGCACGGCGGCCCCGACGGACTCAGGGTTGGCGTTGTAGGCATCGTCGATCACGAGCACGCCGCCCGCCACGGTCGGCTGCAGGCGATGTGGCTCCGCGACGAGCGACGAGATCGACTGAAGCGCTCGATCGAGATCGCCGCCCAGGGCGATCACTCCGGCCAACGCGGAGACCACATTGGACGCCGCGTGATCTCCGAGGAGCGGCACCACCACGTGCTGCGCCGCGACGACTCGGCCCGGCGTCAGCGCCGGGTCGATGAACAGTTCGAATTCAGTCCCGCGCGCCGTGGCGCGCACACCCTCGGCCTGAACGCTCGCGCGCTCGGCGTGGGGCCGAAGGCTGCCGGAACCGTCGGTCCCGCATCCGAAGGTGAGCGTCGGGATACCCTCCGGCACGCGATCCCTCAGTCGCGGCGTCATCGCACAGTTGGCGTTCAGAACGGCCATGGAGCCAGCGCGCCCGGGGTCGAGCGCCGCGAGCAGGGCCCCCTTCTCCTCGGCCACCCCCTCGATCGACCCCAGTCCTTCGAGGTGCGCGCGCCCAATGATCGTGATCATCGCGACGTCAGGCCGTGCGATCGCGGCCAGGTCTGCGATCTCCCCGCGGGCGTTGGTCCCGATTTCAAGGACCGCGAAGCGCGTGTTGCGCTCGCAGAGGAAAAGCGTCCGCGGGACGCCGATGTAATTGTTGAAGCTCTTGGGGCTCGAGACGATCGTCGCATCACTGACGTCGGGCCCATCCGCGCCTTGCAGCATGTGAGCCACGATCGCCTTCGTCGAAGTCTTGCCGCAGGACCCAGTGATGCAGAGCGTACGCCCGGTCAGCGATCGCCGAACGAGCTTGCCGGCGGCGCCGAGGGCCGCACGCGCGTCCTCGCAGACCGCCACGGGCGCAACATACTCCTCGCTGAGGGCGGCCAGCTCTCGCTGAAGCTCCCCGTCCGGCGCCGAGGCGTCCCCCTGGACGATCACCGCGGATGCGCCAGCCTCCAGAGCCACGCGTGCGAAGTCCGCGCCGTTGAAGCGAGGACCCGGAAGGCCGATGAAGAGGCTGCCTGGACGTAACTCACGCGTATCCGTGGATACATCGCTGATCGTCCGCGCGAGGTGCTGGGCCTGGGTGGATGGCGACTTCCAGGAGACCCGCGCCGCGTGAAAAAGTTCCGCGAGGGAAAGCTCGATCATCGAACGCCTCCGATCTGTCGCGCGAAGGCCTCAGCGGCCACAACGCGGTCGTCGAATGGAAGGCTCCTTCCGTCGATCACCTGGGTGTTCTCATGTCCCTTGCCAGCAATTAGCACCACATCCCCTGGACGGGCAATCCCAAGCGCGCGCTCGATCGCACGGGCCCGGTCGAGCTCTACGATGCGGCGCCCGCCGACTTCATCCACGCCGGCGACCACGGCGTCGGCGATCGCCTCCGGCGCCTCGCCGCGGGGGTTGTCGCTGGTCACGATCGCCACGTCGCTGAGCTCGCCTACGGCGCGCCCCATGGGACCGCGCTTCCCGCGATCACGATCGCCGCCGCAGCCGAAGACACAGATGAGTCGTCCCTCGGATCCAGGCCGGCTGGACCGCTCGACCATATCAGCACGAAGGGCACTGAGCACGCGCTCCAGCGCGTCGGGGCTGTGGGCATAGTCCACGAGGACGTCGAAGGCCACGCCCGGCAGCGGCACGACCTCGAGTCGGCCGGGTGCGGCACTGAGTGCCGCCAATCCCGTCGCGAGATCCTCCCTGGACGCGCCAAGGCAGTGGGCCAGCGCGACGGCTACGAGTGCGTTCTCGATGTTGTGGGCGCCGCGAAGCGGCAGAAGGATTTCTTGCTCGACGAATCCGAGCCCGTCCATCCGAAAGCGGGCCCCGCGTTCATCGAGATGGACGTCGCTCGCCACTAGATGGCCCTCACTTCTGTCGCCATCCTCCTTGGCAGCCTCTTCAACGGCCACGCGAATCACCTGGAGGTCACGTGCCTGCGCACGCTCCACCATGTCATTTGCCACCGCGTCCGTACCGAAGATCACGGCGTGTCCGCCCGGAGCAACGCTGTCCCAGAGCCGCGCCTTAGCCTCTGCATAGCGCCCCATCGTCCTGTGGTAGTCGAGGTGCTCACGCGTGAGGTTCGTGAACGCGCCGACCTGGAGCTGAAGCCCGGACAGGCGGCCTTGAACAAGCGCATGCGAGCTGGCCTCCATCACCGCACAATCACCACCGCCGGCGACGTGACGGGCGAGCAGGCGCTGGATTTGGGTGGCGTCCGGGGTCGTGTGGGACGCCTCCATGTGCAGCGGCCCGGTCCGGCCGCGCAGCGTGTGGCCGGCGGTCCCAAGAATGGCCGGGGCCCTTCCGGACGCGCCCAGCAGCTGATAAGCGAGGTGACACACCGACGTCTTGCCGTTCGTACCGGTCACGCCTGCCATCGCGAGGCGGTCCGCGGGCCGACCGTGAACATGCGCGGCTACCTCACCGACGATCTCACGCGCGCGCGGGTGGACCCAGAAGAGCGGTGAAGCCGACCTTGACGTGGCTGCGCGCGTCAGCGGAAGCGGAGCACGCGCGATGCTTCGGCGCAGCGCATCGACCGAGCGGTCAGCCGGCAGGAACACCACGGAGGCACCGCGAGTGACGGCATCGGGAACGAAGCGAATCCCATCGACGCGGAGTCCGGGAAGCGCGGCGAACAGGTCGCCGGTCTTCACCGACCCCGAGTGGATATGGACGTCGCCCGGTCGGATCTCAAGCCGCTGATCACCGCCCGCGACGGCGAGTTCTTCTCCGCTTGGCGTGCGCGAGAAGACGACCCCACCATGGGCTTCGAGCAGCTCGGCGAGCGATGGGGCCTGAGAGGGGACCAGCTGCCGGGCCTGGAATGGGCCCTGGTCGGCGGAGTCAGCTGAATCGAGGTGGTCCGATACGCGCATCAGAAGTCGTCCCCTTCGTCCGGAGCTCCGGCCCATGGCAGGTCGTTGGCAAGCCACTCCGCGCGGAACGCGGGAATGGTCACCAGCTCGCCCGGCTCATCGGCCTCGGCCCCTGCCTCTGCGCTTGTATCCACCGGCTTCGCCGTTCGATCGAAACCAAAGGCCTGGCGCAGAAGTGCCATGGCGGTCGGTCCGGTCACGCGACTACCGAAGCGCTCCTTGCCAACCGGATCCTCCGCCACGAGCAGCACCATGATCTCCCGAACCTCCCCGTCCACGACGGCGCGACCCGCGGCGCAGATCGACGACGTGTAGCAGGTCGTCCGGCGGTGCGGCTTGGGAACGGAGCGCAGCTTGGCGCGCAGCTCCCGCGTCCACGCCGTTTCTTTCCTGGCAGCCTCCGCGAGCGCATCGAGCTCGAGGTGAACGCAGAGCTCGCTGCCAACCTTCTCCGTCGTGCCGGTCTTCGTCCCGACCCACTCAAATTCGGGCTGCATCGAGTCCGCTGCGATGTTGCGACCCGTTCCGATGTTGGCACCCATCGCCATCATCTCGCGCACCTTGCGGCAAGCAGACTCGTCAATGACCTGCTTGCCGGGACCGAGGTCGTAGTCATAGATCTCCCCGTCACGTTCCATGGAACGGAGGAGGCGAAGCGGACGCGAGACACCGCCACGGAGGAGCGTGGCAAGGGCCGCAGCGTGCTGCCAAAGCGTGACGCCCACCTCGTGACCAAAGGCGACAGACGCGTGAGCGTAGGGCTCGCTCCAGGTTCCGTTCTTGAGGGGCGGCAGCGTTCCGGGGAGTTCCGGGCCGAGCCCGGCTCCGGGGGCCTGGGCGTAGCCCAAGTCGAGAAGTCGCCCGCGAAGATAGGACGCCTCCATCTTGAGCCCGATCTGAACGAGCACGGCGTTGCAGGAGTACGCGAGGCCCTCAGCCGCGGTGATCCGCGCCTGGGGGGGTGCGCCCTCGGCCTCGGAGATCGAACGCCCTCCGACCCTGAAGACTGAATCCGCGAAGGTCCGGTACTCGTCGTGCTCCGTGGTCACGCCCGCGTCGAGCGCGAGCGCCATGATGATGGCCTTGAACGTCGATCCCGGCGTGAACACGTGCCGCACGGGCGCAAAGCCCGAGTACGGATAGCGCGACCGGGTATCAAGCGCGAGAACGTCGCCGGACGTGATGTCCACGATGATGCCCATCGCGAGCGCGGGGCCATGGCTCGCCATCAGGTCACC
>JBLIHL010000298.1:0-7459 GCA_047635895.1 Paracoccaceae bacterium | reverse complement strand
GCCCGAGGAGGCGGGGCTGCGCCCGGTCAGCAGCGCATACCGCGAAGGACCACAGGACGGGGCCTGGACGAAGTGGCGATCGAATCGCAGCGCCGTGGCGGCGAACGCGTCCATGTGGGGCGTGTCCGCGGCGGTGGAGCCGTAGCAACCCAGCTCGGGGCGCAGGTCATCGACGCTGATGAACAGGACGTTCATCGGTCGAGGCGCTGACGATGCGGACGCTGGCGGTGCTTGCGCCGGGATCTCCTGGCCCATGGAGACGGCGCATAGGAGAAGCCCAGCCAGGGGGAGCCCAAGGGGGAGCCCAAGGGGGAGCCCAAGGAGAAGCCCAGCCACGGGGAGCGCGGCCATCGGGATCAGCTCTCTTCCGAAGCCGCCTTGCCCCGCTGCTTGCGCGGCGGGACTCCCTGGATCTCGATCGAGCCATCTGCGAGGAGGGCTTTGATCGCGGGCTCTTCTAACTGCTTGGGGGCAATCTGCCCCTTGCCGCCGGGGACGATGAAGCAGCGCTTGCCGCCCTCGAGAGGGAGACGGAGGGGCTTGGTGGTCTTGTTCTTGATATCCATGGTCACCGGGACGGTAAGCAAACTCCGCCCGGCGCGCGCGTATCGATTGCCTTTCCCGGCCGTTTCCAGGGGGTTAGACGCGGGCTCCTACCCCCTCGTGATCGTCTGCCAGGCGTCGAGCTGCCCCACGTGCTGCGTGCGCACGCCGTCCGGCCAGACGACCTCAATCGAGCGGATGGCTGCCGCTTTCCCGAGCCCGAAATGGACTTCAGGGGCATTGCCCGTCAGGTAGCCCTGACCCGCTCGTACGGACCGCCGCTGGACCTGGCCGTTCTCCAGAGTGACCACCACCTCGGCGCCGATCGCGCGCGTATTCAGGCCCTTCTGGAGGAGCCGGACTCCGGTCCAGCGCCCGAGCCGCGGCGCTCGATTCTCGAGGAGCACTACACGCCCGTTGTTCGCCGTCACGAGCAGGTCCACGTCGCCGTCCCTGTCGAAGTCCGCGCCAATGGCGCCGCGCGACGACTGGATGATGGCGTCCAGGGCCGCAGGGAGGGTCTTCGGCGCCTTGAACTTACCCGTGCCGTCGCCGAGGAAGAGCTGGTCGGTTTGGCCGACGCAAATACCGGTGCTCTCGTAGTCCGGGCTGGTGTAGCCGTTGGCGACGTAGAGGTCGAGGTCTCCGTCGAGATCGAGGTCGAAGAGCTCGGCGCCCCAGGACGTCCTACCGATCCCGCTCGGGCCGAGGCCGGAGCGAACGGTGTAGTCGTGGAAGGAAGCGCGGCGCCGCTTCGAGGTCTTGTGCGAGACGACGCTGTTCAGGTAGAGCGCGTTGGTTTCGAGCTGCCAGTTCGTCAGAAACACGTCCTCGTCACCGTCGAGGTCCACGTCCCCGACCGCGAGGCCCATGCCGCCGCGCGGATCATCGAGGCCGGTCGAGAACGACACGTCCTTGAAGGTGCCATCGCCTTCGTTGCGGAAGAGCACGTTGAAGGACACATCGTTGGCGACGTACAGATCCTCGTCGCCGTCGCGGTCGAAGTCCCAGAACACGGACTGCATGCCGCGGCCCTGGACGTCCAGCATGCCCAGCGACTCCGTGACGTCTTCGAACGCCAGCTCGCCGGTCTCGGCGGTGAGGTTCTTGAGGAAGACGTTGCGTTGGCCTGGGAAGGCGAACGGGAGCATGACGATGGGGTCCTCGCGCTGGTAGCGGCCGAGCTCCTCCGCCGGCGGCATCTTCTCCAGGTCGTAGTCGAGGTAGCTCGTGATGTACAGGTCGAGGTCGCCGTCCCCGTCGTAGTCCGCGGCGGTGACGCTCGCGCTGTAGAGGTCGAGCTCCGGGAGGAGGTTCGTGCGCTCTTCGAACGTGCCGTCACCCTTGCCCTGGAACAGGCGGTCCTGCCCATAGTTGGCGCAGTAGAGGTCGAGGTGGCCGTCACCGTTGATGTCTGCGAGGAGCGCGCCCATGCCGGCGTCGCCGCGGCCCAGGTGAGCGCGCTCGGTGATGTCCTCGAAGCGGCCGCTCTCGGTGCCGCGGTAGAGACGATCGGGGAGCAGGGCGGTGCCGGGGCGCCCGCCGCCTTGGAGGACTACGAGGTCGAGCCAGCCGTCGCCGTCGACGTCGCCCCAGGCGGCGCCGGGGCCCATGGTCGGGCGGATGTCGAGCTGTTCGGCCTCGCCTTCGAAGTGCACCGCGTGGAGGCCGCGGTCGAAGGTGCTGTCGACGAGCACATCCGTTGCGGGCGGCGTCACTGGCGTGAACGACGGGGCCTGCGACTCCACGTTGGCTCGGTCGCCGGCGTCACGGCTGCTAGCCCTAGGGCCAGCGCTGTCGACGCGCAGCCACAGGGTCATGGCGGTTTCGGGTTCATCGAGTCGGGCCTCGAGTTCGTCACCCATGGAAAAGACGATGGCGGAATCCGGCCGCTTCGGACCTGCGTCGGTCCGGGCGAGTGATAGGGAGCCGAGGGGCGTCGCGGGCGTGACGAACATGGCGGCGTCGAGCCACGCGTCACCAAGCTCGATCGTGATGGGGGAGTTGCCAGCTTCGAGCACAAGGGGCCTCAGAGGGTCGGCGGGCAGGAACGCTTTCACGCCGTCCACTCGAACTCCCCAGCCCATTCGCACACCGGAGGAAGGCTGCTGGTGCGGACGCCCGAAGAGGAGCAGCATGGACTCAGCGGAGGCCTTCGGCGGGGTGATGACGACGGTCCCGCCGTGGACGCAGTTTTGATCACGGCGGATCAGATGAGCCAGGTCCCAGGTGCTTGCGCTCTGGTCCTGACCGCCTGTCGTAGCGTCCGCCGGAGCGAGCGCGTTGCGAACGACCTGGGGGCGCTCACCGTCGAGCACCACAAACTCGTCCCGTCCGTGAAGGAGCGCCGTTGCTACGACCTCGGGCGCTTCGCCGGAGGCGCGAACCTCCACGTTCAGCTCGCCCCGGATGAACTCCGCGCGGGTGACTTCGGGGGAGAGCGAGGTGAGCGGGGCCAGGAAGTTCCCATGCGCTTGGTAGGACCCGAGGGGCCGTTGGCCCTCTTCCGTGATCATCCAGAGGGTGCCCTTGGGCTCCACCTGGCCCGATTCGCCCTGAGTCGGTTCTTCTGGGCACGCGACGCCTGCGGGGGCCAGGGACAGCACGGCTGGGACGCTCAAGGCAAGGAGGAGGCACTTCATGGCGAGAATCCTACGCCATCCCCGTTGGACGCCAACCCTGTGCTCCACTTTGGCATGCCCAGCCGCACCACTTGTCGCACGCTTATGGTCCTTGGAAAGCAGATTGTAAACTGAGGGAACCCAAGGGGGTATTACAGGGGGAGGGACTGCAAGGGGCAGGGCGAAGCGCATGGACTCCATGCCGCCGCTCCTTCCCGCGGACCTGCACGATTGGGCCGACTCGCCTGGCCCTCCCCATCCCCAATCTTGAATTCGGAGACTTCCCCATGCGCCGATCCACGACACCTCGCCGCGCCACCACGCGCTTTTTCATCTGCCCAGTCATCGCCTCGGGGTTCTTCTTCACGTTGGCTAGCCCGCTGCTTGCGGGGCCCGCTCCCCAGGGCAGCTCAGCGCTCAGTCAGGAAAGCTACGTCAAGGCGACGAACACAGATCCGGGTGACGGCTTCGGCGGCGCTGTCGCGGTTCATGGTGACCTCGCGGTCTGCGCAGCGCCCATGGAAGACGGGGGCGCCACCGGCGTGGGTGGCAATCAACTCGATAACTCAGCGCAGGATGCCGGTGCGGTCTACGTCTACCGCTTTGTCGGCGGACAGTGGGACTTCGAGGCCTACCTGAAGGCGTCGAACACGGACCCTGGGGACCAGTTCGGCTACTCGTTGGCTGTCAGGGATAATGTGATCGTGGTGGGCGCCCCGGGCGAGTCGAGTAGTGGGGCGAGCCCCGCGCTGAACGACGCGAGCGAGTCCGGCGCGGTCTATGTCTTCCGCTTCAGCGGCGGGCAGTGGGTGCAGGACCAGTACCTCAAGGCCTCAGTCGTCGGAGCCGGCGATGCGTTTGGCGGAGCGGTTGCGCTGGACCGCAACGTCCTGGTGGTGGGCGCACTGGGTGAGGACAGCGCCGACCCGGGCGATCCCCAGAACGACACGCTCCTGGACGCGGGCGCGGCCTACATCTTCGAAGAGGACGGGGTGCAGAATTTCTTCCAGGCCGCCTACCTGAAGGCGCCGGACCCCGGGGGCAGTGACAACTTCGGAAGGGCCGTCGGCGTCGACGGCATGTCAGAGCCCGGCCTCGTCCGGGCGCTCGTCGGAGCGCCCTTCGAGGACAGCAACGCCACCGGGATCGATGGTGACGACACAGACAACAGCGCGGGCAACGCCGGCGCTGCCTACCTCTTCGGGTCCACCGGCGGCCCCTGGCAGTTCGAGGCCTACATCAAGGCCTCGAACACGGGATCAGGCGACAACTTTGGACAGTCTGTGGCCATGGGCTTCAAGCGCTTTGCCATTGGCGCTCCGAATGAAGACAGCTCGGTTGGTGGTGTGAATCCGTTCCAGTCCAACGACTCGCTTGTGAGCGCCGGGGCTGCCTACAGCTATCGCTTCAACTTCCTCGGGCTGAGCCAGGATGCTTACGTGAAGGCGTCGAACCCCGGCGCCTTCGATCGCTTCGGCGCGTCGCTTGCCGTCACGGGTGACAAGCTCATCGTCGCAGCGATCAATGAGGCGAGCACGTCGAGCGGGATCAACGGCGACCAGGCCTCCAACGGGGCAGGCGGGTCGGGCGCCATCTACCTGTATTCCGATCCGAACGGCCTCGTTTGGTTCCAGACCGCCTACATCAAGGCTTCGAACTCCCAGGCGAACGACAGCTTCGGGACCAGGTGCGCTCTCTCCGAGCGTTGGCTCTTCGGAGCGGCAAGTCGTGAAGATGGCAGCGCTACAGGGCTGGGCGGAAATCAGTTCACGAACGGTGCCGCCAACTCAGGCGCGGCCTACCTCTTCCGCCTCGGCGATGGGCCGTTCCTGAACTACTGCACGGCCAACTTCAACAGCACGGGCGCGCGCGCCAGCATGTCAGGGACCGGGTCCGGCTCGATCGTCGCGAACGACGTGGTGCTCAGTGCGTCGTCACTACCCGTGAACGCCTTCGGATTCTTCATCGTCGGCGGCGGACGCTCGTTCGTGCTGAACCCTGCCGGTAGCGCGGGAAATCTGTGCGTGGGAGGCGGCGCACTGGGCCGCTACGTTGGGCCTGGACAGGTCCAGAACGCCGGGGCGGCGGGCGCGATCATGCTCGCCATCGACGCGACGGCCATTCCGAGCGCGCTGGGTCCGCTGAGTGCTGCGCCCGGCGACGAGTACCACTTCCAGGCCTGGTTCCGCGATTCGATGGGGGGCACGCCCGTGTCCAACTTCACCGACGGGCTGACGGTTCTGTTCCGATAGGGCCTCGTCGTCGAGGCCCCTCATGGCCGGCCCCTTCCGCTGCTGGCCCCCAAGAGGTCGGAAGCCGTGGGGGAGCGGGGGCCCGAGGGACGGCGCTTCAGTCGATCGATTCGCGTCATGAATCGCCCCGCTCAGATCCTCTGAGCACACCTTTCAGGCACATGCACGTTTCCTTGGTATCGAACCTCGATCCCAAGGAAACTGATCATGACGCTACGAAACTTACGCCTTTCAGCTCTGCTGGGCCTTACCAGCCTGGCTCTCGCTCACTCCGCTTTTCCCGGAAGCACCGCCCCGCAGGAGCGACGCCAGGGACCCCTCCAGCTGGGCCCTAATCTCGAGCCCGTCAGTGACGAGCAACCCGCGGGTTCACGGCCGGCGGGACGCTTGAGCCTCTTGGATCACGACGTCGACGTGGTGATCAATAACGGCTTCGCGACGACCACCATCGTGCAGACGCTCGGGAACACCACGCCTTCGGCCATGGAAGCCACGTGGTCGTTCCCTCTTCCCGACGCAGCCTCACTCTCCGAGCTGACCCTCTGGATCGACGGCGTGCCGCAGGTGGGCGAAGTGGTGGAGAGTCAGGAAGCCGAGCGGATCTATCAGGAAGAAAAGAGCGCCGGCGAGTCGACCGCCACGCTTCAGCAGGCCGGCTTCACGCACTACTCGCTCAAGGTAAGCGAGGTGCCAGCCAACGGCGACGTTAGGGTTCGCGTTGTCTACTACCAGCCCCTCGACATCGACCAGGGCGTAGGGCGGTACCTCTATCCGCTTCAGAACGGTCACACGTTCGAGCCTGAATCGGCTGCGGAGATGGACACGACCTTCTGGTCGATGGAGCGGGAGGTCGCGGGCGAGATGCATATCGACGTCACGCTCAAGACCGCGTTTCCGATCGACGGCCTTCACTCGCCGTCCCATTCAGCCATCGAAACGAGCCAGGAAAGCGAGAGCCAGTGGACGTGTGCTTGGAGCGGCACCGGCGCGGTCCTCGGTCGCGACTTCGTCTTGCTCTACCGGTTGTCGGAGAACGTCCCTGCTCGCGTCGAAATCCTCACGAGCCGCTACGCCGACCAGGGGGAGGGCACCTTCATGGCGGTCGTCACGCCCGGAGAAGACCTCGAGGAGATCACAGAGGGAACGGACTGGATGTTCGTGCTCGATATCTCCGGGTCGATGCGAGGGGAGAAGCTCCGCGTGCTTCGACGTGGCGCATGCGACGCGATCCGCCAGCTGCGGCCCGAGGACCGCTTCCAAGTCTTGCTCTTTGATGACCAGCAGCTGCCGCTGTCTCGCCACTGGATCTCGCCCGGAAGCCCCGAGGCCAGAGCGGTACTCGGCCAGGTCGAGAGCATGAAGGCCCGGGGCGGGACGAACCTCTTCACCGCCCTCGACGCGGCCTACGAGCGACTGGACGCCGACCGTCCGTCGGCCATCATCCTGGTGAGCGATGGCGTCGCGAACACAGGCCCGCACGAGTATCGGGACTTCATCGAGATGGCCCGGGCCCACGACGGCCGCCTCTTTACCTTCGTCATGGGAAACGGCGCCAATACGACCCTTCTTGGCGACCTCTCGTCGATGTCCGGCGGGTTCTCCAAGACCGTGTCGGTGCAGGACGAGGTGGGGGCGCATCTCATGATGGCGCGTGAGCGTATGTCCCACCAGGCGATGCACGGCGTGAGCTTCTCACTCAAGGGCGCGACGGTCGTTCATCCGGCGCGCTTGCCGAGCCTCTACCTTGGCCAGCAGCTCGTGGTCTTCGGCCGCTATGCAGAGGCGGGCCCCGCCGAGGTCAAGATCTCCGCGCTGATCTCCGGTGCGGAGCGAACCTGGAGGGTCCCTGTGAACCTCCCGCAGATCGACGAGTCAAATCCGGAGCTCGAGCGCCTGTTCGCATTGGCGGCGATCCATGATTTGGAGCGAGCCGAGTGGCTTGACGGCCAGCCCGAGGCGGAAACGCGCGCCGGCATCATCGATCTCGCGCTCGCCTATGGGCTCGTGACCGACTACACGTCGATGGTCGTCGTGGGGGAGGCT
>JBLIHL010000297.1:0-7468 GCA_047635895.1 Paracoccaceae bacterium | reverse complement strand
TCCCCCCGGGCCTTCGCGGCCTCGGCCTCACCTTCATGATCACCGGCCTGATGGCCATGGGCTTCATGATCTTTGGAGGCATTCAGCTTTGAACGCTTCGCGCCCAAACCTTCATCCCTCCAAAGATTCGTCTTCTTGCTCAACATCTGACGATGTTGAAGCCGTCGGAGGCATTCAGCTCTAGGAGCTCGACCTTATGGACACATTCTTTCTAGGCGTGGCGGCGTTCACCGTCGTGGCCCTCAGCATCGTGGGCATCCTGCTCATCGCCCGCTCCCAGCTGGTCTCCGGCGGAGTGGTCAATATCATCGTCAACGGCGATGAGAGCCAGCCGATCAAGGCCAACGCGGGCGGCACGCTGCTCGCGACCCTGGCGGATCGCAAGCTCTTCATTCCGTCGGCCTGCGGCGGCGGCGGAACCTGCGCCCAGTGCATCGTCAAGATCACCGAGGGCGGTGGCGACCTTCTCCCCACCGAGACCGGTTTCATCACCCGTGGCATGGCCAAGGAAGGCTGCCGCCTCTCCTGCCAGGTCAAGGTGAAGAACGACATGCGCATCCAGGTGCCGGACTCGATCTTCTCGGTGAAGAAGTGGGAGTGCGAAGTCGTTTCTAACGAGAACGTCGCCACCTTCATCAAGGAGTTCAAGGTCCGTCTGCCGAAGGGCGAGAAGATCGACTTCACCTCGGGCGACTACATCCAGATCGAGATCCCCCCCCACGACATCGAGTACAAGAGCTTCGATGTAGAGGAGGAGTATCGCGGCGACTGGGACAAGTTCGACCTGTGGCGCTTCCGCTCCAAGACCGACGAGATGGTCGAGCGCGCGTACTCGATGGCTAACTACCCGGCGGAGGGCGACGACCTCGTCATGCTCAACGTCCGGATCGCCTCGCCGCCGCCCCGCATGTCCGACGTTCCGCCGGGCAAGGGCAGCAGCTACATCTTCGACCAGAAGCCTGGGGACAAGGTGACGATCTCGGGCCCGTTCGGTGAGTTCCACATCAAGCCGTCGAACCGCGAGATGGTCTTCATCGGTGGTGGTGCCGGCATGGCTCCGCTCCGTAGCCACATCCTGCGGCTGCTGGAGACTGAGAAGACGGACCGCAAGATGTCGTACTGGTACGGCGCGCGCTCGCTCCGCGAGATGTTCTACGTCGAGGACTTCGATCGTCTCGCCAAGGAGAACCCGAACTTCGAGTGGAACGTGGCGCTTTCGGAGCCGCAGCCCGAGGACAACTGGGAAGGCTACACCGGCTTCATCCACTCGGTCTGCCTCGCGGAGTACCTGGACAAGCACCCGGCCCCTGAGGAGTGTGAGTACTACCTCTGTGGTCCGCCGATGATGAACCAGGCCGTCCTCACCATGCTCGATGACCTCGGTGTCGATCCGGAGATGATCGACCTCGACGACTTCGGTGGATAGAGGAACCCCCAAGGGGGGCACCTCCATCCACCTCAGATATTGATGGGACATCCGCTTACGCGGATGTGCCGTTGGCGGGTGCGCCTGATTGTTTGAACGATTCAGGCTGGCCTCAATGAGCGACTAGGCCTGAGTGGCTGTTTCAACGACTGGTTCCTTCTGGGGGCTGGTCGTTTTTTCTTGTCTCGACAGCGGGCCTGGGAGGGCCTGATCTATGTTGGCTCGGACTCTTCCAATGCGCCTGCCCCCCATGACCATGAAAGTGACTGCTGTGCGATCTGTTCTCCTTGGTGGCCTTCTCCTCGTGGGCTGCTCCGGTAGTGGTGATCCTTCCGGGTATGCCTCGCTTGAAGGGCTTTGCATGGGGACTGGGTGGAAGGCCACTGTGGCGGTTCCTGGTGGGACCTCTCGGAGTGCTTTGAAGACGGTGATTCAGGGGCGGTTGGACGCCGTGGATCTGGCCATGAGCACCTGGAAAGAAGACAGTGACCTGAGCCGGTTGAATCGGGCGAGGGTCGGGGAGGTCGTTGAGGTCGATCCGCTGACGCTCAACGTCGTGGCTCTCTGTGGTCCCCTCATTGAATTGACCGGGGGTGCGTTCGATCCGACCGTTGGGCCGCTTGTTCGGCTCTGGGGGTTTGGGTCCTACGACGAGGTTGAAGCGCCCTCCGTGGAGGCCGTGAACTCTGCGCGGGGGCTGGTTGACTGGTCTGCGATTGAGGTCCTTGGTAGCGGGCTCGTGCGGACTCGGGACGGCGTTGAGCTCGATTTCTCCGCGGTGGCCAAGGGCTACGCGGTCGACCTTGCGGCGGCGGCGCTGCTCGAGGCGGGATGCTCGTCCTTCCTGTTGGAAGTCGGCGGCGAGATGGTTCTCAGGGGGAAGAACGCGGGCGGGGATCCGTGGCGCGTGGGGATCGATGATCCGCTGCCACCAGCGGGCTCAGAGGCCAACTCCCCCCTCAACTTCGCCGCGCGGCGGCCGATCGCGCGGCTCTCCCTCTCGGGGAAGGCGCTGGCGACGAGCGGCGACTATAGGAACGTTCGGGAGATCGATGGGCGCGTCGTAGCCCACGCCATCGACCCTCGGACCGGGCAGCCGATCAACCACAACCTCGCGTCGGTCACCGTGATCGCGGCGACCTGCGCAGAGGCCGATGCCCTCGCCACCGCGGCGCTCGTCCTCGGGGCGGAGGGAGCGCTCATACTCCTGGAAGCGAGGCCAGGCGTGGAAGGCTACCTGCTCTCACGCGTGGGAAGCGGCGCCGACGTAACGCTCAAAGTGACTCGGACGTCGGGGATGAAGGCCCTTGAGATGGCGCCGGTGGCTACCGAAGCGAAGTGACCACGGCCGCAGCGAGGTCGGCCTGGAGCTGCGCCCAGGTCCTGCGTCCCGCCTCGGACGCGTCGAGGGGGAAGCGTTGGGACACTTCCAGCTCGATTCCGGCATAGCACTCGTCCGCATGGCGTTCGCGCAGCACCAGCCCGACGCAGTCTGACGTCCCCAGGTAGGGCCGATTGGCGTGGGTACGAAGGTCCGGCCGGCGCCCCCGAAGCGCTTGGATGAAGCGCTCGGCGAAGGCCAGCTCCCCCGCCCTGTCCGGATCGAAGAGGATCCCGACGTCCACGTCCCGCGTCTGGCCGTCCAGGACGGGCGTGAACGAGTGCGCGGCCAGGTGCAAGACCGTTCGGCCCGCCTCGACCGCCGACGCCACGGCGCCGATGACGCGGGCCCGGTGCGGCTCCCATAGCTCCTTGATCGCCCGGACCTGCAGCTCCACAGGCATCGCTCTCGCGAACTCGGAGAGGCGGTCGGGACTGGCCTCGCCGCGGTTGGTGTCCACAAGTAGCCGCGTGGCCCGCTGGATCAGGGGCTTGACCCTGAGGCCCGGTCCGAGCCGGGCCGCCAGGATCAGGCCATAGTCAAGGGACCCGAAGTCGATCCCCCGGTGGGAGTGGAGCACGTCCGGAGGAACCGTGAACTCCTCCTGGAAGGCCGCGGGGATCTCGTTCCCCGCGTGCTCACAGGAAACGACGACGGCAAGCGCTCGGTTGGAAGCCGGCGGCCTGCCGGATGGATAGGTGGGTCCCAATGAAATTTCGATCCGGATTGGGGTTTCTGATGATGACGCCCACGTGGCGTGGGACTACATAGCGCTCTACAAACATGAATCATCGCCTCGGGATTGAAATTCTCCCACAGCCGGACCTCAGCACCTGCGGTCCGACCTGCCTTCACGCCGTCTACCGCTACTACGGCGACGACCAACCGTTGACCGAGGTGATCGACCGGGCGCCTCGGTTCGCCGAGGGCGGAACGCTGGCCGTGCTCCTCGCCCTGGACGCCTTGGACCGTGGCTACGCCGCGTCGATTCACACGTTCAACGTGACGGTCTTCGACCCGACCTGGTTCCAGCAAGAAGGCGTCGACCTCGTAGCGAAGCTCGAGGCCCAAGCGCGCAATAAGGCCGACAACGTCAAGCTGGCGACCGCCACGCGAGCCTACGTCGACTTCCTCCGCGCGGGTGGAACGATCGTCTGGGGAGACCTGACGCCCAAGCTTCTGCGCAGTCACCTCAAGGCCGGGCACCCGCTGCTCACCGGCCTCAGCTCGACCTACCTGTACCAGGAAGCCCGCGAGCGGCTGATCGACGGCGAACCCGACGACCTACGCGGGATTCCTGCAGGGCACTTCGTGGTCCTCTCCGGCTATGACCAGGGGACCAAGACGGTGCGCATCGCCGACCCGCTGGCCGACAACCCCGTGGCGGACGACCACCACTACTCCGTGCCGATGTCGCGGGTCATCTGCTCGATCCTCCTGGGCGTCTTGACCTACGACGCCAACTTCCTAATTCTCCATCCGAAACCAGGCGCCCCGGGCTCTGCCTCCGAGGCCCCCACCCAATGACGCACTACCTCGCCGTCGTCGACGATCCCAAGGACTGGCCGCTCGACCTGCCCGGCGTTGAAGTCCTTGGCTCCGACGACTACCTGTCCAACGTGACCCTAGCGCGGCGCCCGCGGACTCGGGTGATCAACCTGTGCCGTTCCCTCAGGTACCAGACCAAGGGCTACTACGTGTCGCTGCTGGCCGACGGTCGCGGTCACCGCCCTACGCCAACGGTCAACACCGTGCAGGAGCTCAAGTCAGCCGCGATCCTTCGCGGTGTTTCCTCTGACCTGGACGAGCTGATCCAGCGCGTGCTCAAGCCGATCACCGCGGAGACTTTCGAACTGAGCGTCTACTTCGGGCGCAACTTCGCGAAGCGCCACGATCCCCTGGCTGCCGCAATCTTCCGGGCGTTCCCTGCTCCGATGATGCGCGCTCACTTCGTGTGGAAGGCCAAGAGTAAGCGCTGGACCCTCACCGGCATCGATGCGCTCGACGCCAAGGACGTCCCGCTCGATCACCGCGAGCTCGTGGCGGAGGCGCTTGGAGAGTTCGTCGCTGGCCGCGCGCCGCGACCCAGCCGCAAGCCCACTGCGCGCTACGACCTCGCGATCCTTCGGGATCCAGAGGACCCCGACCCCGCGTCTGACCCGAAGGCCATTCGCGAGTTCGTCAAGGCTGGTGAGGCCGTCGGGTTCGCCGTGGAGGTCGTCGACCGCAGCGCGTACGGGCGCACGGCACAGTTCGACGCGCTCTTCATCCGTGACACCACGGCCATCAACCACCACACCTACCGCATGGCCCTCAAGGCCAAGGCGGAGGGACTCGTCGTCATGGACGACCCGGAGGCGATCGTGAAGTGCATGAACAAGGTGTTCCTCGCGGAGCTCCTCGACAAGCACAAGATCGCCAGCCCCAAGTCGATGATCGTGACGAAGCGAAACGCCGACGAAGTGCTTGGACGCCTGGGGCTTCCCTGCGTGCTCAAACAGCCCGACAGCGCCTTTTCTGCCGGCGTATCGAAGGCCTCCACCGAGGAGGAGCTGCGCGACGGCCTCGAGCGGCTCCTCAAGAAGTCGTCCCTCGTCATCGCCCAGGAGTTCCGGCCGACGGAGTTCGACTGGCGCATCGGCGTGCTCGACGGCCAACCGCTCTACGCCTGCAAGTACTTCATGGCGACCGAGCACTGGCAGATTGCCCACCACCACGGCACGGGCTCCACGCCCGACTACGGACGCGTCGAAACGATGCCGGTGGAACAGGCACCGGGGCCGGTCCTCGACCTCGCCGTACGCGCCGCGAACCTCTACGGCGACGGCCTCTTTGGCGTCGACGTCAAGATCATTGACGACCGCCCGGTCGTGATCGAAGTGAACGACAACCCGACCATCGATGCGGGCGACGAGGACGGTGTCCTCGGCGATGAGCTGTACCTCAGGATCATGCGCCACCTCATGGGAAAGGTCGAACAGAAGAAACGCGCAGGCAGGGTCCGATGAAACAAGACTCCCCACAGCCACAGGTCCTGACCCCCGACGGCCCCTTGCCGCTTGGGTCTGCCTACGGCATCGAGCTCGAGTACATGATCGTGGACGCCACGACGCTGGCGATCCGCCCCATCGCGGATCAGCTCCTGTCCGTCGTGAGCGGAGGCGAGCCCGTTGACTTCGAGGAGGGCGTTGTCGCCTGGTCCAACGAGCTTGTCCTGCACGTGATCGAGCTGAAGACCAACGGGCCGACCCCGAGCCTCGCCGGCTGGGCCACCGCGTTCCAGGAGAGCGTCGATCGCATCAACAAGGAGCTGGCGCCGATGGGCGCGATGCTGCTTCCGGGCGCCATGCACCCGACGATGGACCCGCGCACCGAAACGGTCCTGTGGCCCCACGACTACGGCGACGTCTACCGCACGTACCACCGGATCTTCGACTGCTTCCGGCACGGCTGGGCGAACCTCCAGAGCACGCATATCAACCTCCCCTTCGCGAACGACGCCGAGTTCGAGCGACTGCACGCCGCGATCCGCGCGCTGCTTCCGATCATGCCCGCGCTGGCCGCCAGCTCGCCGGTGATCGAGGGCGCAACCAACGGCGTGCTCGACCGAAGACTGGAGGTGTACTGCACGCACCAATCGCGCATCCCCGAGGCGATGGGACGAGTGGTGCCTGACACCTACGTCACCGAGTCCGAGTACGACGAGCAGATCTTCGTGCCGCTGCGTAAAGCAGCCGCGACCCTCGACCCCGAAGGACTCTTGGTCCCGGAGTTCCTCAACGCCCGCGGCGCGATCGCGCGCTTCCAGCGTGGAGCCATCGAGATCCGGGTGCTCGACGTCCAAGAATCACCGCGCATGGACCTCGGCGTCGCGCTGCTGGTCACCAGCGTCGTTCAGGCGCTGGCACAAGAGCGCTGGGCCCCCATCGAGGTGCTCCATGCGCTCGACACCGAGGAGCTTCGCAGCGTCCTGGACGCCTGCGTCCAGAGCGGCGGTGACGCCCGCATCGAACACCCCACGCTCCTCACGGCGCTAGGGCGGAGCGAAGCCATGAACGCCTCTCAGCTCTGGCGTGAGCTCTTCGAGGAAGTACGCGGCACCGACGCTGCCTGGAAAGAGCTAGAGCCCGCGATCGAGACGATTCTCGATCACGGGCCCCTCGCGCAAAGGCTCCTGGAAGCGCTGGGCGCGTCGCCGGACGAAGAGTCGATCGCCAGGGTCTGGCGTCAGCTCAGCGTCTGTCTCGCGTGCGGCGACCCATTCCTTCCGAACCACGGTTCTTGACCTGGCCGCCGCGCTGGGCTTGCCGGCCGCCGCGGCGGCTGGTCCTGCTCTGACCGCCACGCCCGCGACCGAGGGACTCTCTGCGGATGGAACTCAGCTCCCTCGCGTCGAGCTTGCCGTCGCCGTCGCGATCAAGGCGTTGGATCAGTTGCCTGCCCAAGCCTTCGGGGCGACGCTGCGATCGGTCCGCCCCGCGGCCCATCTGGTCGCCGCGTTGACCGCGTTGACCGCGCTGGCCCTGCTCGCTACGTTGGCCTCGTTGGCCTCGTTGGCCTCGTTGGCCTCGTTGGCCGCGTTCACTACGCTGGCCGCGCTCTTCGCGCTGGCCCCGTTCGCTACGTTGGCCTCGCTGGCCTTGCTCGCTACGTTGGCCTCG
>JBLIHL010000296.1:0-7469 GCA_047635895.1 Paracoccaceae bacterium | reverse complement strand
TCCACTGCCGTGGTCGGAGCCACAGCGCCTGCCTCCTCGGAGGCACCGCAGCTGAGGACGGGGAGGATGAGAGCGAGGGGCAGAATGAGCGCTTTGAACATGGTGTGGGGTGTTTAGGCCAGGGGGCGGCCTGCCTCCAGGAAGGACCGAGGGAGAGAGGATAGCGCCTCACCGGAGAATTTTCGCGACGGGGCAGAATACCCAGTATGCATGCTCCATATAACCCGCGCAGAAGCTCCCGACAAGAGCTCTCCCAGCCCCACTTCCCGATCACACTATGACCGTCAAGGACAGCCTCCTGGCCATGCTGGCCCTCGAGTCCTCCCACGGGTACGGCCTGAAGTCGACCTTTGAAGAGTCCACGGCCGGCACCTGGCCCCTCAACGTCGGGCAGGTCTATCAGACCCTGGCCCGACTGAAGCGGGACGGCATCGTCCGGGCCCTGCGCGCAAGAAGAGGGGCCGCGCTGGAGCTGGCAGATCACCGACGGGGGCCGCAGCGCCCTCGGGAAGTGGCTCGATCTCTGCGAAGCACGCCTCGCCAAAAGAGACTCCGGGAGAAAGTCATGAGCGACACCCCCTGCTTGAACTCTGGTCGGCGACCCGCGTGCACGGCACAGGCGCGCTGGACCAGCCGACTGCCCGCTCCATACAGATCCAGGGCCACGACCTCAGGACCCTGACGGCGCGCCGCCTGGCGGAGCTCCGCCGTCTGGTGATCGGCTACGTCTTCTTCGAGGCACTCGTGGCCAAGCTCCCGACGAATGAGGTCATCTCAAACTACCTCGCGTACTCGATCGGCATGCACGTCGACGTTTTCATGCACGGCATCCTGATCCGAGTTGACGACCGGACGGATCTCGACTCGGAGGGCATCAACTTTCAGATCGACCGCGAGGGCTACGACTGCGGTTTTGCGAGCGCGCAGATGACGTCTCTCGGAATGGGCAACCCGAACTTTTCAAGCCTCCTCACGTCCAACCTGATCGGCGTCGACTCGACAGTCGTGGACTTCCAGCTCTTCGGATACCTCTCTCCGGGCGACAACCTGATTCTGTTCACCGAGCCTAACCCGGGAGGCAGCTATGTCTCGGATCCGCTGGGCGGCATCATCGAGAACGGCACGGGAGGCAATGACTGCCAGCTCCCCGACCCGCCCTGCAAGACCGAGGGAACGTGCAACCCGCCGAGGCCTGGCGGTGCCGACATGGGGCTTCCCACAGTGTGCGTCGACAAGTGGCTCAAGCTCGGCCCGGAGATGACGCCGAGCTGTGGTTCGGGCGCAGGCTTCAGCGTGTGTACCACGCACAAGGGAGGCGTTTCGTGGGGAGCGGAAATCGGAATCCCGGAGACGATCGAATTCGAAATCGGTGGCAGCGGAGAAGTGAGTGGCACTCACTGCACCAACGTCAGCGCCGACGGCGGATACAAGGTGCAGGCCTATCAGTGCTTCAAGATCTGCACGCGGAGCTGGGAGTGCTCATACTTCCCCTGGTACAGCTTCACCCAGAGGGACTACACGAAGTCGACCTCTTGCGTGATCTCCGGCGGAATCGCTACCGCGACGTGCCAGTTCGAGGTCTGCTCCGGGACCTGAGACCAGCATCGGCCCAATCGCCAGGGCGATAAGCAGAGAAACCGGGGACCCAGGCCAAGCCTGGGGCCCCGGTTTTTTTTACGTTCTGGCGTCGGCGGAGGCACTCCAGCCGCTCCCACTGCTTCAGGAAATGACAGGGAGCCCCCTGACTGAACGTAGCCCACTCGGGCTCAGGTGGGGGTTGCCGACGGCCCTGACTGGCTACAGCCGCCCGTCCCCCGTACCCTCCATGGCCTATGGGTACATGGTTCAAGATCGATTTGTGGAAGCGCGTCATCGTCGCGCTCATCCTGGGCGTGTGCGCTGGCCTGCTTCTCCGGGAAGGAATGGGGCCGGAGACGAGCGGCGCCTTCGCCACCAAGTGGATCGGATGGCTCGGGGACCTCTTCCTCCGGATGATCAAGATGCTGATCGTCCCCCTGGTCTTCCTCACGCTCGTGTCGGGGGTGGTCGCCATGGGCGACCCCAAGCGCCTCGGCTCCCTCGGGGGCCGCGCCATCGGCATGTACTTCGGGACCACCGCGATCGCAGTGTGCCTCGGCCTCCTCATTGGCACGCTCCTACAGCCGGGAGCGAGCCTATCGCCAGAGATGTTCGACTCCGTCGACACGACCGCGATCCAATCGAAAGCGGCCGCGGCCGACGCCGCTGGAGGGATCGTTGACCGCCTTCTCCAGATCGTCCCGACGAACCCCTTCGAGGCCCTCGCCACCGGCAACATCCTCCAGGTCATCTTCTTCTCGATCCTGTTCGGGGTCGGCATCCTGCTCGCCGGCGAGAAAGGCAAGGCCGCGGGTCGGTTCTTCGACAGCGCCTCTGAGGCGATCATGAAGGTGACGGTCATCGTGATGGAGATGGCACCCTTCGGCGTCTTCGCGCTCATGACCGTCGTCATGGCCGACAAGGGCCTCGGGATCCTCCAGAGCCTCGGACTCCTGACCCTCTCCCTCTATCTGGCCTGTGTGCTCCATATAATCATCACGTACGGAGGCATCATCAAGCTCCTCCTTCGTCTGCCCCTCAAGCCGTTCATCCGCGGCATCAGTGACGCGCAGGCCGTTGCCTACTCGACGTCCTCCTCAGGGGCCACCCTCCCGGTCACGATCACCTGCGTGCACGAGAACCTCGGCATCGACAAGTCGGTAGCGTCCTCGGTTCTGCCACTGGGCGCCACGATCAACATGGATGGCACGGCCATCTACATCGGCCTCGTCGCGCTCTTTGGAGCCCAGGCACTGGACCTCGACGTGTCCTTTGGCCAGTACGTGCTCGTCGCAGTGATGGCGACCCTCGTCTCGATCGGCGCGGCCGGTATTCCCTCGGCTGGCCTTCTGCTCTCCGCGGCCGCGCTGACCCAGGTCGGCGTCCCGGAGGAGAAAGCGATCCTGATCATCGGCTTCATCTATCCGTTCGACCGCCTGCTGGACATGATGCGAACGCTGACGAACGTCACCGGTGATGCCGCGGTGGCGACCGCCGTCGGTAAGTGGGAAGGATCGATGGACGAAGAGGTCTACCTCGCGGACGACCGCTACTGACCAAAGATGAGCCTGGGATGAGAGACTGGCGAGCCACGTCTCTGGGGCAGCCCCCATCCCAGGCGATCGAGGCAACGCCCGCGCGCATCAACCGTTTTCCCCCTCGTCCGGGTTAGAATCGTCAGGAACATGCGCGTCCTTGTTATCGAAGACTACGAGCCCCTTCTCCAGGCCGTGACCAAGGCTCTTAGTGAGGCTGGCTACACGGTGGTCACCGAAGCAGACGGAATCAAAGGTCTGGAAACGGCGAGGTCCAGCCCGTTCGACGTGATCGTGCTCGACCTCATGCTGCCCGGGATTGGCGGCTTGGAAGTACTGCGCGAGCTGCGCTTCCGAAAGATCGATACCCACGTCCTGATATTGACGGCCCTCGACACGGTCGACGATCGCATCCGGGGCCTCGACGCGGGAGCGGATGACTACCTCGTCAAACCGTTCCACGTAAAGGAACTAGTGGCCCGCGTCCGCGCCCTCGTGCGCCGTCACTACGGGAAGAAAGAGACCACGATCACGATCGGCGACGTCGAGGTCGACACGACGGCTCGGCACGTGCACCTGAACGGAGAGCCCGTGGCGCTGACCGCGCGCGAGTACGGGCTGCTCGAGTATCTGGCCCACCGTAAGGGTCAGATCGTCTCACGGGACGAAATCGGTCAGCACCTCTACCTGGAGGGCAAGACCTCGTCGAGCAACGTGATCGACGTCTACATCGGCTACCTGCGCCGCAAGCTCGAGCGCCCCGACCGCCCCACGCTGCTACACACGCGCCGCGGACAGGGCTACCAGCTGGGAGAACGGGATTGAGCTCTCTGCGCGGCCGCATGACGGCGGCCATTCTGGTAGCGGTTTCGGCGTTCCTGGCGATTGATGGGGTCGTCATCTATTACGTCGTCCGGTCGCGCATCGTCCAGGAGCTCGACGCGTCACTGGCCGCTCTAGCGCGCTCGACGGCCGTGGCGGCCAACGTCGAGCTTGCGGGTGTTCGCAGCCGCGGCTCTGCCGCGCCGCGCCGGTACATTCTAGACGGCGTCTCCTTCGCCCCATGGGTCGATGGCCAGGACCCCACGACAGGCGTCACCACGACCCACCAGCAGTTCTGGGACAGGCTCCAGCTCATACGTGACGACGCGCACAAGTACCGCACGTACGGCGTCGACGGCGGACTGGAGAGCGCTGGGTGGCTGCTTCACCTGCTCGGTAAGGAGTCGATCATCGGGGCCTGGATGGGACCCGACCGCGAGACGAATGCGATCCAGCTCGCGACCCTGATCCGACTCGCGCAGGCGGGCGATGTCGACATGGCCGTGGTCGGCAGCGAGGTGCTGCATCGCGGCGATCTCCCCGCCGACGAGCTCATCGCCGCGCTCCACGAGGCGCGCGCGGCCACGCCTCCGTCGGTGCCGGTCACGACCGCGGATACGTGGTCGATGTACCTCGAGCACCCTGAGCTGCTTGCGGCGGTCGATGTCATCTACGTCAACTACTACCCGTACTGGAGCGGAGTCGCGATCGAGGACGCGATGCCGACGCTCGCGAGCTGGCACGACGAGGTGGTCAAGTACGCCGGGGGCAAGCCGATCATCGTCTCGGAGACCGGCTGGCCGTCCGCCGGTGACGTCGTGGGAGCCGCGGTCCCTAGCGAGGACAACGCCTCCCGATTCTTCCTTGAGTTCGTCTCGTGGGCGCGCGCCAACGACGTGGAGTTCACCTACTTCAGCGCCATGGACGAGCCCTGGAAGGCGAGCCACGAGGGTCCCCAGGGTGCCCACTGGGGCTACCGAGATAAGGACGGCACGCTGAAGCCCCGCATGCAGCTCATCTTCGACGGAGTCGTGGTTGACGAGGGCCCCCCCACGCTCACGATCGACCCGGTCCAGGCCTGGGGAGAGGACGATCTTCAGGGTCGCGTCACGGGTGCAGGAACTCTCACGCATCACGTGGCCGTGTTCCTGATGGTCGACGGCCTCTGGTACACCAAGCCATCCTTCGCGGACCCAGTGGTCTCGGTCGCGTCAGACGGATCCTGGTCCGCTGACGTCACGACCGGGCCGGGCGACGTGGGTGCGACGCGCTACGCGGCCTTCCTCCTTCCGGTTGAGTACATCCCACCGCAGGTGAGCGGAGTGGTCGACCTGCCCGCGATCCTGAAGATTGCCGCCACCGCGTGGACGGAGCGGACACGATGATCCGCCCCATCCTCGCCATCGCCGCGCTGGCCTGCGCTGTATTCGCATGGGGCACCTGCAGCTCCAAGTCCTACGCTGCCCCCCCGCAGGTTGAGACCCAGTCCTTCCCCCTGGACCTGGAACGCCCGCTTTCTGGAGACGCCCAGCAGAGTCACTTCTACCAGTGCTGGCTAGGGGGGGGTGTCACGGTCGCAAGGTCGTCCAACCTCGGCCCCGCCGACCTCCCCCGCCTCGAAACGAAGGCGGGAGAGCCTCGCTACGACGACATCGTCTTGCCCAACGGCGACAAGGCGCGGGCGATCGCCGTCCGTTTCCTCGTGGGCGCCCCGATGGACGAAGCCGCGACGGCCCCGGACGGCTCCAGAGCGCGAGGCGCCGAATCCCATCCGGTCGAAGTCGTCGTAGCCCGCAGCACCCGCAGCGTCGAACGCTCGCTTCAAACCCTGCGCTGGCTTCTGGCCGCCACGTGGGCCATCTCCATGCTCACCTGCGCCGGCATCATGCACTGGCTAGTCCGCCGTGGCCTCTCCCCGCTAGACAAGCTCAGCCGCCAGATCCGCACCTTCGACCAGGACCGCCTGGACACGTGGTTCGAACTCCCTGGCGCGTCGGAGGAACTGGAGCCCGTCGTCCGCCAGCTCAACGGCTTCGTGGACAGAATCCGAGAGGCCTTCGACCGAGAGCACGCGTTCACGGCCCACGCAGCCCACGAGTTCCGAACCCCGCTAGCGGGCCTCCGCTCCACCCTCGAAGTTTCTCTCTCGAAAACGAGGGACGCGGACGAGTACAAGGAGGCCGAGCAAGCGTGCTTGAAAATCACGACCCAGCTCCAGCGTCTGATCGAACGCCTCCTTGAGCTAGCGAGGGCCCAGGCCCCCGACGCGCAACGCCGACACGACGAGATCAGTCTCAACCAGCTGTTCGACGAAGCCTGGCTCCCCTTCTCCGACGCGGCCGCGGAGAAGGGAATCGCCCTGATCCCCGAGATCCCTCACGCTCTCATCATCACCACGGACCGCCAGCTCCTCCGGAGGGTGCTGGAGAACGTGCTAGAGAACGCCGCGACCTACGCCGACGACCACTCCCCGCTCACCCTCCGCGCCACCACGGGCCCCGACGGAACGCGCATTGAGTGCACGAACCAAACGAAGGGCCTCACCCCAGAAACGGCCCAAGAAGCCTTCCGCCCCTTCTGGCGCGGCGACTCCAGCCGAAGCTCCACGGGCATGCACGCGGGCCTGGGCCTGGCCCTCTGCAAGGGCTTCATGGAAGTCCTGGGGGGCCAAATCACGCTAGACCCCAAAGACGACCAATTCAAGGTGACCCTCCACCTGCCCCCGGCGAAGCCTGCCAAAGGCGACGCCTAAGACGTCCAAAAGGCGAGGCCGTAAACGCCCGCGTCCGCGCAGCAAAGAGGGGCACGAAAACGCACCGGGGAAGAGCTCGCCCCGCGTCCGCTACACGGACCCGCAACTCCTCGCTATTCGATCGGCTCTGGACGTGTTGCCTTTGTTGTCGATGAAGCCGACCCAAGACGAGCCGCGCTCTGAGTCGGCGCGGCTGGCCGCCGGCGCGGAAGCTCTTGGCAACGTCGACGAGGCCCCGCGAAAGGTGCTCCCAAGAATGCCCCCAACGTTGCCCCCAAGACCTGCCGCCACCTGCACACAGGAGCCATCTAGACCGGTTGAACACGCGAACGACGCGCGTGGGCCACGACACGAAAAAACCGCCCCCTTGCGTCTGAAACCCCCATTTGAAGGCCTCCCACAAGGGGGCGGTGATATTAGCGGGGGCAAGATTCGAACTTGCGACCTCCGGGTTATGAGCCCGACGAGCTACCAGGCTGCTCCACCCCGCGTCACTGGCGGGAGTATAGGACTTCGTCGCCCGAGCGCTACCGTCAAAAGCGCGCCGCGGTGACTTATTGAAAAGTCGTGCCCACCGCGCCCGTGGAACTAGAGGGCAAAACCCCAACGCCCCGCTACCGGCCAGCCCGTTAGCCGCCAGTCTGTGACCCGCCAGCCTGTGACCCGCATCAGCCAAGAAGCCCCAAACCCACGCCCACAACCGTCCCTTCAGCGGGGCCCCGGGGGGTCTCCCCCCGAAAACGCTCCATCCGCGTCAGCGGATGGGCCATAGACACCTAAAT
>JBLIHL010000295.1:0-7491 GCA_047635895.1 Paracoccaceae bacterium | reverse complement strand
GAAGGACGCTCACCGAACCGGTGAAGTTGGACCCGGGAAGCGGGTTCGCGTCACGGTGCCACGCCTGGAAGTACCAGGTCTCCCCCACGCTCGCGCTCACCGGCCCCGTGGGGGTTGGCATCGCGGCCAGGTCGATGGCGAGCTGGAAGCCGCCGGCCATCCCCGTATTCAGGATCTGACCGGCCCCCACGTAGCGACCGATGGCGCCGCCGAGGCACAGGTCGCCGGCTGCCCCCCCCGCCCCCATGGCGAACCCGGGAGTCCTGCTGGCGAGAAAGTAGCCGAAGGCGCCATCGGGCAAAACCGTCGCCGCAAGCTCCAGCTGGTTGTGGGACAGAACATCGGATCCCAGCGCCTGGAGGCTGCCAACGGACCCCGTCGAGTTCAGTGCCGACTGAGTGCATTCAGGCACCCCGACCGCCCCGCAATCGAAGTCATAGAGCACGGGTGTCTCCACACCGCTGACCAGCGCACACT
Source organism: Paracoccaceae bacterium (assembly GCA_047635895.1). Taxonomy (GTDB): domain Bacteria; phylum Planctomycetota; class UBA1135; order UBA1135; genus Saltatorellus. Next base: position 7,014 of record JBLIHL010000295.1, on the reverse strand, counting down.
GCCCGTCCGTGGCGATGGCCCCGGGGCCTGGCATCCCGCCTGGCGCCGAAGCCGCCGAACCCCATTGGGTCCCGCTCTTCAGAAACGTCCGCACGAATCCGGCCGCTGGCTCCATCACCAGGACCCGGTCCGCGGTCTGCGCCACGGCCCCCGGCGCGGGCAAGGTGACGGAGCCTGACGGCCCAAAGCTGCCCGTGGCCGCGTTGCGCTCATAGACCTCGATCAGCCCGTAGTTCCTCGACACCACCATTCGGTCTCCGTCGAACGCCATCCCGGTGAACTGAAACGCCGAGGCCGTGGCGACCCCGAAACGGAGCGTCCATCTCTGCGTTGCGGCGTTGAACTCGAACACTCCGCTGCTGTTCCGATTAGCCGCGGCAATCCTGCCCTGGGCGACCTCCGCCTCGACGGACCCCCCGGCCGAGACGTTCGGAAAATTGATCACCTGGTACATCGTCCAGACGGCGCCAACCTTCCGATAGACGAAGACGTCCTGGCTACCGGGAGCACTGACCACCATCCACTCCCCTTCCACCGCGACCGTACCGCCGAAGCCATCCCCAGCGGCGGTGATCGGGCTCACGATCTTCTGCGTCTCGACCCACTGACCCTGCAGGCGCTCGAACACGTAGGCGGCGCCAGCCTCAGCACCTGCCTGGTCATGTCCATCGGCGCCCACAACCATCGTCTGGCCGTCCACGTCGCAGTCGATGCCAAAGCGGTCGCCGACCATTCCATCCGAGGAGCTGAACTGCGCATCCAGCAGCAGATGCCCACCGATCGGGTGCCTCGTATAGGAGCTGATCAGGCCCGGCCCCGGCGAGGTAATCTGGTCGAGATAGGGATCGCCGACGAGCGCAAATTCAGGCGTCAGGGCGACGCTCGCCCCGAACGACGCAGAAGCAGCCTGGCCAGTCGCGACGGCGACCCTCTGCGAACAGTACTGGGCGAGCGCGGGCGAGGGCAGCGAAGCGAGTGCTGCGAGAATGAGTGCGATGCGTCGGGAAATCATTGGATGGAAGCTAGCCGACGTCGAGCGAACGGTCACAGGAGCCATCGTGCGGCTCAGGTCCGCGCACCGGGAAGAGATTCACCCCTCCAAGAGCCTCAGGGCCCCACAGTGAGAAAAGGCAGCCGGCAATGAGGCTCAGCGTAGCGAGCGTTGGCATCCAGTGCCTGGCGCTCTGCCGCCGCCCAAGGCGGCGCCAGGACAAGCACAGGTTCATCAGCTCAAGCAGCCCGAGCCCGATGAAGGCGAGCATGAACAGGTCCTTGGCTCCGAGCCCTGCGTAGCGCGGCGCAAGCCACACGCCTGCGAGTCCACCACCCAGTCGCAGCGTGGTCATGGACTGGATGTATAGAAGCGCCAGGAGGAGCGAAAGGCCAAGGGGCGCGACCTCAATCGGCGAGTCGGAAGCGCAGCAGCTCTTCTACGCTGCCGTCGTCCCCGCCATTCATGGCGAGATAGATCCACAGCTCATCGCCCACCCGATGGTAGGTCGCGCCGCCGAACCAAGCGGTCGTGCCTTCCACGTCGATGAGCGGAAAGTTCTCTGACTCTGCGCCTTCCTCCCAGGGCTCCATGCCCGGGCCAAAATGCTTGACGCGAATCTGCGGCCGACCCTCGAGCTCGGCCAGGACCATCAGCTCGTAGAACAGCGGAGCGCCATCCTTGACCAACCGAAAGCTGCCGAGCATCGTGCCGCCGCGCGCGGGGGCCCAGTTCTCTTCCGCCCAGCTGCCAAAGGCCTCACCTTCCCAGCGCCCCACCAGGAAGTCCAGCTCGGCGATTGCGGGAATGGAGATCCCCTCCCCGTGCTGGTCGAGGCTCAGGATGTGCGGTAGCTCAGCGGTCCCACGCACGGGTGGCTCTACGGCTAACGGAGCAGACGAGCGACACGCGGCCAACAAAAGTGCGCCGAGGAGAATGAAGTGCTTCACGCCCCTCAGCCTACAGCATCGCCAAAGTCGCCGAGCCTCGGCAAGACACCCGGCAAGAGGCGTCAGTGCGGAACGGCCTGGGCAGTGCTCAGGCGAGAGTAGACGCCGCCCTTCTTGAGCAGCTCGGCGTGGGTGCCGACCTCCACGATGCGGCCCTGGTCGAGCACGGCGATACGGTCGGCATTCCGAATCGTCGAGAGGCGGTGCGCGATCACGATCGTCGTGCGCCCCACCATCATCGTCTCAAGGGCCGCCTGGACGATCGCCTCGCTCTCGGTGTCGAGTGCGCTCGTGGCCTCGTCCAGCAGGAGCAGCTCGGGATCACGCAGCAGCGCGCGCGCGATCGTGATCCTCTGGCGCTGACCGCCCGACAGGCGCGTGCCGGCGTCCTTTACATTCGTCTCATAGCCATCGGCCAGCCCCACGATGAAGTCGTGAATGTTGGCCGCCCGGGCAGCCGCCTCGACCTCCGCCTGGGTCGCGTCAGGCTTGCCGTAGCGTATGTTCTCCGCGACCGACGCATGGAAAAGGAAGGGAGCCTGGGTCACCAGCGCATACCGCTCCGAAAGACTGTCGAACGAGACGTCGCGAAGGTCCTGTCCATTCATGGTGACCCGCCCCTCGGTCGGATCGACGAAGCGCGCAACGAGGTCGAGGAGCGTACTCTTGCCCGAGCCGCTCGGCCCCACAAGAGCGAGCGTCTCACCAGGCTGAATATGCAGGTCGATACCGCGTAGCGCAAACTGCGGCCCATCGCCGTTCAGCTCCTCTTCCTCGTCGGGATACTGGAAGACCACGTTTTCGAAGCAGATGCCGCCTCCGATCGACTCCAGGCGCGCAGCACCATCCTTCTGACCCACATCGGTCCGCTCGGCCATCAGCTCCAGTAGACGCTTCGCTGGCCCTTGGGACTCGTTGACCTGGGCGATCACGCGAGTCGTCCGCTTGAGGTGCGAGGACGCCTGGCTGATCATGAGGAAGAACGACAGCATCGCGCCGCCGCCGGTCACGACCTCCTTGTCACCCAGCACGAGGTAACCCGCCATCACGACCACCGCCGCGATGCCGAAATTCGTGAAGAAGATCGTCCAGGCGCGCGAGAGCACCGAAGCCTTCACCATCTTCATGGTCGCATCGACAAAGTCGTCGTTGGTCGCCTGAAAGCGCGCCAGCTCACGCTCCTCGGCCCGGTACGCCTTCACCGTGCGAACGCCCTGGAACATCTGCGTTAGCACCTGGAAGGTCGACCCGAGCTGGGTCGCGCTCTTGTGACTGTTGCGCCGCACCCTCTTGAGCAGAATGGCGATCGGAATAATGAAGAGCGGTAGGCCAAGCAGAACGAACACCGTCAGCTTGGGCGCAAAGAAGAACGCTCCCGCCACGGAGACGGCAAACAGGAGAGGCTCCTGCACGAGATCCTTCAGGATGAGCTGAACGACCTGGGTCGTCTGCCCCACGTCGCTGCTGATCCGCGACAGCAGGTCGCCGAACTTACGCGACGAGTGATAGCGCATCGAGAGCCCCATGAGGTGCCGCGCGAGCTGCATGCGCAGTGACACCATCATCTTCAGGGCGACAAAGCCGCTGAGCACCCCCATCGCATACTGAGCGAGCGCCGCGAGGAGTGCCATGACGGCCACTGTCCCTCCAATGCGCCATAGCGCGGTCTTACGCTGGGGCTTGCTTTCCGCGAGCGTCTCCGGATCGCCCAGGATCGACTCCTCGAGGCTGACCTTCCACGCCTCAACCGTTTCCTTCACCGGGGTAAAGAACCCGGGAATCTCCACATCGGGCGTAGCCGGGACCACCTTCGGCTCGTCGGGGAACAGCACGGTCCAGGTCGGGTCCAAGAGACCGTAGGCGCCCTTCTGGAGGAGCGCGCTCACGGTGCCAAGCAGCACGACTAGCAAGAGGGTCAGGATGTAGGGCGCTGCGTGCGGGCGCAGTAGCCGGTAGAGATCGCCAAGGCGTTTCATAAGACCGACAAGGGTAGGCCGGGAACAGCCCATCGGTACCCAGACCCTCCCAACAAAAAAAGAAGGGCGCCGGAGACATGCTCCAGCGCCCTTCTTTCGCTCCGCCCCCCCTTGAGGGCAGCACCGAGCTATGTCATCGACCTACAGGCCGCTCAGCGTGGCTTCATCCAGCGCCGTGTGGGCGTAGGCTTGGAAGCTCTTGCGGATCCAGTCTTCCTGGAGCATCGAGCGGTGACGCTCGTCGCTGCGGATGTTGAGCGGGTTCGACGGGGCCGAACGGCTCTTGAGGTAGACGATGTAGTAGCCCTTCGGGCCGCGGAACGGACCAGCAACGGTGCCCGGCTCCATCTCGAAGAAGATGTTGTCGACGATGGCGTCGTTCGCGAGGAAGTGCTCGTACTCGGACTCACCGATTGCGCGCTTCATGTCGTTGCGGGTCATCGGAGCGTCCTGGAACGCACCGAAGTTCTTCAGGCCGATGGCGGGCGGAGCCTTGCCGACGACGGGAAGGGGCGGGTCCCAGTATTCACTGTTGCTTCGCAGGAAATCTGCCCACCAGCGACCGAACGGCAGCACATCCACATCGGGGTTGTAGTTTTCGCCCTTCGCGGAAGCCGCGGCGCGCGCCACGTTGTCCGCAGCGACCGTGTCGACGTAGCTGTCGACCTGGGCGCGCAGATCGTTAGAGCGGTCATAGGCCTTCTGCCAGCCGTCTTCCTTCCACTCGAAGTTCGGGAAGTCGAAGGCGGAGACGAGCAGGATGTCAGCGTGGGACTTCGCAAGGCCCATGATGCCATTCGCAATCCGCATGTGACCCTGGAGCTCGGTGCCCATCGAACCGTCATCGCCGATGACGAGCTTGTCCTCGACCATCCGCTTGTACGACTCGACGAGGCGCAGGTGCTCCTCGTAGGACTCAGCGGACGGGAATCCGTGGCCCTGGAGAGCCATGAAGTCCATGTTGAACATGCCGCCCGCCATCTGCGTGCGCATGTCAGCGACCATGGTGCGGAATTCTTCTTCCGGCATGAGCACTTCGGCGGAGGCCAGCTTCTGGCGAGCTGCTTCCATGAGCGCCAGCGAGAGCTTGGCGTCCGAGATGTCCTGGTCGCTGAAGGAGGCGCGCATCTCGTCGTAGACGTCCTGGGTCGCGATCTCGGCGCGCCAGTCGCCGCCGTCGATCACCATCGCGAGCTCCTCGGGGATGCCCTGGGTGCTCGTTTTCACGTCAGCCAGCGTCCAAAGAGCGCCCATGACGAAGTCGCGGAGAAGCGACATCATCATCTCTTGCTCGGGCTCGATGGGCTTGCCAGCCTCCTCGGCGATGGCGAGGCGCTGCTCGTAGTATTTGCCGTAGTCGGCGATCAGGTCAACCTGGGGCGAGTTGGCGTGGATAGCCTCGACCGAGAGCTCTGGCCAGGTGTCCGGGTGATCCGGAAAGAAGAGCTGGTCGAAGGACATGGTCTGGCGAACTTGGTCGCGGTACCAGTCACCCGAGCCGTAGGCGCGCTGGAGCTCGACCTCGTGGTCGAGCGTCGGATAGCGCTCCTGGAAGCCCGATTTCTCCATGGCGAGGCGTCGCTCCAGCCCCTCAGGGTTGAAATCGAAGCGCTTCATGCGCTTATCCACTGCTGCGTCGATCTCGGCATCGCCGGCGCCCGACATTTCCTCGGCCACGTCCTCACGCAGCTGCGTTCGACGCAGATCGCGCTCGTGATCCATCAGGATCTGGAGCTTGCGGGCGTCGAGCGCGTTGCGTCCCGGCCCGTAGACCAGGAAGCGCTTGATGGCCATATCCGAGATCCGGACGCCGTTCACGGTCACCGGCTCGCCGAATATGGAGTCCTGGTACGCCGTTACGCCGAACGCCGTTACGCCAGCCGAGTAGGCCGCGATGGGGGTGATAGCCGCTGGAGCCGCGATCGCTTGGGTCGCGAGCAGCACCATGGGTAGAGCGAGGAGGAGGCTTTTCTTCATGAGACGGGAGGGGAATCGAGAACGCAGAATCGCGGGACTCTACGAACGTGTCGGTCAGGTGAGAGAGGAAAGTGGTCGCGGAACCGAGTTTTGTCTCCCCCGGCCGAATAAAAAAGCCTCGGGAGCGGCCCAACGGGGCCGGAAGGGCGACCGAATGACTACCGTGGACCGCTGAATGACCTATCCGACCCGCACGATTGCGCTCCTCTGCGAGCTCCTCCATCCGCCTGCTCCCCCGGACCCGAGGCCCATTCAGAGGCTTCATAACGAGATGTTCGAGGGCGGCCAGCCCGCTTACGCCGGCTTCCAGATCGGGCCTCAGGGGCCTGTGCTCTCGAATCCCGTCGTTTCCCCCGGCGCCGTCTCCCAGGTGGCCTTTCTCGCCGATCGACTGCAGTTCCGGGAGGAGCGTGGCAGTTTGACGCACGAGACCTTTGCGGCCCAAGTCCGGGAGATTGCCGAGCGCTCGGCCCCCCTGCGTGGCATTCCCGTCTACGCGGGCCAGCAGATCATCCTGCGAAGCCTGGTTAACCCAAAGACGGCCACCGATACCCGGACCTTCCTTCGTGATCGGCTCTTTGGGTTCGGCGACGAGCTCGATCGCCTCGGCCGCTCGCCTCACCTGGTCGGTCTCAGATTGGGATTCGGGCCCGACCCGGAGCAGTCCAGCGCCTTCGGCCTCCGGATTGAGTCCTACAACCCGGACCCGCGGTCGCTGTATATCGAAGTCCAGGGCTCCTTCGGCCCCATCCCCACCCAGGACCTCGCCACCGTGGAAACCAACGTGCTGAGCACCTATGGGTTCCTGGTCGACAAGGTCCTCCCCTTCCTGGGACATTTCGATCGTCGCGACTCTTCGGGAAACGACGGCGAGGACGCCGGTTAGCCATAGCCCACACCACCCGCCGCACTATGCCCCTTCCCCCTTCGCCCCCCTCCTCGTCCCGGCCCCCGTGCTGGCCCTCCTTCGGGCCCTCCTTCGGGCCCTCCTTCCGGCCCTCCCGCCTCGGTCGAGCGGCGCTGCTCGCAGCCCTTGCGAGCTCAGCGCTGCTCCCGGGGTGCGATGATCCGCAGGCGCCGAAGGCCACGCCCAGGTCGCCCTCCCCGATCTTGTACGCCG
>JBLIHL010000294.1:0-7511 GCA_047635895.1 Paracoccaceae bacterium | reverse complement strand
AACTGCTGCATCAGAGCTTGGCGAGTGTCCTGCGGTTTAGAAAATCATGACCCGCGCTAGGCTTTTCGGGTCGCCGAGTGGCCCGCCTTGAAGTTGACAAGCGACTCTCAACGTCCAGCGGCACAACTTCGGGGAAATCCGTAGAGGGTGCGAATTCATCGACGCGCGAGTACGGGCATTTTCTCACCGTGTCATGAGCACGCTTCGGGTCCCGATGCCGCGTCACTTTGTCGGGATGGGTCACGAAGCCCAGGCACTCGTCGCAGTTGGACCCCATCCATCACCGGGGAGCCCCTCATTTGTCTGACGCGCTCCCTGTACGGCACTGCTCTAGTTCCAAGATCAGTACTCGCAGCTTGGGCCTCGAATCATCGAAGGGCCGACACCCTCTGTGGGGTGCAGACTGAAGCGGGGCGAGTTCGGGAGGCCGTGCCTTCGCCTGAGTAAAGTGGAGGGTTGGCTGCAGGGGGCGGCCAAGCTGAGGCGCGGGGTAGACGTTCGTACTTACCGCGGTGCTGCGGCCGCGGTGATCCGGCGAGACCCGGCTGACGAAATCGGAGAGGCCTCCGGCAGAATCGCTCAGTTTATCGGCGTGAAGCCGTACCCGGGGGCAGCGCGTGACCCTGCGGGCCGCGGCCCGTGCCGAGCCCGTCGGCGACGGCTTCAGCTTCCTACGCCTGCGCGTCCTCGCCGATTCCACTGCCGACGCCCATGAGGATCCGCCCGCACTATTCGACAGCCTGGATGCACGCCGCGCCGCGTCGGCGGAATGGCAGGTCTACGAGATCGAGGCAGACATTCCCGCGAGCGCGATCTCGTTCCGAGGCTGCGCCGGATGGCTCGTGAGTTATCGCTGAAGCGCAGCGTCGACGGTGTGCGCTGTGTCGGGTGTCGTGGGGGAGGGTGCCTGCTGCAAATGGGTCCCCCAGGTACCGTGGACGCCACATCGACTGCCCGCTTGGAAGACCTATCCGTTCAGCAGGTGACACCACAACGGGTTGCGGCACCATTGGTGAGCGAGGTTCCGGTTGAAGCCTGGTTAGCCGCCGATCCCAATGGTGGTGATCATGCTCACTCGACGGCTGTCATGCGACAACGTCATGTGGAGCGCGTCATCGGGAGCCTCCTCCGAGAGTGCACTGACGAAATCATCCCGATGGGGGAGTCGCACCTGCAACGAACGATGAGGGAGAACGCCGAGTGCTACAGCGACGACCGGCCGGCACCAGTCAGTCGAACGACTACGGATGCCCCGGCTTGAACACTTGCATCTTCATTCAACGGAGCTCTTCACTACGCTTCTTCATCGCGTTCCCAGTCGAGCCCGCAGGGACTCCGCTGCCTTGCTGCGCTCGCCATCCCCGTGTTCGCTCCTTTGGTTCGGGGCACGCGAGCCTGACTGGCGGCGGCGACTCGCCCTAGCAGTGCCTCAGGTTGTATGGGCCCAGCGATGGAACAGTACGAGGGTCCAGCAGAGTCACCGCAGCGGCAAAGTCGACGACTTCGAATTGGAGGTGACCCACATCTCGCGTATCGTACTCTCGCTTGCCCGCCCGCCCGCCCCGGATGATCGAATGAAAAAGTACACAAAAACGGCCCTGGCGATTGCCGCGGTTCTCGTTGGCCTCGGACTTACGTATTCGAGGTTCCAACGGCCCATGCGTACGACCCAGGCGTTCGTCGGTCACCTCTACCACGAGAGGTACGAGGAGGCGGCGCTGATGCTCCGTGCGCCCAGCGCGCTCGAGGTGGCTTCCGACGGGGGGCTGATCCTGGTCGATAACGAGGGGAACTTGAAGACGGTGTTGGCAGCCAAGCTGCCGTTCATCGCTTCTGCTGGATCCGATGGTGGGCCGGATCACGACTTCCAGATGACAGCGCTCGGGAGCAGTACGAATGGAGTGCTCGATACGCCTGCCGTGGTCCTCTACCTCAGCATTGATGCCGGCAAGGTTCGGATCCAAAGCGTGGGGCCCTGGTGAGCCGGCAGTATCCCATCAGTCAGCCGAAGCCCTGACGGCACACAGAGAATGGATAGGATGGCAGCATACGGCGGCCTGCCCGGTCGCATCTGGAGTTCCTATCCGCCTCAGCCGAGCTCTAGGATATCTGCCTTGGTTTCCCACTTCGACGACAACTTGGAAAGGCGTTCGGTGTTGGTCTCGAGTTCGCGGGCCAGCTCCTTGCTGCGCGCGCCGAGGCGGCTTTCGTCTTGTGTAGGTAGAACTCGTAGTCGCCAAGGTACGGCGTGAGCAGGCCTCCGGCCGTGTGAACCACCTTGTTAGCAAGGGCCTTGATGAAGTGCACGTCATGGCTGATGAAGACCAGCGTTCCCTCGAACTGCGTGATCGCGGCCACGAGCGCATCGATGCTCGACACGTCGAGATGCGTCGTCGGCTCGTCCATGAGCAGGAGGTTCGGCGGATCGAGCAGCAACTTGACGAGGGCCAGGCGACTCTTCTCGCCACCGATCAGCACCTCTACCCGTTTGGACACCGAGTCCCCCGAGAATAGGAACGACCCCGGCAAGGTGCGCACGGCTTGTTCTGACACCCTCGCGTCGGTGTCGAGCGCTTCTTCGAGCACCGTCCGCCCGGGCTCCAGCATCTCGACTGGATACTGCGAGTATTAGCCGGCCAAGACGTTGTGGCCGAGCCCGCGCTCGCCGTGGTCGGGCGTGAGCTTGTCCGGCAATAGCTTGAGCAACGTAGTCTTGCCGGCCCCGTTTGGCCCAACAAGGCCGATGCGGTCGCCGCGATTGAGCTGCAACGCCGCCGCCGTGAATAGGGTGCGAGCTCTGTAGGACTTGGTGATGCCAGATAGGGTCAACATCGAGGGAGATGAGTATGGTCGGCGGCCTCCACGAATGACCGTGGTTGTGCCTACGAAAACCCAGTCTGCGCTCCTCAGGGTCCGTTGAGGGCGTCGTTTGCCGGCCGCGACCTCAGCTTCTGGATCACGGTGATGCGGATTCTGAGGGAGTGGCGCGAAGCGCTGTTCATCGCCCAGCATGCGGCAGTTAGCAAGTAGCACCGCCACCGCTTTCGGCACTACTGGCGAAGGAGGTCTCGGTCGTAGCCTGCCCAGTCGCCGATACCGCTGGCAGTCCTCGTGCTCATCATCCGCCTGTCGAGCGAGAGCGTCACGTGGGGTGCACCATGGATCAGGGACGAGCTTGCCCTGTTGGGCAACGGGGTCGCGATCTCGACATACGCCCAGTGCCTGGTGCGCACGCGCCCGAGGGAAGCGGAGCAGTTGTGGAGGACGTTCCTCCACAACCACTTGGCTGTGACAGCAGCGTGCCACCTCTTCGTCGTGCCACCCGTCAGGTTCCAGCGCCCGTACTGTTTCGTCGACATGTCGCAAGATCGGCGCAAGATCTTGCTCGTCAACGTGACCAGGACCCGACGGCGGGGTGGGTTGCTCGTCAGATGGTGGAGGCGTTTCCGAGCGATGAGTCGAGTACTACAACTTCAGCAGCGATGGGACCCTACGGGCATACGCAGGCTCTGTAGCCCTCAGTCGGTCGGCACGCTCTTCCGCAGTTCGTCGTTGTGGGTGGGGTCAAGGGGGACGCGACGTCTGGTGCTGGGCGAAGCAAGCAACCGACGGTGACGGCGGGGATCAGGTGCTCCGTGTAGTAACAGCAAATGAAGGAAGCACCGCTATTGACGCTTCAGCATGAAAGAGCCCATGTTCTGCATCCAGAGTCGGAATCCGTCGATTCCCTCCGGCGAGCGAACGAACTGAAGCTGAAAGCGCTTCTGGGTAAACTGATCGGTCCCGGACCTATCCAGCTGTAGCGGGGGGCCCCACGGACGATGCATCCACAGCGAACCGGCGCTTTCCGAGATGCTCCAGTTTTTGTCCAGCTCGGCGCTGCGATAGGTGCCCGCATAATCCGCCAGCGGAGCCTCGCTCATCGGAAGACCCGTGTCCTCAACATCGACGGGTGGCTCCAGGGCGGCAGGGTGCTCGCGGCGGGTCTCCAGTTTAGGATTGGTCCCGAGTTGCTCCTCAAGCACTACACGCGCGACCTTCACGCAAAGGCGGGTGGGGCTGACGTCGGTGCGATTGGCCAGGCAAATGATGGTTGTCTCTTGCTCGGGGAAGCGAATGATCTCTGCAACGTAGCCCACCCATTCCCCAGCATGCATGACCAGGGGCAAGCCGCCGTACTTGGCCAATCCGAGCCCGCAGCCGTAGTTGATGCTTGAGCCATCGTTAAGTAGCCCCTTGGTTTGCATGACCGCATTGAACGGCAGGCCGCCGGCCAATTTCTCGTCATAGAAATTGGAGTCCCAGCGCAGCATGTCGCGCACCGTGGTGAAGACTCCACCGTCGCCCACGCAATCGTTCTTGCTGATGTCGAGCTCTAGCTCCCCGTTCTCGTTGGGCGAGTAGCCCATGGCGCGTCCGCGGACCACTTGTCCGTGGCGGTCATGGAAATGGGTGGATTCCATGCCCAGGGGCCCGAAGATATTCTCTTTGGCAAACTCGGCCAAGCTCTGCCCGCTGACGCGCTTGACGATCTCCCCGATCAAGAGGTAGTTAGAATTGCTATAGCTATAGGTTTGGCCTGGCGCAAAGCTGAGTCCCTCTTGGCGGGCCACGGCCGCCACGCATTCTTCGATGGACATGCCGTCGATGCTGCGCCCCATCATCCTGGCCAGGAGCAGGTAATCGCGTAGGCCGCTGGTGTGATTGAGCAGGTTCAGGATCGTGATCGGCGCACCATAGTCGGGCATCTCCGGAAGGAAGGTACGGATGTCGTCCTCCAGGGCAAGCTCTTCCGTCAGGCTGAGCAGCACGACGCAGGCGGCGGTGAACTGCTTGGACGTGGAGCCGATGCGGAAAATCGTGTCCGGGGTGTTGGGCGCTCCATGCTCCATCGAGGCCAATCCGAAGCCGCGCGCGTAGGCCAGCGCTCCATGGCGGTAGACAGCCACAGACATACCAGCTTGGTCTGGGGTGTCGTAAGCGCTAAAGATGCCGTTGATGGCATTCTGTTTTTCAGCGTCCAGCTCAGACGTGGATGCCTCTTGGAGCGCGGGCGAACAGAGGCTCAGGGCGAGCAGAATTGGCGGCAATAACATGGGATGGGGATGGGTGAGGGATGTGGCGTGAGGACTGCCTTACGCGGCTGATGCCGGATTGTTTTCAAGCTGCCGGGGCATTGGTGGGCGTTGATGCATTCTCCCCGCCCTCAGCAAGCTCGACGCGCGTGTCCTCCCGTCCAGACCCTGGCTAGCCGATGGTCCCAGCATGAACGCCCGAGTCCACCCGCAGTACAAGACGAAGTATCGGGTCACCAACTGGGCCGAGTACGAGCGGGCCTTCGTCCAACGGGTGCTTCCGTCGTCGCCTGTTACAGCTCGAGCATGACCTCCCCGGGGGTCCTGCGAGGGCGTTGGTGCCTGAATCGGCCCTCAGGAGGCCGTCCCCCGCGCCTAGCGATCATCAAGAAAGTGAGCCGACCCATTTGCTCAGTCACAGCTGACGCTGCTTACGACACCAGGCCGATCTACGATGCCGCCGAAGCCAAGGGAGCGGACGTCGTGGTGCCACCTTCCAGTACCGCGCGTACCTCAACGCGGCGGCGAAGATCAACGGCGCGCAACCGAACAGTCAGGCGGGTGGGGGAGATCGGTCGACGACAATGGCAGAAGGAGTCCGGGTGCCATCGTCAGGGTCGGGTTGAGAGCGCCTTCTATCGCTACAAGGCGATCTTCGGCGGCCACCTCCGCGCGCGAGTCCGAGGCGCGCAGGAGACGGAGGCCGTGCTCGCGTGCAACGCTCTCAACAGGATGCGGGAGCTCGGATGGCCGAATTCAGTGAAGATCGCTCGACGACTCTCTTGGGGGCGGGAGATTTAGGTCGCCATCCAGTCTTCATGCACCAACGCCCAGAGCCGGAGGCCGGGGCGACCGCCTCTCAGGAGGACTGGTAGGCGGCCTTGAGCCACTTCTTCAGCTCGGCGTTCACCTCGCTCTTCTTGGTGATCCGCACGCGGTGGCTGACCATGGAGTTGAAGCTCCCCGAAGCCTCCAAGCGCTCCGTCGGCTCCACTCCCTTGAGGTTGATCCCGACGTCCACCCTCGTGGCGGTCGACGGCTGGATGATGGCGAACTGCTTGCTTCGGCGCAGGCTCACGTAGGCCTTCTTCGGCGCAATCTCGACGTCATCGCCGAGCTTCGCGACGACGGCCATGAGCGCGTCATGGATGGGCCTGAGCGCTTCCTTCTTGCCCGCGTACTGCGCCGCGACGAGGTCGTCGGGGGCATGGCTGTCGGCGCCGGACTTCAGGTGCCCATGGGCCACGAGATTGGCGAAGCCGTGGGTCATGCCATGGTCGGCCTTGAGGTGCTTGACGAGTTCGCCGTGCTTGGCCAGGCCGCTCTTCTTCGCCACGGCAAGCCACTGGGGGAGCGTCTTGCCCGTCTTCTCCTTCATGTTCGCGATCATTGCCGCGGCCATTTCTTCGGGTGAGGCTGCCATCGATTGTCTCTTGAGTGGGTTGCGGTCGCAGGTGAACGAGCTCAGCACCGAATTCTGCCAGAGTTCCCCTGTTCTCGTAAACCGAGAGGTCCATTGAACCCCTGGGGCCAGGGAGCGTTCGCCATGGTCCCTACGTAGAGACCCTCTAGCAGGAGGTCCTTCGATCCGACCTATCTGGAGATCCCCATGCCCGCGTTCTGCATCGCCACCCTCTTTCTCGACGAGGGATAGGAAGTCCAAACGGGGGGGGGGCCGGAAATCGGGCCTCCCGCTGCCGTGGGCCTCATGCTGGCTGGCGGTCTGCCCAATGGGGGCCCAGGAAGTCCTCTAAGGGGGCGACATTGAAGTCGATGCCTGGGAGGACGGCGGGAGCCGCTGCCCCAGAGCCCCAGAGCCCCAGAGCGCCAGAGCGCCAGAGCGCCAGAGCGCCAGGGTCGACCCGACGGCCGTGAGGCAGGCTACGAACAGCGCGATCGCCACGGAGGCCAGATGGCGCGGGGGCCTATCGCATCGGGGCTCACCCTCTTGGGGCCCACAGGCCTGAACTGGGGCTGCGTTGGAATCAGAGTGGGGGAGCGTGATGGGGTCGCGCCCATCCTGCGGAACGTCCATGCCCGGAACCAACGGAGCCCAACCCGAAAGCTCGGCTCGTTCGCGCGCCTCTCTCTGCGGACGTCCTCACGGGGCGCGAGGCCGCTGGCCGTACGGTACTGCCACGTCTTGCTGCTCAGCGAGACCTAGATCTTCGCCATAGGCATGCATAGAACGGGCACGGTCGCGTGCCGAATGACTTCCTCCGCGACGCTTCCGCGGAGCGTGCGTTCAATGCCACGCCGACCATGGGTTGCGAGCACCAAAAACGATGTGGCGCTCGAGCTTGTGGAGCGGACGATGGTCTTCGCGACATCTTCATCCATCAAGACCTTCACGTCGACGTCCTGTGAGCCGAAGCTCTCAGCCACCTTCCGCAGCTGCTGCTCGCGCATCGAGAGCAGAGCCGCTGCATCGTGCTG
>JBLIHL010000293.1:0-7525 GCA_047635895.1 Paracoccaceae bacterium | reverse complement strand
CCCGCACCGCTAGGGCCGATAACCGCCACGGTACTGGCGGAGCTAAGGGCCAGCGTGACGTCCTTCAGCGCGGCCCTGCCGGAGAAGGCCACGGAGACGCGCTCAAGCTCGAAGCCGATGCCGCCCGAGGGCGACTGTTTCGAGCAGATCGTCACCGATCGATGAGCCCGACCTCACGGCAGATGGCCTCGATGCGCGCGAAGTCGCTGTTCTTGGCCGGGATGAGTCCGTCTGGGCGCTGGAGTGCGTCCAGCAGCACGGGATCAGTGATCGAAATCAGCGCCTGCTGAAGGCGATCCGTCATGCCCTTGCCGAATTTGAATTCGATATCCGGGTGAGCCGTCCAGTTGTAGTCGGCGTAGGGCGGCGTCTCCCAGATCTTGATGCACTGCGTGGGGTCGAGCTCGCCGGCCGCCACCATGTTCTCGTACGTCTTGAAGTTGAGGACCCCCGCGTCGTAAACGCCTTTCTCGACGCTCTTCGCCACGATGGCGTGCTTGCCGCCGTTCAGGTTGACCTCGCTGAAGTACTCATCCGGGGCCATCCCCGTTGCCTCGCGGAGGAAATGTTCAGGCATGACGCGTCCTGACGTGGAGCCAGCCGCCCCGAACGTGAAGCGTTTGCCCTGAAGGCTCGTCGGAAAGTCGGAGCTGGGCTCGATGCCCGCGCCCTGGTGGGCCACGAAGTAGGAGCGGAACTGGGGATCGATGGTGCCATAGGCAATGGCGCGTGCTCCCTTCACGGCGCTGCGTGCCTGGGCGCCGGAAACGCCGCCGAACCAGGCGAGCTGGACGTCGCCGTTCTTGAACGCCTCGACCGAGGCCGCGTAGTCGGTGACGGCCACATACTCAACCTGGATGCCGAGCACCTGGCTGAGGTGGTTCGCTACCAAGCGGTATTTAGGGTCCAGTTCGGTGGTCTTCGAGTCCGGTAGCGCGGTGATCCGGAGAGCTGGGTCCCTGGACTGCTGTGGGCCGCAGGCCGTGGCAACCAGTAGCAGGATGACGCTGCAGAGGCTCAGCGGCGCGGCGAAGCTCGCCTTGAAGTGGGTCTTGATGTCTGTCCTCAGGGAGAGATGCATGGGCGAAAGGTCGGTGAATGGAGGTCCCGGGTCAAGCTCGCGTTACGACTCTGTGAGTCTGTATTACTCAGAGTGCACTTCACTCCGCACTTCTGGCGCATGGACCTGGCCGTCTCTACTATGGATCAAGCTCTAGCCGCACCGGACGACTCCGGGCCCTCCATTCAAATGATTGAACACAAGCCAGAGGGCGACGCGCCCGCCCCGCCGCTCACGCGCCGCTCCTTCCTCAAGGGTGCGGGAGGCGCGGCCGCTGCCACCGGCGCGCTCGCCGCCCATGCTGCTGCTTCGGCCGCTGCTACGGCGACCGGCCAGGAAGCCGCTGCGGCCGAGGGTGCCGCGACGACGACCGGCATGACCGAGATCGAGCTGATGATCAACGGCCAGGCCCGCAAGGTGACGGTCGAGCCGCGGACGACGCTCCTCTCCGCGCTGAGGACCCGTTTGGAGCCAGCGCTCACGGGTACGAAAGAGGTGTGTGACATGGGCTCCTGCGGCGCCTGCACCATCGTCGTGGACGGGAAGCCGGCCTACAGCTGCCTGACCCTCGCGGTTCAGTGCCAGGGCAAGGAAGTCACGACCGTCGAGGGCTTCGGCTCGTCGGAGGCGCTCTCGGACGTCCAGGACGCTTTCTGCGAGAAGGATGGCCTCATGTGTGGTTTCTGCACGCCGGGCTTCATTGTCGCGACCCACGTCGCGCTGGATCGCAAGCCGGACGCGAGCCTGGACGAGCTCAAGTACGAGCTCTCCGGCAACTTCTGTCGCTGCGGCACCTACCCGCACATCTTTGATGCGGCTAAGGCCGTGCAGGCATCACGGGCGAATTCCGCCTCTGGTGAGTCCCAGGAGGCAGGTCGATGAGCATTCAAGACAATCAGGACGCGGAAGCCCCGCAGGCCCAGGTGCCGAAAACGACGGAGCCAAGCTGGGGCAAGCGCGCCGATCTCGACGTGCTCAACCGGGATATCCGCCGGATTGACGGACCCGATAAGGTCACAGGGCGGGCGGTCTACACCCACGACGTGCGGCTGCCCAACATGCTGTACGCGCGGATTCTCCGTCACCCGGTCCCGCGTGCGAAGATCAACTCCGTCGACGTGGATGCCGCGCGGCTTCTCCCCGGTGTCGTTCACATTCACATCGAGAAAGAGCCCGGATCCGAGGTTCGCTACTCTGGCGATGATTCGGTGATCGCAGTGGTCGCGGCGGAATCGCCCGAGGCCGCGATGGACGGCGTGCGCGCGATCATAGTGGATGCGACCAATCTCGCCCCGGTGGTCTCGCCGGAGGCCGCTAAGAAGGCGGACGCGCCCCTCGTGAACTACTCGCGCGGCGCTGAGAGCAACGTGACGAGCGCTTCGGAGTCGGGCGACAAGGACGAGATCGAGGCGATTCTCAAGGGAGCAGCCGCCGTGGCCGAGGTCGACATTGAGATCCCGGTCCAGCACCACGTGTGCCTGGAGACGCACGGTCACGTCGTGGATCCCATCGAGCGCGACGGCTTCCTGCATATCTACGCCTCGACTCAGAACGTCAGCGGTATGCCCGGTCAGTTCCGTGACCCCCTGGGCGTGGATGCCGACGCCATTCGCGTGCTGACGCCCCACATGGGCGGCGGCTTCGGCGCCAAGTTCGGAGCAGGCACGGAAGGAGCGCTCGCGGCGCGTATCGCCCGCGAAACGGGGCGGCCGGTCCATCTCATGCTCTCGCGGTCGGACGAATTCGTCATGGCGGGCAACCGCTCGGGGTCGCGCCAGCGCCTGCGCCTCGGCGCGGACGCCACCGGCAAGTTCATCGCGGTCGACCTGGACGCGGAGAAGCTCGGTGGTCAGGGACGAGGGGCGCTTCCGAACGCGCCCTACCGCTATGACGTCGAAAGTGTCTCCTCGAAGATCGTCGCGGTGAAGACGGCGACTGACAGCAACCGCGCCATGCGCGCGCCCGGGCATCCCCAGGCGGCGTTTGGCATGGAGTCGGCTGTGGATGAGGTCGCATACGCGCTGAAGATGGATCCCGTCGAGATTCGCAAGCTCAACCTTCCGTCGAAGGTCCATCATCGCCAGCTTGACGCCGTCGCGGAGGCGATCGGCTGGAACGAACACCCCAACCGTACGCAGCACGGAGTGCCGGAGAACGGCATCGCGGTCGGGATTGGGTTTGGCGTCGCGGGCTGGGGCCCGGGCGGACGGGCGTCCCAATGCGACGTGACGGTGAACCCGGATGGGACGGTCGTTTCGGCGACGGCGACCCAGGACCTGGGCACGGGCTCGCGCACCTACGTGGCCGCGATCGTTGCTGAGGAGCTCGGGCTGACCGTGGCCGACGTGACGGCGAAGATTGGGGACAGTGAGCTGCCCCAGAGCGTCGCGTCAGGCGGCAGCGTGACCACGGGTAGCTCGGCTCCGGCCATCAAGGATGGTGCTCACAAGATGAGGGAGGCCCTCGAGGCCAAGCTCGAGCCGGTTCTTGGCGCTCCTGTGGGCGGCTACGTCTGGAAGGGAGGTCGCGTGATGGTCGCGGAGGCTGGAGCGGATCAATCGCTTAGCTGGAAGGCCGTTTGCGCGCTTCTGCGCGAGCCAATGACCTTCAGGGGCCGCTTCAAGCAGGCCCTGTACCAGGGCAACATCCATGGCGCCCAGGCGGCCAAGGTGGAGGTTGACGTGCTGACCGGGCGGATCAAGGTGCTCAAGATGGTGGCGATCCAGGACCAGGGCCTGCCGCTCAACCGAATGGCGCTCCGCAGTCAGATCAACGGCGGCATGATCCAGGCGCTGTCCTATGCACTCCTGGAGCAGCGCGTCTTTGATGAGCAGGACGGATACATGCTCTCGGACAACCTCGACAGCTACAAGATCGCGGGCTCCCAAGAGATGCCCGAGATGATCGCGCTCATCGACGATGAAGACGAGCGCGAGTCGGTTTGCGGGATGGCGGAAGCGACCATCATCCCCGGCCACTGCGCGATCGCTAACGCGATCTACAACGCGTGTGGCGTGCGCCTCACCAAGATGCCGTTCACCCCGGACAACGTTCTCGAGGCCCTTTACGGGAAGGTCTGATGCAGCCGTTTGATTTAAAGACGCCCAAGTCGCTGGACGAGGCGATTGCCGAGCTGCCTGCGGAGCGGTCACGTACCGCACCCCAGGTGATTGCCGGCGGCCAGGACATCCTGACCGTCATGAAGGACGACATCGCGGCGCCGACGGCGCTCGTGGAGATTGGCGGCCTTCCGCTGGGCGGGATTGACGTCGCTAGCGATGGATCGATCACCCTCGGTGCCCTCGTGACGATCCAGGAAATCGCCGACAGCGAGGAAATCGCGACGCGATTCCCGGCGCTGATCGAGGCCGCGAAGTCGATCGCGAGTCCCCAGATCCGTAGCCAGGCCACGATCGGCGGCAACCTGAACCAGAAGCCGCGCTGTCCCTACTATCGCCATCCGAGCGTTAGCTGCTTCAAGAAAGGCGGCAACGTCTGCCTCGCGGAGTTCGGCTTCAACAAGTACGCAGCGATCCTTGGTGGGGGACCTTCCTACTTCACGCATCCCTCGGACATGGCGCCCGCGCTCATTCTCCACGGCGCCGTCGTGACGGCCCAGGGACCCAGGGGCGAGCGGGAGATCCCGCTGTCGAACTACTACTTGCTTCCGGACGTCGCCCTCGACCGAGAGTGCGTGCTAGACGCGGACGAAGTGGTGACCAAGATCACGGTGCCCGCGGCGCCATCTGGCTGGCGCTCGACCTATATGAAGTTCAAGGAGCGCGCCTCCTACGACTTCGCACTCGGTGCCGTGGCCGTTTCGGTCGTCCTCGACGGCAACACGATCCAAGATGCCTACGTGGTCCTCGGGGGCGTCGCGCCGATGCCGTGGCCCTCGCCGGAGGCCAGCGCGGCCCTTGTGGGCAAGGAAATGGGTCCTGACGCGTGGAACGCCGCCGGTGAGGCTGCCATGGCCGACGCTGTGCCTTTGGAGCACAATGGCTACAAGGTTCATCTCATGAAGGGCGTGATCTATCGCGCTCTGGAACAGCTCGTATGAGCGCTCTTTCATCCCGCTGTTTACCCTCGATGCACGCCTCATCCTGACCCATGACGAATCGACAGAAGCCCCTGGTCAGCCCTTATTGCCAGCATCTTTCCTCGAAGAAGCTCATGATGGCGGAAGAACCACCGATGGAAGATCATGAGGTTCTCGATGCGAGCCAGCATTGCTGGTGCGGAGTGACCTACAAGGTCCTTGGCCCAGATGGATTCCAGTGCGAGCCCGAGCACTGCCGGAAGGGTCGTGAGTGCTTTGCCTCGCCCCTATCCGATCTCTTGTAGCAACCTTCGCAGGACAATCATGAAGTGGACTCTCCTCGCCATCGCCGGAACGGGCGCAGCCCTTTGGCTCGCGCTGGGCTTCCCCAACGGAGGCTCAAGCCAGGACGACGCTGATGCGGCGCCATCCCAGGGGTCCCTTGCGTTCTCCGCGGTTCCGCTGGAGACGGCGGTGGCCGCAGCGGCGGATCTACAGGCTGCAGGGGGCGCTTCTGCTCTGTCCGAGTCGCTACCCGGCTCGTTGAACGCTTCATTGGGTGGCGTGACGGCCAACGCGCCGTCAGGCGTCTACCTTGAGGCACGGGATGCGACCGTCTGGGGCGGCGCTTGCCACATCAGCTCCGAGGCCATGTCCGGCGGCCGCCGTGCGGCGCTCGGCTGGTCCTTCACGGGCGGGAGCCACGGCGGCGTGAACCTCGCGGGAACCCAGGTGGTGGCGGTCCTTGAGGGCTCGTCGAACCTCCAGGGTGTCGAGGTCTTTGGTATTGGCGAGACGCCCAAGGTGTCCTCGCAGATCTGGATTGACGCTCCGAGTGACCTGGTGCGAGAGGCGGCAATCGCCTTCGTCACCCAGATCGCGGATCTGGGTTCGATCCTCGACGTACACCTGGCCGAGGTCACGGTCGACTACGAGGATGACCAGTTCGTGATGGGGGTCGAGGACTCCCTGAACGTAAGGGGCGAGGCCATGCCGGATCGCTCGTGCTGCTCGATGCCGGAATCCCGTTGGTACAGCCCACTTGCGGACGTCGACGACTCCGTGGTCGGGAACCCGACGGAGTGTCGTTTCGAGGGTGTGGCAGGATCGCTGGAGCGCTGGGCTTTCGAAGGTGAGAACAGCGTCTTCGTGGCCTCCATCGCCGCGGACTAGCCGCCCGAAAGGCGCTCCCGGACGTGTTCGCGCGGCCCGGTTCGATTAGGCTCTCACGCAGCGCCTAGTCGAACCGGGCCGCTCCCATACATGGCACGAAAAAAGACCTCGTCGCGGACTTCTAAGAAGCCTGCTTCGCGCAAAAAAGCTCCCGTCCGCAAAAAAGCCCCTGTCCGCAAGAAGGCTCCGGCACGAAAGAAGGCTCCTGTCGCCAAGAAGGCGGCGCGTAAGAAGCCGACTTCTAAGAAAGCCCAGAAAAAAGGGCGGCGGAAGACCTCGTCACGCCGGCGATCCGCCGGCGCTGCCGCGGACGGAACCGAAGAGCTGGTCATCGTCCCCGTGCGGAACATGATCCTGTTCCCCGGCGTGGTGCTTCCGCTGATGCTGGGGCGCGAGCGGTCGGTAGTGGCCGTCCGTGCCGCGGTGGCGGAGGAACGCGAGATTGGTCTGCTTCTCCAGCGCGATGAGCGCGAGGAGAACCCCGGGCCTGCGGACCTTTACAAGGTCGGCACCGTGGGAGACATCATGCGCTACTGGACGGCCCCCGACGGGCGCCACCAGGCCATCTGCCAGGGCCAGTCTCGCTTCGAGGTGGTGGAGTTCGTCGCCACGGAGCCTGTACTGATCGCGCGGGTCAGACGCATCCAAGAGGTCGAGAAGCCCTCGCGCGCTCTGGAGGCCCGTTTCGTGGCGCTCAAGGCGCGCGCACAGGAAGTTCTGGCTATGGCCCAGGGCACGCCAGAGGACCTCGAGCAGGCCGTCCAGGGCATTGAATCGCCCGCGATGCTGGCGGACCTGGTCGCGACATTCCTCGACATGCCGGCCTCCGAGAAGCAGGAACTCCTCGAGACGTTCAATCTCAAGAAGCGTCTTGACCGCCTATTGGAGGCCCTGGGCGAGGCGCATGCGGTGCTTGAGCTCAGCATGAAGATCCGCCAGGACACGAAGGAGACGCTCGACGGCGCCCAGCGTGAGTACTACCTGCGCGAGCAGCTGCGGCAGATCCAGCGTGAGCTGGGTGAGGGCGACGATTCCGTCTCGGAGATCCAGGAGATCCGCGAGCGCGTGGACGCGCTGAAGCTGCCCGAGGACGCCGAGCGCGAGGCTAGACGCGAGCTGCGCCGACTGGAGCGGACGCCTGAGCAGGCGTCCGAGCACTCGATGCTGCGGACCTGGCTTGAGGTGTTCACGGAGCTGCCGTGGAACGCACGGAGCCGCGATCTCGTGGACCTGAATCGCGCCCAGGAAGTCCT
>JBLIHL010000292.1:0-7543 GCA_047635895.1 Paracoccaceae bacterium | reverse complement strand
GCAGCGATGGTGGGGAAGCGAGTCTGGGAGGATGCACGGGGCGGCGCCATTCTCGCAAGGACCAAGCCCCTCCTTCAGCGGCGCTGTGGTGCGGGGTGTTCGGGCACGGTAAGGGCTTCGGCGGCCGTCAAGCCGCCGTCCTCTTGGGCCCGGCTGTTGCAGAGTGCGCCGTAACGGCGTGCCAATGCGCCCGCCGTCATGCCATGCAGGAGAACCGAGAGAAGCACGGTCCAAACGGCGACACCAAAAATACGTTCGGCGCCGGCGATCTCGCTCTCTTCGAGCACCGCGAGGGCGAAGACCACGGTGGCGAGCCCGCGCGGGCCGAACCAGCCCAGGAACAGAACCGTGCTGGCGTTGAACTTGGTACCCCGGAGCGCGATGGCGACGGGGAGCATTCGTATGACGGTCAGGCTCAGGAGTGCGTAGCCGATGACCGCGGGCGTTGCGCAGCTGAGCGCGGCGGGCGCCGCGGCGACTCCGAAAATGATCCAGGTCAGGAGGCCGAGCAGCTCACCGGTATTCTCGGTGAACGTGAAGAACTCGCGGTCTGGGCGACGGGTGGTGCTACCGAGGGCCAGGCCCGCCACGAAGGCGGCCAGGAAGCCGCTCCCATGCAGCTCTTCGGCCACGAAGAACGCAAGGACGGGCACGGCCGCCACGGCGATGTGCTTGGCGCCGTGATGCATCCAGTCACGCTGGCTCGCGATGTCGAGGGCGCGCGCGGCGATAAGTCCAATCAGCACGCCGACTCCGACGCCGTAGCCCGCGGCTTCGGCGGCGTGTCGCACCCAGGTCCAGGGCCCGGAGTCGACCGCAGCGGATGCCCCGATTGAGCACGCCATCAGCACCGCGACCACGGGGACGATCAGGCCGTCGTTCAGTCCAGACTCAACGTTCAGCGCCTGACGAACGCGCAAGGGCACGGTCTTCTGGGTCACGACGGCCTGGCCAAGCGCCGCGTCGGTGGGCGCCAGGAGCGCGGCGACGAGCGCTATCTCCCAGAGGCCAAGTCCCTCGGAGCCTCCCAGGAAGTCTTTGCCTAGAAGCGGTACACCCAGCGCAAAACCCAGCAGAACGGTCAGGATAAGCCCCGGCCCAAGCAGGCGCTCGGGTACACCGAGGTTCTTCCGCAGCAGCCGCAGATCGATGCGAGCAGCGTCGTAGAAGAGCACGAGCGCAAGCGTGAACTCGGCGAGCAACCCGACCGTCTCTCCGCTGTCCGCCAGACCAGAGATCGCGAGCCCATCCGGCCCGATGGCCACACCGAACAGCACGGCGAGGATAGGAAGCGTCAGGGGCGTGCGATCGACGCTCTTGGACACGAGCCCGTAGACGAGTGCGAAGGCGGCAAGGAGGATGTAGTCGATGCTATGTACGGTGGGGCTAGAGTTACCGGCGAGCTTGGGGAGCGTCGCGGCGCAGATGCCGGCGATGCTCGCGGATTCGCGTTCTTTGGCGCAGACCGCAAGAGCTCCGTTCAGTGTTAGGGAACGCTGCAGCTGAGCGAATGAGACCGACTAAACGACGTGAACTTTCGAGTCATGACACCAAAGCGTATCGCCGCTGCGTCGAATTCGATAGATGAGCTCGGCCTGGGATGTGGGGAGTGCGAGCGCGTTCCGGGGCCTCCGTCCAGGGTGTCCTCAAGGGCCACGAGAACGGCGTCCTTGCCGCGCTCGAGGAGCTGGGCGGTGAACCCCTGGGCGAGTTCGCTTGCGTCGTCCCCCAGGAGGCTGCTCTGCCTCGCGTGCGTGAAAAGTGGGCACCAGTACGCCACGTAGAGCTCATCCAGCGTTCGCCTGGCTTCCGTGCTCTCCCCTCGCATAGAGAGGATCAGGGACCAGCGGGTGGTCCGAAAGGGGGCGCTGGAGCTCATTCGCAGAGTCTACCTCACAGTGGAGCAGCGCACGGGCCGAGTCTCGTCGCTGGCACGCTTCCCCGTGATGTATCCTCTGTCCATGAGCACCGCCCGGTCCACCATCGATGACGTCCTGGGGCGTCTTGCCCCGCTCAACGTGCGCGCGCGCGCGATGTTCGGTGAGTTCGTTCTGTACTGCGACGAGAAGGTCGTCGCGCTCATCTGCGATGACCGCGTCTTCCTGAAGGAGACGGAAGCGCTGAGTGGGATCGACGAATCCTTCGAGAGTGGCCCGCCCTACCCGGGCGCGAAGGACCATCGGATCCTTCACGATCGATTCCTCCACGACGAGAAGCGACTTCGGGTGCTGGTGCAAGGCACAGCGGATCTCCTGCCGCTGCCGAAGAAGCGGAAGGCGAAGAAGAAGCCAGCGAAGCCGCGCGGGTAGAGGTGGGCGATCCGACCGCCCGCGCGAACTCGGTGACTACAGGTTGGCGCCCGTCAGGATCCAGTCCCGGATGATGCTGGTGTCGCCTGCGAAGGTACCGCCGAAGGGCATGGGCGCTCCACACGACGGGGGCGTGCCCGTGAGCTTGTCGTACATAAGGCTCGAGAGCGGATCGCCGGGCACCACGTAAATGCTGCCGGCGCAGTTGCCGCTCGTGGAGGGCACGTTGACCAGGGCGCTGTAGGCCATCTGCGGCGTGAACCCAAGGTCCAGGCCGCCGGGTCCGTTGGGCCCGTGGCAGATGATGCACGCGGGAGCATTGATGTTCGACTGCGCCAGCATCGGCCAGATGTCATCCGTGAAGGTCGGAGCGGCCGGGCTGAAGTCGATGACGAAGCCCGAGCTGAAGTTTGACGTGGGGCCAGTTGGGCTCGTGTCCCGGTGCCAGAACTGGAAGAACCAGTCGTCGCTGGGCATCACGGCGACGTTGCCCGTGGGGGAGGGGAACGACATCAGGTCGAGGACGAAGTTCACCGATCCCGCGGAGCCGGAGGAAAGGACGCTACCCGCGTAGCGACCGATCCCGCCGCCGATGCAGAGGTTGCCGGCGCTGCCGCCCGGGTTGAAGACGGACCCAGGACTGGGACCCGTAATGAAGTAGCCGAGGACGTTCTGCGGGAGACTGGTGCAGTCGAGCGTCACGTCGTTCTGGCTCACATTGGTGCTTCCCGTGGCCGAGATCACCGAAGGGCTGCCGGTGGAGTTCGCGTTGCCCGAACAGAATGAAACACCAATCTGCGCGGAGGCAGCGGGGGCGAGCGTGACGGCCACGAAGGCCGCGAAGGTGGACGGTAGGGATTTCATTGTGATCAGGGTGAGCAAGGGCGTGATTCGATTCTTCGGCGTCATGGGGCAATCACCCCCAGGAAGCGTAGCTCCCCGTGGAGTGCACAAAGAGGAGCGCCGGGCCGGGAAGGACGTTGCAGGCGGAAAGGAATCTTTTCCAGGTATCGATCGCGGTAGCCAGCAGGGCTGCGGCGCGACACGCTCCCAGGGGACTCCGGGGCCATTTGTCCCAAGGCGAGCGTTGACCGGCTGAGGCAGACTCGACCAGGCCCTCCACATGTGGTAGCGCGTGAATCGCTACTCGCCGAAGACTCGCCCAAGGCTCTTCTCGAGGCTATTCTCGCCGATGCTGCGAACGATGCCGTTCGCGTCCACGATGACCTTGCCGTACCCGAAGTTGCCGAATCGCAGCGCGCTTCGCCAGGCACCTGGCAGCAGGATGCTGGGCCAATCGCCGCCGCCATATTCGTCGAAGAGCGCTGACGCTCGGCTCTGATAGAGGGCTTTGGTTGCGTCGGTGCTGAGCAGCACGACGCGGAGTTTCTCGGGGGTGTACTTGCGTTGCATCCGCTCAACTAGCGGAAACTCTTCATAGCAGTTGTGTCATGTCACCGCCCACACATCGAGGATCGTCACGGTTCCCAGTATGCTCCGGTCAGACACCACGTGGCCATTCACCGTTTCGTACCAGAACTCGGGGCACTTCCGGTTCAAGACCGCGCCAGCCAGCGGCGTATCGATGGCCTGGAGCGTGAGGGTCTTCTCCGAATTGGAGATGGAGGTCACCAGGAACATGGAATCTGCCAGTCGGATCGGCAGGTTGGTGGCGACCGACTCATAGTCGACGATCTCCCCGTTGCCGTTGTGATCGATGGAGATGAAGGTCGACGTATTGCCGTATCGGGTCTCGTCCTTGGAGGTGTTCTCCAGGGGGTACTCATGCTGCTTGGGAAGATAGATCGCGACCTCATGCCCATCCACCTCAACCGTCCCGCCCAGCGTCAGCGCTTCCTTCGCGTTCATGCCGCTGGTGAGCTGCTGGACGTACAGATTGAAGTCCTTGTCCGGGTCCGCCGTGACCAGAGATGTGGGGTTGAGCAGGCTGCGACTGAGCGCTGCTTCGCGTAGCGGTACGACGATGGGCTCGCCGATGAACTGGTAGCTGCGCCTTACTAGCCTGGTGGCAATCTTCTGTTCTTTGGAAGGGCCTCCAAGTTGGAAGTCGAGGGTCTTCGGCGGCAGGCACAACTTCTCGTCGCAGACTTGAAAGCGAATAGAGCCCGCGCCGGAGTATCCGCCTGCGTCCATGTCGACGCGGTACTCCCGCGACCAGGTCACCGTGCCGGCGTGCTGCAGGTGGGTGGTCTCACCGATCTTGACGCGCTCGGGTTCGACCGAGGGGGCGAATGCTTCGGCGACGGGAGTGAGCCCCATCGCGGCAAAGTCCAGCTGCGTTGGAAGCGAGGGCGCGCCGACCCCAGGGGCATCGATGGCCGCGATATGCCAGCCAGGCTTGATCACGGCCTTCACCGACAGGGTGACCTGCGATCCGGGCTTGGCTTCGCCGGGGCTCAGCGTGACGAGTACAGAGACCTTGGGAGAGACTTGGTCGGCTGTGGGGAGCTGGACGGAGACGGTCTGGGGATCGTCAGGCGACGGTGTCGGTTGGGCCTGGATATCGGACGTCCAGGCGATGGCACCGAGGAGGACGGCAAGGGGCAGAGCCAGGGAGAGTGGTCTGGTCCTCGAGCGCGGCGGACCGCCTCGTTCTTTCTTTGACATGGTGGGTCCAGGAGTTAGGCGGGGGGATGGCCGGGTGGGCGGTTCGCCATGGGGTCACCGCTGCGCTCGATGAGCAGCGGCGACTTCGAGCTGGAGCTGGCGTTCGAAGAAGAGGCCGACGTGACGCTCACGGTCGAAGCGACCTTCGGGGATTGAAGCTCCGGGCTAGCACCCCCGGAGCAGGAGCAGAACGCTCCTATGACACAGGCTTGCGCCTGCGCTTGACCCTGTGCGGCAAGAGCCACAGGTAGATCCCGGTACACCAGAGGCCCAGCAGGATCACGGCTGCGGGGAGGAAGAGCCACAGCTTGAACGGGCCGCCGAACCACGAGCCGTCGTGGATCGACTCGAAGAGATCCGAACGACGGTAGCTCGTCTGCAGCACCTCGCCCGTAGAGGCGTCGACCTGGACTTCCCAGCGGTTCTTGCCGCGAACTTTGAGCATGCCCTTGGACGGACGAACGTCGAGGCGATCCACGTCATCCCATGTCTGGATGCCGGCCTCGGGGACGCTCGCGGCGGCGGCGATCACTTCGTCCCAGTCGATGCTCAGCTCGGTGGTTGTGCCGCGCGTCGTCGGAGGCTGGACCCAGCTCCAATCCTTCTTCAGCTGGAGGACGATGCCGGTGACGATGATCACCAGAAGCGGCGCCGCGGCGATGATCGAGCCAATGCGGTGCAGCTTGCGGTTCAGCTTAGGTGCGCGGCTCTTCGACTTCTGCGGCTTCTGCAGCGTCTTCTGGCGCGAGACGGTGGCTCGGTCTAATTGGGTCATGGAGGGGGAGTGCCGGGTCTCGAGTGGGGCCGGGGCGTTTCAGCGTGGCGCCCGCACGAGGGACTGATCCAGGGAATCGTCGGTCAGCGATTCGAGGAAGGCAACAAGGTCCGCAGATTCTTCCGCGGTGAGGTGGAGCGGCTGGAGGATTCGTTCCGCCTGGCCCCCGAAGCTCCTGGCGCCCGTTCGGGTGCTGTAGAACTCAATGACCTCCTCGAGGGTATCGAACGCGCCGTTGTGCATGTAGGGCGGCGTCAACTCGACGTTCCTGAGGGAGGGCGTCTTGAACTCGGGCGATCCCTCGTGGAGATGGCTCGGGAGATAGTCGACCTTGACGCGGGCGGGGCCGTCGGGATCGTCCGACCAGCTGGAGCCGACGCCGAATTCGGAGGCGCGCAGGCGCTCGACCCCGTGGACGCGCCCGAGGTCCGCTGGTGGCACGCCGCCTGCGGGAAGCTCTCCGTCCTCGGTCATGGCCCAGACCAGGGAGTCATCGGAAGGTACCTGGGTGTCGTGGAACTCGTAGTCCGTGAGCAGGGGCCCGTGGTGGCAGATGATGCACTGGGCCTTGCCCACGAAGAGCTTGAGGCCGCGGACGGCCGACGGGTCTAGCGCGGAGGTCTTCGCGGCGTCTTTCTCGCGTAGCCCCTCGACGAAGACATCGAAGGGGGATGCGTCGGAGACCATGCGCTCCTGGAACGCGGCGATCGACTTCCCCACGTTGACGAACGCGCGGGTCACGAGCTCCTGATCCTCTGGGGTCATGCCGTCCCAGGCGCGCTGGTGGGGATGATAGAAGCCGGTGCCGTAGAGGTGCGTGTGGTGTTCAGGTGCAGACGCTCCCTGGGTGCCAGCCGTGGGGGCTGATTTGGCGCGCATGCGCTGGGCGTGCGCGGCCGCCAGCTGATGGGCGCGGTCATCCACGGGAACGGGGCGGGCAGCCGGTGGGAAGCGTGACTCGTCGTCGAACGGCGGCATTTCGCCAAACACGCCCACGTAGAGCTTCCGCAGCTCGGGGTCCGAGTGAACGGCCCGCGCGACGCCCGTGCGCGTGAAGGCGTGCTCCAGAGGATCCTCCAGAGGAACGAGGGCCTGTGCCCAAAGGCTGTCGGAGCGACCGTCCCAGAAGAACCAGCGGAGGTGAGCGACGTTCCAGAGCGAAGGCGCGTGCCGCTCAAGCTGCATCACGCCCTCGGACAGCTTCTTTCCGTCGGCGAAGGAGCTGCGCGCGTCGTGGCAAGTGGCGCACGAGATCTTGTCTGCCTTGGAGAGCGCGCGCGTGTGGAATAGATGGCGCCCTAGCTCAGCGGCGGCCTCGTTGCCCGAGACGTGATTGGTCGGGTCGATCGGGAAGGCGGGGACGGGCGAGAGTCGCAGCGTCCGCTTCAGCTCATCCGGCTCGAGCGGCGATGACCAGTCTGGGGCTGCTTCGCCTGTGCGTGCGGCGCTGACGGCGCTGATCGCATCTGGCGCGGCACCCTCGACGGACGCGGGCTCAGAGCCCGAATGGCCGCAGCCGGCCAGGAATAGCAGCAGGCAAGCGGTGACCGCGGCGGCGCCCATGGGGCGGAAAGTTCGACGGAAAGGCCTCACAGGCGCAGCTCGTCGTCGGCCGTGGCCGCGAGGCCGTCCACCAAAAGGTTGACCGACACCGTCCAGTAGCCATCCATGTGCAGGAGGAACCCGTTGACGCGGTACTTGCCCTCGCCGAGCTCGTCGGACCTCGGCTCGCGGAGCATTCCGTGCCCGTGCTCGGGCATGAAGCAGCTCATGGTGACCAGCGCACCCTCGACCGGCGTGCGGGCCTCATCGTTCTTCGTCACCGTGACGT
>JBLIHL010000291.1:0-7548 GCA_047635895.1 Paracoccaceae bacterium | reverse complement strand
TCTATGCCCGACACGCTCCTAGCGGCGCTGGTCCCTCATCCACGCGAGCATCAGCTGACGTATTCAAGGGGCGCTGGCACCGGCGTCACCGCTCCGGGATCAAGCGCGAACGGGCCGACATGCATTCGCTAGCTCGATCATGGCAGCGCACCCTCCAACGGTCAGCTTCCCGCAGCCGACCGAGCCGCAGGATCTGGTTCTTCCAATCCAGCTTCAGGAGGACATAGAGTTCACCGTCAAGGTCCGGGGCAAGGATGACCGGACCATGACCCTCTCGTTCTCCCGATTCTTGTTCGACGGCGACCGATGGATCGCCACGATCAAGGTACCGCCGCCAGCTCCTAAGTCGGAATCAGACTGAGGGACACAGGCTCCAGGCGCATCATTGAGAACGCCTGACACGGCTCCGGCGAGTGCGGGCTGCTTTTTGGGTCACAGCGCACGCGCTCCTGGTGGACGGTCGCTGCTCCCTTTGATGCTGTTTTTCGGGGGCCCTGTAGGGGTATGCTGCTCCTCAGCATGATCACCCACGTAGAACGATGAGCGGCGCGGACCGCAGGCGCCTTGGGACGCTTTCGCTCGGGGCGCTCGTGTCGGCGAACATGATCGGCGCCGGGGTCTTCACGACTTCGGGGTTCGCGCTGGCGGATCTAGGCTCGCCCACCTACGTGATGCTCGCCTGGGCGCTCGGGGGAGTGATCGCCGTGCTGGGTGCACTTTGCTACGGCGCGCTCGCGGCGCGTATCTCAGAGTCGGGCGGTGAGTACACGTTCCTCTTACGAACGCTCCATCCGTCGGTGGGCTTCATGGCGGGATGGGTGTCGATCTGGGCGGGCTTCACGGGGGCGATCGCCTTCGCCGCCGAGGCGGCCCAGGCCTATGTGACGCCGTGGATCCCGGAAGGTGTCCCGCCCGATCTGATCGGAAGCGTCGCCATCGTGCTGGCGGGTCTCCTCCACACCCGCGGCGTGCACCAGGGGGCGCGGGTCCAGAACGTTGTCGTCATCGTGAAGATCGCGATGCTCTTGGTCCTGATCGCCATCGGCGCGTCGCACCTGGCCATCCAGCCTGTGGCGGAAGAGGCGCAGGCGCCCGCGGCGTTCTCCTTCGGCACGTTCGCGGTCACCATGATGTGGGTCTCGCTTAGCTACTCGGGCTGGAACGCCGCCGTCTACGTGGCGGGCGAAGCGCGTGATCCTGAGCGCACGCTGCCGCGCTCGATGCTGTTCGCGACGCTGCTGGTCACGGGCGTCTACCTCGCGCTCAACGGGATCTTCGTTCACGCGGCGCCACTCGAGGTGCTGGCCGGGCAACAGGACATCGCCGCCGTCGCCGCCACCGCCCTCGGAGGCCACACCCTGGAGCTCTTCGTGCGCGTGGTGCTCGCCGTTGCCCTCCTGACGTCCATCTCCTCCCTCGTGATGATCGGTCCGCGCGTGATCGCGCAGATGGCGGGGGACGGCTTCCTTCCACGACGTCTCGCTTTCAAGGGCGAGGTTCCCGCGGCGGCAATCTGGACCCAGGTCGTGCTGGCCGTGGCCATCCTCTGGGCGTCGGGGCTGCGCGAGCAGCTCACGAACCTGGGCTGGATCCTGAGCCTCTTCACGGCTCTGACCGTCATCGGCCTTCTCCGCTTGCGGAAGCTAGAAGGGCCAGCCGCGGTCCCCATACCCGGCTACCCCTTCGTCCCGCTCGCCTTCCTCGCGATTGTCTTGGGATTGACCGCCACCATGGTGTTCGTACATGGGAATCAGCTTGTCCCTTCGAGCGTCGTGATCGCGAGCGGCGCGGTCCTGTACCTGAGGCGTTCCAAGACCCGGGGCACGTAGGTCCACTCATGCCCGTGCACCGCGGCACGATTGGATAGCTCGGGTCCAACGGGCGTTGGATCGGGGATCTCGTTGCGTTCACCGGGTGCGGGCGAGAATTCAGCGACGACTGGTGCCACCTCGCCGAGGGCGGGCTCGCTCTCGGAGGGAAGTGCCAGTTCAGAGGGAGGTGTCGGAGGGAAGTGCCAGTGTCGTCGGGGCGTCCTGCGGCTCGAGCGCACCAACGCAGACCCGTTCGGTAGAAGTTGAGGTCGACGTTGCCCGTCCACTGCATCGCCATCGGGTCAGTGATGTTCACGATGGCAATGCCTTTCTGCCCTGAGGCCGCCAGGGCGAACCGCTGGCCACCGTACTCGACGACCAGGAGTTCATGGATGAAGCCGTCGAACTGAAGCGAGTGATTTGAAGCCGGCCCGGCGGTGGCGCGGGTGGCTGTCAGCCGCGCGCCCACGTTGAAGAGTGCCCAGTCGCTGCCCGCATGCTCGAACGTGGCCACGGCGGTCGTCGCGCCGCCGATCTGAGCGTGTGATCCGAGGATTGGCGTCATGTCCGCCGGACGCACGCGAATCTCGACCTGGCCTGATTCGGTCTGCCCGGCGTGGGTGACCTCGCGTTCGAACGCGAGGACGGCGTCCGTGGCGACTTCTAGCGCTGTGACATCCACCTGCGCGTGCCCTGAGCCCAGATCGGTCAGAGGGAATCTGGGCCCCGAGATCTGCCTCCACGTATGCGAATAGGACGCACTCAGGGGGCGCGCCGTGAGGTCGATGACCGTGGTCGTGCCCTCAATGAAGTCATTCGTCGAAGCGATGATCGTCAGGCTAGTCCCCGCGGCGGCGCGTGTAAACGCCGGTTGAGGCGAAGCTAGCTGGGTGGCGGGTGTGGCTTCCGCGAGGGGGACAAGGACCCCGAGCGTGGCAATGACGGACTGCCACCGTCGGAAGAACGTCGATGTCTGGCAATGGGCTCCTTTCATGGGGGCTCCGCTTTTGGCCGTGTCGTCATGCACGGAGAACTCCCATGCATCGCCCACAGCAACGCGATCAGACTACGAGGGCTGCCTCCTTTGGCATGGCTGGTCAATAGACGTAGACGGACGTGGCAAGGGACGGATGCGCCCGCCGCCTCGCCAACCGCACCGGTTGGACCGGCCTTGACGGTGTGTGGCGCCGGGAGACCGCGGCTCCCGACATAAAAAAGAAGAGCCCCCAAGGCACATTGCCAAGGGGGCCCCACCCGCGAAGACCCATCCACCTTTCTTCGCGGGCGAACGATGGGATCTGTTAGCGGCGGTAGCTCACGCGGTGCGAGCGGATCGGACTGCGGCTGCCCCGGTAGCGTCCGCTGTCATGCCTGTGATCGCGGCCTCGCACGTTGACGCGGCGGGCGGGGACCCAGACCTTGACCTGGCGGTTCTCGTAGCGACCGGGGACGCAGACGTTGCGGTAGTAGCCGGCCTGAACGAGGATCTGATGGCGGACGCCGCAGTTGTCGTAGTGGTAGTTGTAGACCGGTTCGACCCAGACTTGCCTGTTGTAGCCAGCGACCCAGGTGCGCTCGGTGCGGTACTCGTAGCAGCCGCCGGCGTAGCCGCGGGGGATGCGGGCGGTGCCGCGTTGGCTGCTTCGAGCACGACTGTGGAGGTCGAGGGAGACACCCTGGCTTCCGATGCGGACCGAAGCGCCGCCTGAGCGGCTCTCTTTCGACACGCCGACTTCCCACTGGGAGCCGCCCTTGTTGGTTTGGAGACGCTGGGCAGAGGCGGGCGCGGTCGTGACGGCCGCCGCGAGGGCGAAGGCCAGGCCGGCGCCGAGGAGGGCCTTGTGTGCGGAGAAGATGCGTTGGGCGAGATGCTTCATGGTGCTGTCCTTTGTCTGAAGAGGCTGTCAGCTCGGGAGGCCCCAGGGAGGGGCGTTCGTGTGCTGACGGAAGAGGTAATGCACCCGGTGTGCCAACGCGGCCCGCTGGCAGGGAATCGCCCTTCCAGGTGCCTGGAGGGCTGCCTTGAGGGTTCCGTTGCCCCAGGTGGACACCTGACTGTCCTCCTGGGTGGAGTCCACTTTTGAGCCATAGTGGACAGCCGGTGTCTCCCCCGGAGGACGGCATGGCTCATGCAAGCCCCTTGGAAGGGGACGGATACGGGGCTACGGTGTCAGGCGCATGTACGTCCTTCTTCCCATGGTGGTCAGCCTCTTCGGTGCGTCCGCCTCACCTGACCTACCGCGCTCGAGTGTCCTGACTCAGGCTCCGGTGTCCTTCGAGACCCCCAAGGCGTCGAGAGTCTTCACGCTGCCGCTTCGCGTCCCGAAGGCGCAGCTTTTTCAGCTCCTCCAAGGCGAACTCCGAGAGCGCCGGATGCTGAGGGACTTCCAGGTCGTGACCTCGAAGTTCAGTAACGGCCGGGTGCATCTGGACCGGCTTGAGATTCGCCCCAGTGCGCTACCGGGCACCGTGCTCTTGGTTGCCCATGCGCGCCTGCGGTTCGACCGCAAGCAGCTTGGCGTTCGCTGGCGCGGGCTCAAGTCCCACAAGAAGTGGTTCCACAAGGGCGACAAGGACGCGGCGAAGGTGCGCGTCACGTGCGTGGCCAGGCTTGGCTCGATGGGGGACGGGGCTCTGGGCGCCAACCTCACGCGCATCCGCGTCAAGATGGAGTCGCGGCTGCACCCAGCGCGTGGACTCACCGCGCGCTTCGACCTGGACCCGAGGAAGTTCGAGTGGACGCCCGAGGGCGGACTGTTTGATCTTGTAGAGCTCTCGTCTCTTCGGATCGCGGGTGTCGAGCGGGACGCGCTACGACTCGAAGTCGCGGTCGCCAGGTTACCGCACTGAGGAGCGCGTAACGCGCACGCCCGAGCAGCTGAGCGAGGATCCTCATCTCCTTCAGCGCGCACGTTCGGGTCCATCGGAGCCCCGGGGAGATGGGGACCGAGGGCCACCCGATCAGCGCTAGTTCGATGAATTCTTGGGGCTTAATGACGGCCGAGAATGGCGGCTCTGGGGCTCCCTGGAGGGATCCGGACCTCTCGGCAGCAGCCACCTCACGCGAATCTGCAGATAGCTAATAACTCGGAGTCGCCCCTCGCAGTCATGGCCTTGGGTGAGGCGCGGCGTCCTTCGTGGATAGAGCCCTGCAGTCATCTCCCTTCCTCAAATTCTTGATGCCCGTTCCCCGGGCCATTTTCTCGGAACACTCCATGTCCAAGCAACTACTCCAGGCCGCCGCACTGCTGGCGACCGTCCCCATGGCGGCTGCCCAGTCGGTCGAGGTCTTTGTCGACCCCGGCGCCGGCGCTCCCCAGACCTTCGGTAACGGTACGGACGACGCGGTCCCCGCGCTCCATGGCGTTCCCTTCGCCATGCCCGGCGACCCGACCCTCGAGTTTGGGGACTACGATGCGAGCGTGCAGTTGAGCTCGGGAATGGCCAAGCGACCCGCCCAGATCTACTACACCCAGCACGAGAGCGGCATGTGGGTTCGCGGCACGACCTACAAGGCCTGCGTGAACGAAGCTGGCTTCACCTACATCCCGTTCCTGGGTTCGGATGCCCCCCGCAACTTTCCCACGAAGTTCCGCCTCGAGTCAGCCACCCTCGCGGGCCGGGAGCTCCTCCTCAACCGCGCTGGCGACGTCAGCCAAGTGGGTGACCGCATGGTGATCGACCGCGGACCGGTCGAGGTCGTTTACGACTTCGAGCTTGAGTCCGTGGAGCAGAGCTTCGTCCTCGATGCCGCCGGCGCCGCCGGCGACCTCGTCCTTCAGCTCGACGTCGACAGCGACCTCGGCACGGGCACCGCTGGCGAGGGCTTCCGCTTCCAAAACAGCCTCGGTGGAATGGACTACGGCGCCGCTATCGTTCTTGACGGCGCGGGCAGGCGTGCTGCCGTTCCCGCCACGCTCGAGAACGGATTGATGACGCTGACGGTTCCCGCCGCGTTCCTTGCGGTCGCCGAGGGTGAAGTCATCGTTGACCCGCTCCTGACGACCTTCTCCGTTGATGGATCTGGCGGCCGCCAGTCCCACCCGGACGTGGCATTCGACGCGACCAACAACCAGTTCCTGTTTGTGTACGAGGACGTCTTCTCAGGAACCGACACCGACATCTACCGTCGCACGCTCAGCGCTGTCGACGACTCAATCGTCAGCGGCGGGTACATCGAGGGCGGCAACGAGGAGTGGACCCGCCCGGAAGCGGCGAACCTGAACCACGCCAACTCGTGCCTCGTTGTTGCCCAGCGCACCAACGGGACGACCGGTTTTAGCGAGGTCGTGGGTCGCATCCTCGACATGAGCGCCAACACCCTGGGCCCGGAGCTCGTGATCGGCGACGCGACGGGCACCTGGAACAACTTCCAGCCCGACGTGGGTGGCAACCAAACCAGTTCTACGACTGGCGTGTTCATGGTCGTGTGGGAGCGCCGCTTCTCGGCGACCCTTTCACTGCCGCGCGCCCGAACCGTTCAAGCCGACGGAACCCTTGGGTCTACTCAGTTCTTCGAGCCGAACGGCGTGGACCTGCGCGCTAGCGAAGTGCGTATTTCCGAGTCGGCCGGCGCCCCCGCGACCGTCAACACGTGGAACGTCGTCTATCGGATGGAGGATCTCGCCGTGGACGAAGACCGACTCCGCGTCGCTCAGTTCAACGGAGTTGGCGCAATCACGAGCGGCCCGTCGACGCTCTACACCGGAAGCAGCGGCGAGCGCCTTCGCGAGATCGACGTCTCTGAGGGTCTTGACCTGCTCGGCCTTGCCGATGCGACGTACCTTGTTACCTACGACAGCTACGGCGCTGGCGCCGACGACAAGCCGCTCATGGTCTGCCGCGGCGACAGCCGTGTGGCGACCCGTTTCCTCAGTACTCTTGAGCACGCCTCAATGGGCGTCGATGCTGCAGGCGTCCGCCTTGGTGCCACCGCTGACGACTTTCTTGTCTCCTACATGGAGAGCACCGGCGGCGGCGACTATCAGGTTCTGTTCTCCGCGGTCGATCTGACCGAAAATACCTATTTGGCGGTGTCAGAGCGGCGTACTTTCCTCGGCGCTACGACGAATGCTCCCCAGGGCGGATGCGCCATCGCTTCCCGCCAGTCGGGTGGCCTGAATAGCCGCTGGAGCGCCTGCGCTTGGTCCTCTGAGGACGGAGGCGGCGACCTCGATATCGACGGAGCCCGTCACTTCGCAAGCAACGGTTATTCCCCCGGTTTCCAGTACTGCACGGGCAACGTCAACAGCACCGGCGACCGGGGCTTCATTGCCATGTACGGCAACCGCAACACGACGGACAGCAAGACCCTGGTCGCTTCGTCCCTTCCGCCGAACTCTTTCGGGTACTTCATCAACGGCACCGGGTCCAATACTTCCGCGAACCCGGGCGGCAGCGCCGGCATCCTCTGCGTTGCAGGGGGCATCCTGGGCCGCTACTCAAACTCGGTGATGTCGTCCGGACCGGACGGCTCGATCTCGCTTACCGTGGATCCCCAGAACCTCTCGACGGCCACGGGGACGACCGCCGCTATGGCCGGTCAGATCTGGAACTTCCAGGCCTGGCACCGCGACTCGGTTGGGGGTTCGGCTACGTCGAACTTCACCAACGCCGTGACGATCTTGTTCCAGTGATATGGATGGACCTGTCAACTCCTCAGTGGGTGAGGCTGCAGATGAAGTTGCTTCGCTAGCTGAAGACTCGATAGCTCCCTGAAGCGCCCCCGCGTCGTCGC
>JBLIHL010000290.1:0-7578 GCA_047635895.1 Paracoccaceae bacterium | reverse complement strand
GCTCTGCCGCGAGTGCGGACCGCGTCTGGATGAGTTCGCTGGAGAGGCTGCGAAGCTCTTGTTCGAGCTCGGCCTGGCGCCGAAGGATGGGCTGCTCGACCTCGGGTAGCTGCACCCGCCGAGCATGAAAGTTAGGTAGCGAGTCGAGGCTTCGGGCGCTGGCTTCCGCCGGCGCGCCTACCGTTCCGCTTCGCATGACCAAAATGATGATCAGAGAGAGAACGAGTGCGACCCACCAGCGGGCGCTCATCCACTGCCGGACTCCGAACCGTGGCGCGACTTTAAACGACTCTTGGGGCTCCTCTGCGTTCATTGGGTTCCTCCTGATGTCTGCGCTGTGGAGAGTTCGACCGTGGTCACCTCGCCGCACGAGCACGTGACTTCAATCGCGCTCACAACCCCGTCGACAACGAGCGTCCGTACGCTGGGCGCCTGGCGCTCTCCGCTGGCTACTGAGGACGCCAGGCGACGTGCTGGCGCTTCCTCACGCCTGACCTGTCGGCCTTTAAGAATGACGGGGTCCATAGGCTCAGCCTCTCACGTCAATGCGTTGACCAGCCTCGTCATCGAGGCGAACGCGCGAGACTGCGGGGGCTTCGCGACGGGGCTGTGGTGCAAGCAGGCCTGGATCGTCAGCCCCCTCTTCCTCCTGCTCTCCGTTGCCGCCTGTATCGGACTGCCTTGGCAGAAGGAACGAACGCTCATCCTGCTGTGGGCGCTCTCCGAGATGGCGTGGGATCACGGGTCCTACTGGACTACTGGAATTGATGCGACTATCCAATTTTCATCCTCCTCTGGCTCCCTTGGAGCCCGTTGGGGCCACTGGCGCCTTGTTCTTCTTCTTCTTCGTTACCGAGCATGCTGCGGTTGAGCCGATAGATCGCACGGCTGTGGATCTGGCTGACGCGTGACTCGGTCACCTCAAGCACTTCTGCGATCTCGCGCAGGAGAAGCTCTTCGGCGTAGTAAAGAGTGATGACCGTCTTTTCCTGGGTCGGGAGCTCGGCGATGGCTTCGACGAGCAGCTCCTTCATCTCTTCGAACTCAGCGGATCCCACGGGGTCATCAGACCGTGGGTCCAAGAGCATCGCACCCAGGCCGCCGACGCCGTCGGCGCGCTCCTGGTCAATCGACGTGTGGACCGCGGTGGAAGCGGTCACAAAGACCTCGTCCACCTCCCCCACACTCCAACCGAGAGACTCGGCGATTTCCTCGGGCGAAGGCTTCGAGCGCGACGTCTGCTCGAGCCTTTCGATGGCTTTGTCGACGGCCCGGACCTTTTCACGGCGACCGCGCGGCAGGAAGTCCATCCTCCGCAGCTCATCGAGAATCGCGCCGCGGATGCGCGGATAGGCAAACGTCGAGAACGCGAGTCCCCTGGACGAGTCCCAGGAATCCGCCGCTGCGATTAGCCCCATCATGCCGTAGCCGAAGAGGTCGTCGCGGTCGAGCGAGCCTGGCACATCGAAGAATAGCCGCCCGACGATGTGCTTCAGAAGAGGCACGTGGTCGAGGATCAGCTTGTCGCGATCGACGGACCCAACGGCCGACGACGCGGCCGTTACGTCGATGGTGCTCGTTAGTGGTTGAAGATCTTCCATGGTCGGTGAGAAGAGCGCTGACCCATCGGGGCCAGGCGGCTCTGTCTCGATATCGACACGGCCCCGGGAGACCCTTAGAAGATTTTTCCGACGAGGCGGGATTCCCCGCCCACATGCCAGGAGGCCGCCTCAGCGCTGAATTCTGA
The DNA here is from genome assembly GCA_047635895.1 of Paracoccaceae bacterium. Classification (GTDB taxonomy): domain Bacteria; phylum Planctomycetota; class UBA1135; order UBA1135; genus Saltatorellus. Next base: position 5,831 of record JBLIHL010000290.1, on the reverse strand, counting down.
GCATGGGTTCCACTGGACCATCGATATCCCACACCAGTGGGACGCGGTTTTCCCCGTCCTCTGTGCCCTCTGCTTTCAGGCCCACCGGGTAGCGGCCGGGCCCGAGGCGCAGCCGTAGCCCCCCGGCGGCGTCCGTGCGCCGCGTGACGACGATCCCGGGCGCGATCTCCAGGAGCACGTCCTGGCTGGCGAGCGCCTCGCCCGTCGCCCGGTCCACGAGAGTGACCCCAGCGGTCGCCAGTTGGACCGCGATATCGAGTCGCTGAATCTCCCCAGGTCCGATCTCGCACACGCCCCCATCACTGGACCAGAGCCAATCTCCGTCGCGAACTCGGATTCGCCAGGTCCCCGATGGAAGCCTGGGAAAGAGCACTCGCCCGGTTCCATCGCTCAGTCGCACCAGCTTCCGCGACACGCTCTTCTTCAGACCGAAGGGATAGGGCAGGTGCGCGTGGGAGCCAACGGGTTCCAGCTCGACCACCGCATCGGCGAGCGGCAACCCAGCATGACTCGCGGTCAGCTCCAGCCGACCAGGCCAGACGGCGGCCACATCCACCTCGAGCGTCGTGGCGGCGCCGGCACGCACGATGAGGTTACCCAGGGGATAGCCAACGGGCCCGGTGACCCCCCCAAGCGTGGTCCCGCGCCCGGTGTGGTTGAAGTCCGAGAGGGCTAACCAAACGGAGGCTTCACCGATGGGAACACCTGCGACCTCAAACGTGGCGTCACCCGCGGGCGTCAGAGTGCGGCCCGGCCCGAAAGTCGCCCGCTCGCCGACCACGCTGCCTGGCCAGGTGAGCGTGATGGCCACGCCGCTGGGCAGGCCGGAAGTCGGCATGATTCCTCTGGGCAAGCCCTTCACGTGAACTCGCACCGCTCCCTGGTCCTTGAGCAGAATTCTCGCCGCGCCGTCCACGACGCTTGCGATCCCGTGATCGCCGGCTCCGTCGCCGTCCACCACCAATGCGGTCAGCGCGGTCTGCGCCTCCGCCACGTCGCGTTCGGCCACCATCAGCGTCGCCTCGCCGCTGCGGTCGGTGGTGCCGCGCGCAAGCACGCGAATCGACGCCGTGGAGGTAGGGGCCATGAGCTGCTCGACGGCCCCTTGCTCCGTGCTGGAACCACGCGGGATCTCGACGCCAAAGAGCGCGACCTCGGCCCCAGACACGGGCAGCTCGCCTTGACCACGAAGCGCGCGGACCCGAATGGCGACGACGCCTTCCCCAAGCGTCAGATCCAGTACGCGACTCTCCATGGGGGCCAGTGGCTCGACCTCCGCAACGGCTTCTCGGCCGTCGCGGGTGATCGCGCGAAGCATGAGAGCCTGGCCGGGGACCAGACCCTCGAGCTCGGAGCCGACGAGTCGTTCCTCGCCTGCCTGCACCAGCGGACCGCCGTCCTCGGCTCCACGCAGCTCGACGGCGAAGTCCGTGATCGCTCCGCCCTTTGCATCCCGCAGCGTCAGCGCCACGCGCGCATTGCCTTCGAGCTCGAGGCTGGCGCTCTGGCCCGGCTCGACCGCGGTCTCGACGGTTTGAAATCGCGGATCCTCGACCTTCACCGCGAAGTAGCCCTGCGGAATGCCGTCGAAAGCGAGCTCCTCGACGCCGAGGGGCACGCTTTGGGTCGCAGCCACTTCGCCGTCGCGCATGAGCTGCACATCCACCGGTTCACCGACCGCGCCGCGCACCATCGCAGGCCACGCCAGCTCCACGCCCACATGGGCCGCCGGATCAGGACCGAGGTAGACCAGATCGATCATGCCCGCATCTCCTGCGGCAAGCGCTCGACGCGGGTGATAAAGGCTCAGCCCGCTCGGATGCTCGGCGATCACTTCGGCGTGCGCCGCCGCCAAGTCCCGGAAGGTCGCGATGCCAGTGGCGGGATCCGCCGCGGCCCTGCCCACCTCGAGGCGTTCGCCGCCGCCGTGGTGGAAGTAGCTCATCTCCCAGCCGGAAAGCACGGCACCTTCACCATCGAGCACGCGCACGCGCAGCTCTGTGTGCCGGTACAGCGTCTGACGCCCCACGTCGACCGCCGCATCGGCAAGGTCCTTCACGGGCGGCAGGCGAAAGCTGGCGGCCGCGTAGCCTTCCGCGCTGATCGTGACCGAAATCACAGAATCGAGCGGTTGATCAAGGTCCAGTGCCACGGCGCCGGCCGCTGATCCAAAGACCATGCCTTCTAACGTGCCGGGGCGCGTTGTCTCTTGGGCCGAGACCCCAGGAACAGGCTCGCCAGCCTGGTCCACGAACGTGCCGCGGAAGGTGCGCGGAGCTGCCGCGGCGGGCTGCGCGAGCGCGGATGCGGTGGCCGAGTCCGCCGTGGCCCTCGACCGGATTCGAGGGGCGTCGAGCTCGTCTTTCCGGGGGTCTAGCCCGTCCGCAGCGACGCGGTCCGAAAGTTCGACCGGAACGACGTCCTCCACAGCGCGTGGCGTCCCGGCTCCCGCACCCAGGAGGTAAAGCGAGACCGACACGCCCGCAAGCGCTACCGCGCCAAGGATCATCCACCTTGAGCCCACCGAGATCGCTCCGACTCCGAGGCCCTTGGCCCCCAGCGCCTTCAGCACCGATTTCGGGAGGATTGGGAGGAGCGCCACCGCCCAGGCCCCGTTGCCGCCGTAGCGACCCTCGAGCTCCTTGCGGAGCATGACCATCCCGCGCTCCTGGTGCTTCTTGACCGTGGCCACGGGGACGCCCTGGCGCTTCGCGATCTCGCGCGGCGGCAGGCCATCGAAGAAGCGAGCGAGGATGACGGCTCGGTACGGCTCCTTCAGCTTGAGGACGGCGTCCACCATGTCGCGCTGGCACTCGGCGCGCGCGACGGAGTCGGCGGTCGACTCCTGGGTCATCTCAGCGTCGACCGTGGACAGCTCGCGCCCCTGGCGCCGGGAAGAGGAGCGCTGGCGGTCGATGGCGAGGTTGCGGACGACGCGACGGACCCATGGGCCAGCCTCCCCCACGACGGTGGTCGGCTTAGCGAGGGCGCGGGTCACGGCCTCCTGAACGAGATCGTCCTGGTCGGCGGCCTGGCGGACGATCTGACCCGCCAGCGAGCGCACTCGCTCCATCCGGTGAAGGAGCGCGTCGGCGCTGGACTGGGACCCGAGGGACTCATGGGAGGCAGAGGAAGTCATGTAAGTAAAGGACACGGTACCCGGGGTCGATCGGCGACGCGGGATTTCGCGAATCCCGGAATCGGTGTGATTCGGCGTCGCCGATCTCGGCGGGCCGCCGTTCCGAGATCAGACACCTGCTCACGCCCGACTCGGACCCCTCCCCACGCGATCCACCACCATGACTGACCCCTCGCACTTCCCCAGCCTGCCGCCGATCCCGCCTGGCTCCCCCGCGCAGGGCCGCCGAAAGGGGCGCCGCCGGGCCCTCAGGGCCATGCCATCGTTTCTCGAGCTGACCCTGGGCCTCGGGATCGCCGCGGTCACCGTCGCCTACTGGCTAAACGCGACGTCCAACACGGGCACGGTCCTCAAGGTCGAAGATCACACCATCGCCGCCGTCGTTCACGCTTTCAACGGCAAGGTAACGGTGGACGACACCCCTGGCTACCGGGTGATCAGGCCGTTCCTTGAGGACAGCTACAGCGTCGTCAAGGCCCCTGCTGAGTACCGCATGAGCGGGAATGAGTTCAAGACCACCAACGAGGTGCCTCGGCTGAGCGTACGCGCGTCGGACGGTTCCAACGTCTGGTTTGAGGACGTTCGCATCCAGTACACCATCGATCCTGATCGGGTTTGGGACGTGCTGCAAACCGCTGGAGGAGACTACGCCTGGCGCCACGGCACCATGGACGCGTACGCACGTTCGTGCCTGCGGGACGCGCTCGGTATGTACACGGCGGAGGAAATCGTCCGCCAGGACAACCTGCGCGCCGCGCGAGCCGACGCCACCGAGCGGCTGACCCGAGCCCTCAAGCCCCACGGGCTCACGGTGCTGGAACTCTCCGTTTCATCGCCTGCCTTCCCGAAGAAGTACGAGTCGGTGGTTCAGCGCCGGCAGATCGCGGAGCAGGAAGCACAGAAGATCACCCAGGAGCTCCAGCAGCTTCGCGCATCACAGCCGGATCGACGGGCCAAGCTCGAGCGTGACAAGGCCCTGGAGCTGACGCGGATGCGCACCAAGCTGGCGGCCGAGCTCGCCGGAGCGCGACAGTCCGCCTTCATGTCCCGTGGTAACGCCGACTTTGCCTACGGGGCCCGGATCACGGCGGGTGAGCGTGATCGCCTCGAGCGCGAGAGCCAGGCCGACGCGCTGGTCGCGAAGTACACCGCAGAGGCGGCGGGCGTCCAGGCGCGCGCCGAAGCGCTGGCAGCCGAGGGCAGCATGGCCGTCCGCAAGGCGCTGGTGAACAGCCTGAAGAGCGTCACCTTCGAGATCGCTCCTCTGGAACGCCCCGCTGACGACCGCGCCCGCAAGGCAAGCCGCAACCTCTGATCCAAGGGTCGAACCCAAGCCATACCATGAAGATTCAACCCTACCTCGATCGAGCCTCCAAGGCCGCCGCGCGCGCGGCACGCACTGCGTACCAGGGCCTTGCCTGGGGCGTCCCCATCGCTGCCCGCAGTCTCCAGCGCAACGTTCCGCGCGGCTTTCGCGCCGTCTGGTTCAACCGCACCCTGCGGTCCGCGCTACGCCCGGTCGCGTCCGCCATTCGCATCGGTGGCGTCGCAGCCGCACTCACGGCTATCACCGTCTCGGCGCTGAAGGCCACCACCCAGACCGTTCTTCCCACCGAGATCGCCGTGCTTCAGAAGGACTGGGGCTCGAGCGCCGGCATCGTGCCGGAGGACATCGGCCCGTCCAAGCGCTTCGTCATCCCCGGACTCACGACGCTGCACCGCCTGGATCGCCGGATTCAATTCGTTCGCTTCGGTATGGAGAGCGAGGGCAATGAGCACCCATCCCTAGAGCTCCGCACGCCCGACGACCTGGAGGTCCGTGCGGGCGCGGTTGTCCCTTACCGAATCATAGAAGAGGAGGCGCATCGCCTCGTCGAGGACGGCATCCGATCGACCTACCCGTCACTCGCGCGCGCGACGACCGAACGGGTACTCCTGGAGGTGCTTGGGTCGCTGCGACGCGAGGAGTGGTCGAGCGTTGATGCGCGAGAGGCCGTGGAGCAATCGGCTCTGCTTGCGATCCGCGAAGGCCTGGCCCCCTTCCACCTGGAGCCGCTGGGTGTCTACCTGTCGTCGACGTGGTTCCCGCCCGAGTTCGAGGTCGAGATGATGGAGCAGAAGCTGCTGGAGCAGCGAATTTTGACGGATGCGATGCTGGCGCGCCGCGACGAGAGCAACTACGAGCTGTTCACGGAGCGCGAGGTCGTGGAGAGCGCCGAGGCGGCGCTTGCGGCAGAGCTGGACTTCGAGATCGAGCGCGAGCGTTCTCAGCTCCGTGCGGGCGTGCGCGAGGTAGAGGCCGCCGCGTCGAGCTACGCCTTCGAGCGCAAGACCGAGGCCAATAATCTGCACGACAAGGCCCAAACGAGCGGCAGGCTAAAAATCGACGAGGCCGAGGCGCTGCGCGAGAGGCTCTTGAACGAAGCGCTAGAGTCCGAAGGTGGCCGAGTCATGATCGCGCGGGAGGCGGCCGAGAATCTGAAGTTCAAGACGGTCAAGCTGGACGCGAACAACCCAGACGTCCCATCGGTGCTGGACCTCGATGCGCTGATCGAAATGCTCCTGGGTTCACAGTAACGCAGTTCCCGCAGTACCGTTCCGCAACCAAAGCTGCGGGAATGGAAGTGTCGGTACGGTACCAGGAACGATTCCGCCACATACCGACACCCGTTCGGCCCCCCTCGGAGGGGGG
>JBLIHL010000289.1:0-7590 GCA_047635895.1 Paracoccaceae bacterium | reverse complement strand
TAGCGTGCTGGCGCGGAAACGGGCGTCAGGCTACATTGCGGGACGTGTCGACACCGCGTTTGGAAGTCCTATCCATCCTGACGCTCTTCCCTGTCGAGGAGCGGATAGGCTTTGCTGCTCTCCTTCTCCCCAGCATTACCTTCATGTTCTCCCTCCAGATCTACTGCCGTCGCGCGCTCAATACGATTCCGCCGCGAGCGCGGTCCTGCCGCGCAGAATCAGAATTCGATCAGCCCGCAAGGGAGGCCCATGGCAGGGCTTCCGTGCGGGTTTACTTTTACACCGAGCGCTCCGGGGGCCAGGCATGATCCGCAAGGTCTTCCTGGGTTCCGTCCTGTGGACCATCCTGATCTCCTTCCTACATGTGCAGCTCAATGTGGGCTGGGGGGAGTTGCTGCGCAAGGTGCAGGTCCAGCTGGGCGAACAACCCCAGGGTTTGGTGGTGGGCTTTCTGCCCGTCACGTGACACCTAACCTGTCCGGTCACCAGTTGGGTGACTACGCATTCGCACAAGGGCACGAGCTTCCGTTCACGCAAGTTCACGGACTGGCCCACCGTCAAGGAGGCATTGATCTCCAAGGAGGTCGGCGGCGTCTTTATTCTGGCGCCCCTGGCCATGCAACTGGTGGCTGATGGTGTGCCCATCAAAGTGGTTTACCTGGGTCACAGGGATGGCACGGCGATCGTGGTGGGCAAGGATTCAGAGATCTACGACTTTGGCGATCTACGCGGCAAGACAGTGGCGATTCCGAGCCGCTACTCGAACCAGAACGTGCTCATGCACCGCATGATGCGCGAGTGGGAGATGGAGCCGGACTCCATCGATCTGCGCGAGTTGCCCCCGCCGGAGCATCCGGTGACGCTGCAGTCTCAATCTATTGACGGCTACATCGTGGGCGAGCCCTTCGCTGCCAAGGCGGAGCTGGATGGCTTCGGGCGCGTGCTCTACCACACCAAAGACATCTGGCCTGACTTCATCTCCTGCGTGCTCGTGGTGCGCAACGACTTGATCGAGGAAAGCCCCGAGTTGATTCAGGAATTGGTGGACGGCATCGCACGCTCCGGCAAGTGGCTTGACGACGATATTGAACACCGCATGGATGCGGCTGAGGTAGCCGCCAAGAACTTCTACTTCCAATCGCCGGAGCTGCTCAAGTACGTGCTCTCCAAGCCGGTAGACCGGGTCAAGTACACGCGCCTCACGCCCCTGCGCGAGGAGTTTGACGAGATCATGGAACTGGCTTTCGACATCGGCGTGCTCAGTCGCCGGGTGCAGTTCGACGAGTATGCGGACGACACCTTCGCCACCGTAGCTTCGGAGTCGACCTGGGACTTTGACGTTTTGCCGGACGGCCAGGGGGATCTCTAGATGTTGGTTACCTTCACCAGTCTGGCCCTCGGCGCTGTGCTCTGGTTCGCTGGCGTGCGTTCGCCCAAAGGCCTGCGATCATGGCTCTTGCCCTTGGCCGTGACCGCTGCTTTTGTGGCCATTTGGGATGCGAGTTGCGTGCTCTCCGGGACAGATATTTTTCCGACGCCATTGCAGACGTGGCACGCCATGGGCGAGTTGGTCGCTTCCGAGCGGCTGCCCGGCGATATAGCGGCGAGCCTCTTCCGTGTGACCTGGGGCTTCCTGTTGGCCGTGGCAGTGGGCATTCCTCTGGGCCTTGTAGTCGGTTGGTACGTGCGCTGCTTTGAGGCGCTGAACCCCCTCATTCAGGGCCTACGGCCAATTTCACCCATCGCCTGGATTCCGATCGCGATCCTCTGGTTCGGCATCGGGGATGGCGCGGGTGTGTTTCTGATCTTCCTCTCGACGTTTTTCCCGGTGACCGTTGGAACCACGGCCGCCGTGCAGAACATCTCCCAGGTGCACCGGCGCTCCGCCCTGAACTTCGGTGTGAAGGGCATTGATCTGTTCCGGCGCGTTATCCTCCCAGCAGCCCTGCCGCAGATCATCACCAGCTTGCGAATTGCCCTTGGCGTGGCTTGGCTCGTGATCGTCGCCGCTGAGATGGTCGGCATGGATTCGGGTCTCGGGTACCTGATTAACGATGCGCGAAACGCTGGCAGTCGCTACGACCTGGTGGTGGCAACCATGATTGTGATCGGTATCTTGGGCGTGTTGCTCGATTTCTTGATTCGCCGCCTAGAGCGGTTTGACGAAGTGCGTTGGGGGTATGTGGATCGATGAGCAATGAGCAATCCAAAATCGTGTTCGAGAGTGTCTCCAAGAGCTTCGTGAAGAAGGGCGTAGCCCTCGATGTACTGGAGGACATCAACCTGGCCGTTGGCGAGTCGGAGTTTGTTTGCTTGCTCGGGCCTTCGGGCTGCGGAAAGTCGACCCTGCTCAACATCGCTGGCGGCTTCGAGAAGCCGAGTCAGGGCACGGTTGCTATCGACGGCCAGCAGGTGCATGGGCCGGACCCGCGACGTGTGTTCGTGTTTCAGGAGTACGGGATCTTCCCGTGGTCATCCGTGTGGGACAACATAGCCCTCGGTCTGCGGCATCTTTCGAAGGAGAAGCAGCACGAGATCGCGGCCCAAGTCATCGAATTGGTGGGCCTTGAGGGCTTTGAAAAGGCCTATCCGGGCGAGCTTTCCGGTGGCATGAAGCAGCGCGTGGAAGTGGCCCGGGCCTTGGCGGTCTCGCCGGATGTGATCTACATGGACGAGCCCTTCGGCGCCTTGGACTCGCTCACGCGACTGACCATGCGTTCCGAATTGGTGCGCATCTGGCGGGATCAGAAGCCGACTATCCTGTTCGTCACCCATGACGTGGACGAGGCCATTCAGCTGGCCGAGCGTATCGTCGTCTTCAGTGCACGCCCCGGCCGCATCGCTGGCGTGGAGCACGTGAAAATGGGTCATCCGCGCGATATCACGAGTCCGGAGTACGCCAAGATCAAGAGCCGTTTGTATGGGCTCTTGGGGGTCAGCCAGCTGGTCTAGTCAGCCTGCAGGAAGCGTTCCGGTAGGGGCGTTTCCTTGCTGGCGTACTGGGTGGTGAAGGAGGCTAGCTTCCACTGGCCCTTGTCCTGCACCAGTTGGAGGCTGTCGAGGCCGCGGGTCTGAATCTCGCCGCTGGCTGGCGTTGGTGCATGAATGCCCCTCTTCTGGTGCTCTTAGACGGCCCTCCAGGCGAGGTGAACGTACATCGGGCACCCTGGGCTCATGAACTCCCGAGTCCGCTGCTTCGAGGCTCGTACAGCGTTTTCGGCAGGGACAACCGCCGGTGATCTTCAGATCTTCCTGGTCAGGTGCGCCGTCGCCGCTGGCGCACCTCGTCCTTGGTAAGGCGCTTGGAGCCCTTGCGCTTGCTGGGCTGGTTCTTGGGCGACTCTTTCTCCCGTTGGGCTTCCTCCTCAGCAGCTCGCATGAGGGACTCCGCGTACTCGCCCGAGAACATGTCTTGGCGACCCTGCGGATCGGGTATATCCGTCACCCCATCCACGATGCGCTGTTTGTGGATCAAGGTGCGCACCATGCGCGCGTCGATCGAGTCCTCCAGCACCAGGTGTTGCACCAGGACAGAGTTGTCCTGGCCCAAACGGTGCGTTCGGTCCTCGGCTTGGGACAGGTGCGCGGGCACCCAATCGAGCTCGGCGAAGACCACGTGCGAGGCGGCGGTCAGGGTCAAACCGAAGCCCGCTGCGGTGATCGATCCCACGAAGACATGTACAGTGTCATCGTCCTGGAAGCGGTCCACCGCCTCCTGCCGTGCATTGAGCGACATGCCCCCGGTCAGGGTCACGGCGCGCTCGCCGAAAGCCTCAGCCAGCTCCTTCACCACGGCGCGATGGTGCGCGAAGACGACCACCTTCTCGGTCTCTTCGAGCACGGAATTCAGGTGCTCCAGCACGAGCGGCACTTTCGCCAAAGCGGTTGCTTGGCGCAGCTTGGCCAGCTCACCGAAGGCGGCGTTGACGCCCTCGCGCAGCTGCTGAAGCTCTTGCTCCGAGTATCCGCGGCCGTCGTCGGTGCGAGTCTTGCGGCGCAGCTCGTCCAAGCGTTGCTTGTGCTCGCGCCATGCGGCACTCTCGCTCTTGATCACCTTCGAGAGGCCCTCCGCGGAGAGCTCGATCACCTGCCTGCGCTTGGGCGGCAGGTCGGAGAGGACGTCGGCCTTGGTGCGCCGAATCATAATTGTGCTGCGCAAGCGCATGTGCAGCTCTTCCAGGTTGGTAGCGCCGTTGAAGTCCCAGCCGTAGGGGCCCTTTTTCGGGTCACAATAACGCTTGGCGAAGTCCCAAAAATTGCCGAAGGACTCGGGATCGAGTGACGCGGCGACCGTCTGAATTTCCATCGGCCGGTTGAGCACCGGCGTGCCGGTCAGGAACAGGCGCCGCTTGGCCTTCAGGGCGAAGAGGCGTTTCGAGCGCTTGGCGTGGCGGTTCTTGACGAAGTGACACTCGTCGGCGATTAACAGATCCCAGACGCCTTTGAGCTCCTTGGCCCACTTGCCGAGCACCTCGTAGTTCGTGATCACGACCTCCACATCAGCGGGCCACTTCTTCTTGGTGACCCCGGCGCGCAGGCCGCGCGTCAGCCAGCGTTCGCACTCGCGCTGCCAGTTCAGCTTCAGGCTGGCCGGGCACACAACGAGTACGCGCTTGACCTCCAGGTCCGCGTTGATGACCCCCAGGGCTTCGATGGTCTTGCCCAGGCCCATTTCATCGGCGATCAAGGTGTGCCGGCGCGAGAGGGCGTAGGCGATGGCGGCCCGTTGGTAGGGCAGGTACTCGAAGCCCTCAGCTGCCGGCACGTGGATGTCCGCGTCCTGAGCCAGGCTGGCCTGCAAGGACTGCGCCTGGCGCAGGTGACGCTTGGCGTCACTCCTTTCTTGCGCGATCGCTGCAGCGGCGCGGTCCTCGGGCTCGTCCGCTGCGCGCGCCTGCAGCTCCGTTGTCAACTCGGCATCCGCGTACTCGACCAGCATCAAGGCGTGCACTTCGTCGTAGCTGATCCAAGCCTTGCCGACCTCTTCGCGGCAGGCCGGGCAACGGGAGACACGGCAGCGGTCGCCGCGGTGCCAGCGAAAGCCGGCCTCTTTGGCGATCTCCCGTTGCTCGTAGCTCGCCGCGAGCACGAACAGGCCGGGTCGAGGTTCGGTCAGGAGCGGCGGGGGATCATCGAGTTCGGACACCGAGTCACATTACCCAGCTGAGGCGTGTGGAGCCACTGATCAGTCAAGACGGGCTCTCCTGCATGAGCGCGCGGTAGGGCATTGGTGCATAAATCGCTTCCTGGCGGCCTTACTGGACGCCTGGAGAGCCAGATGCGGCCCGATGGGGGGCGTTGGTGCACGAATACCAGCCTCTGAGGTCCACCAGGGGCCTTGGCCACGCGTCGCCGGCGCCTATCGAGCATCCTGATCGGATCAAGTCACGCGTCCCTGCGAAGTACAAGACCCGCTACCGAGTCACCAACTGGCGGGAGTACGAACTGGGCCTCATCCAGCGCGGGGACGTGACCATCTGGCTGTCGCCCGCGGCCTTGGATGGATGGAAGGCACAACCGACAGGCCGTCGTGGTGGCCAACCGAAGTTCTCAGACCTGGCGATAGAGACCGCGCTGGCGCTGCGTTGCGTCATTGAACAGCTCGGGTAATCCGACGATCAGGTTCGAGAATTCAGCTCTCGCCCGAGGGGCACCATCCAACATGTGCCTGCAACGGACTCCGCTCGGCCCCGCCGCTGATCAGCCAATGCGCTAGGATTACTAGAACACCCCATGTGGAGGGAAATCGTCATGAGAATACCGGACCGCTTGAGAAAGGAAGTTCGGATGAGCGTTCTCCAGAGGCAGTGCATGATCATCGTGACGCTTCTTGCAACCTTGCTGCTGCTGTCAATATGGCCAAGGTTCCTTCGAGATGCGTTGAGTGTGCACTGGTTGGTGTACATCCTGATGATTGCTATCGCGTCCATTCCCCTGTTCCGGAAACGACGCGATGGATGACGGCACTGTGGTGTCCGCAATTGGCCCGCCGACCGGTGCTTCCGTCATCCGCTGTTACAGATCGAGCGTGGCCGCTAAGTTGCACCAGGAGGAAGGCGGCACGGTTGTGCCTGCCGAGAACGTCGTCTGCGGCCTTCAGGGCCCATTCGTGGACGCTTTTTCCGACCGTAGCAAAATCGAGCGGACGCGTCGACGTCGCCCTGGCAGCATGGTTCGATGCCCGACCTCGCCGTACTCGTCGCTCTCCTCCGGCTGGCCAGCCGTGATCGCACGCGGCTCGTCCTGGAGGACATCGCGCTCCGGCATCAGCTCGCCGTCTACAAGCGCAGCGTGGGGCGTCCGAATCTCAGCGACCGTGACCGCATCTTCTGGCCCACTGTCATGCGGATGCTAAGAGAGTGGCGGAGTGCGCTCGTCATCGTTCAACCGGCAACGGTGATCAAATGGCACCGGAACGGCTGCCGACACAACTGGCGTAAGAAGTCGGGATCGAAGCCAGGGCGCCCGCTGATTGCGATGTCGATCATCATGCTCATCCGACGGATGTCGAGCGAGAACGTCACGTGGGGTGCACCACGCATCAGGGACGAGCTTTGCCTTCTGGGTCACGAGGTTGCGGTCTCGGCGGTCGCGAAGTACATGGTACGTCCACGACGAATGGAGCCGGACCAGTCGTGGAAGACGCTCCTGCAAAAACAAATGGCCGTGACTGTAGCCTGCGACTTCTTCGTCGTCCCTACGATCACGTTCCAACGCCTGTACTGCTTCGTTGTGATGTCGCTGGAACGCCGACAAGTCCTGCACGTCAACGTTACCAGAAATCTAACGGCCGAGTGGGTGGCGCAGCGTTCGGCACAAAGACGAAGAACATGCGCAAGGCTCTCGAATCCAGGGCACTAGGCTAGAGCCATGAACGAGAATGCCCCCGAACCGGACCGATTGCGGCTGGCACGCATAATCGTGGATCACCCAATCGTCTGGTCGATCACCGTGTTCGCCTGGTGCTTCACGGCGGTGACGCTGCTCGACGGACTCCTCCTCCAAGTTCTGGACTTCAGCTCCCGTCAATCAAAGGTGGGATTCATGATCGCGCTCACCGTTGGCGGAGTATGGATGACGCTGGTTCCGGCGCGCCGCGCCGTGCGTGAGACCGGCGTTCGTGCATGAATGCCCATCGTCTGGTGCCCTTAGGCGGCCCTCCAGGCGAAGTGAACGTACATCGGGGACCCTGGGCTCATGAACTCCCGAGTCCACCCGAAGTACAAGACGAAGTATCGACTCACCAACTGGGCCGAGTACGACCAGGCCCTCGTCGAGCGCGGCGACATCACACTATGGATCTCACCTGCCGCGATTCAGGCCTGGACTGCAAGGCCGTCCGGACGCCGGGGAGCGCCTCAGAAGTACACGCACCTCGCCATCGAAACCGCGCTCACCCTTCGCCTCGTCTTCCGTCTTCCGGCTGCCGCTTCGCCAAGCCGAGGGCTTCCTACGGTCCTTGTTTGATCTGATGGGTCTCAGTCTCGAAGCCCTAGACCACACGACCGTGTCTCGACGGAGCAAGAGCCTCAAAGCGAAGCTGATCCCCAAGGCGTCGAAGAGGCCTATCCACTTGATCATCGATAGCAC
>JBLIHL010000288.1:0-7595 GCA_047635895.1 Paracoccaceae bacterium | reverse complement strand
GAAGACGAGGCGAAGGGTGAGCGCAGTCTCGATAGCCAAGTCCGTGTACTTCTGTGGAGTCCCCCTGCGACCGGACGGCCTGGCAGTCCAAGCCTGAATCGCTGCAGGTGGGATCCAAAGTGTGACGTCACCACGCTCGACGAGGGCTTGGTCGTACTCGGCCCAGTTGGTGACTCGGTACTTCGTCTTGTGCTTCGGGTGGATTCGGGAGTTCATGCCAGAGGCCTTCGGCTGGCCGAGGACCAGGACCTGAGGAACCCCACTTCAGAGCCCGTAGAGGGCGATGAATAGTGCACCAACGCCGCCTGAGGCCGGGAGATTACTGCACCAACGCCGCGATAAGTGGTGAGCCCACGCTTGCTGACGGCCAAGAGTGTGCCGCCGCCGTACTGTGCCTCACCCGCACGGCTCGAACCGGCCCTACGCTGGACGGCGAAGGGCACGGTCTGAGGAAACTACTTCTTGCCGAGCTCAGTGAGCTTCCCAAGACCGATAGCGGCCAGGCGGCGTAGAGCCTCACGGTCGCCGTCGCCCACCGAGATCACGTGAATCTGCGCCTCGCGCAGCATGTTCAGGCGCTTGGTCTCCTCGAGGAGGAAGGGCCAGTTCGTGTAGGGCCCCAGGTAGTTAAGCTCCATGGTGCGGATGTCGGATTCCTTCCCGGCCTCTGAGTCCTCCATGACACGTCCGTCTCCGTAGTCGACGTCTTTGATCGTGAAGCTGTCCATCGAGGGGTTCCCGTCCGACAGCACGAGGATCGTGTCCGCTCCGTGCTCCAGCGCGTCGAAGTCCACATAGGCGTTATCGTCGACCGAGCCCTTCTTGGTGGCCCCGAAGGCAAGCTGGAGGCCCTCGAAAAGGTTGGTGTCGCCCCAGAGGGTTCCGTCGGGTCGCTCGTTGGTCGGCGTTCCAATCTCGATTCCGTCGAGAGCCTTGAGGGCCTTCTTGATGTTGCTCGGCGAGGCCTTGACCATGCCTTCGCAGCCGTCCATGTAGTCGGCCCGCGATCCGAAGCCGACGATGGTGAACTTCTGGTCCGGCGTCATGCGCATCAGCGAAATACGCAGGTGCTCGCGCGCCAGGTCAAAGCGCGTGGACACGGAGTACCAAGGAATATCCGCCTCGGTGGGGACCTCACCCTTCTTCCACTTCCTGCGCTTGCTCGGACCGCTGGTCGGACCGTTGGCAGGTTTCCAACTCTCGGGGATGGTCGCCGCCATTGAGTCCGAAAGATCGATCAGGTAGCAAACGCGGTCACCGGTCACGTCGATGCCGAAGAACTTCGGCCACGCGTACTCGGGCTCACTCTCGCCTTCCTTTTCCTTCTTCTTCTTGCGCTTCTTCTTCTCCTTGGCCTCGCGAGACTTGGCCGCGATGAGTGCGCGCCAGGCGTTTGGCTCGAGGACCATGCGCTCTGCGTCGAGTTCAAACGCGAGATGGCGCGCTAGCATGAGCTGAGCCGCGCGCGGCATCTGATCGTCCTCCATCGTGGCGATGAGGGAGAGCGCCATTTGCTGCCAGTCGCCCTTCACCTGGCTCTTCTTGGTACCGAGCTCGGCCAGCGCGGTGGTCATCGCGCCCATCAGGACCATCTTCTCCACGTCCTTCTTCGGAAGCTGCTTGCAGAGCTCCGGGATGAGCTTGTACAGCGACTCGTCCTTGACGGCGGCGAGGGCTTCGATCGCGGCTGCGCGCTGGACGATGTCCTTCGCGGTACGCGCGATCTCGAGGGCCTTGTCCGGGCCCTGCTCCTTGATCTGCAGTGCCAAAAGGTTGCGCCAGAGCCAGGCGTCGCCAGCGTCGTCTGATTCCTTGAGCCAGTCCATCAGCTCCTCGGTAACGCCCGTTGCGGTGCCTTTCTCGCCCATGGCGGAAGCGATCAGGTGCCGGGTCTGCTTGCGCGGGAAACCTGGCTTCTTGTAGGCCTTCTGGAGCACCTCGATCGCGCGTGCGTCACCGGTCGCAGCGAGGGCTTCGTAGGCGCGGATGTGGTACCTCGGCGGGTTCCGCTTCATGAGCTCGTCCACCTCTTCAAGGACGGTCTCGATGTCGTCCTGCGCGGAGGAAGCACCAGCGGGCGTGGCGCCAGCGGCGAGGCCCATCGACGCTGGCCACACGGGCAGGAGGGCGAGGGAGCCTGCCAGCACGCCGGCAAGGCCATGGGAGGTGAAGTACGCTTGGTTCATGGGCATGCAATGATGGATGCGTCGGGGGCTCGTTTCGTTCCGTTACTGTACCGATGTAGCCCCATGGCGCCTCGGTTTCTCGGCCATGATCCACTTGGATTAGGCCGGTGCAATTCAGTCCTCACCTTCCTGGGGGCCGAGGAGGATAAGCGTGATTTCATTTTCGCCAGGAGCCAGCGTGACCGTCTCGAGGGGGCGCGGCGGTTCCCCCTTCACCTTTTCACGGAAGACGAGCCTGTCCGTGCCGAGCTGGCTCAGGTCGACGGCTGCGTGAAGGAAGCGTCGCCCGTTTTCGTCCTCACTTGGAGGCCTGTAGTGCAGCAGTTCCTGGGTGTCGCCGCCATCGGCCTGGATCCAAATCACGGAGCGCGCGCCCGTCACCGCGACGCGCAGGTAGGCAATGCGATCCATTCCCTCAAGGACGGCTCGGTTCGGCAGGCTCGTATTCAGGAACTTGGCCTGGCCCTGGGCATCCACGGCAAAGGGCAGACTGCGACGCCAGCCTGTCCCGAGCCATTGCGCGTCACTCGAGTGCATGGGAGGGCGGCCCGTCGATACCACTTGAAGCAGGTAGGGTCCTTCACAGAG
The DNA here is from genome assembly GCA_047635895.1 of Paracoccaceae bacterium. Classification (GTDB taxonomy): domain Bacteria; phylum Planctomycetota; class UBA1135; order UBA1135; genus Saltatorellus. Next base: position 4,821 of record JBLIHL010000288.1, on the reverse strand, counting down.
CGCACGCGTGAGCGAGACGGTTCCCCGCGTCGCCGGCCCGCTGAGCTCGCGTGATCTGCGCCACTCTGGATAGTCGTGGCGGAGTCGGGTGATCTTGATCTCCATCCGATCGTTGCGGAGGATTCGGTAGTACAGCGGCAAAGGCCATGTGTCCGACTCTCCCACGCCTTCGGACACGACCTCGATGGCCACGTCGTGCGTTGCCATGAGCTGGAGCGTGGCCTCGTGCGTGCTACCCCAGTCCGCTCGGATGTGCTCGTAGGCAAAGACGTCGAACGTGAAGGGATCAGGTCCCAAGAGGTACCAGTTAGGACGAAGCCCCGCTATGCGGAATTCGCCGTTGTCGTCGGTGCGCTGGCGCGTGCCGAGGAGCCACTCCGATCCGTTGGCCGCGGCCATGTAGAAGTCGGTGCGGGGAAGCGGCGTGCCCTCCGCGCTGACCAGGGTGCCGCGGATCGTGGCCCCCAATCGAACGAACAGGCCAATCTCCGTTGTGCTGCCCGGCGTGATGGCGACTTCTTGTTTCAGCGCGGAGCCAGGTTCCCCTGGCGTGCCATCTACTTCGCGCAAGGGATCCCACAGGAGGTAGCCGTGGGCAGACTCCACGCCCGCGAGCATCGTGCTGGACTCGGCGTGGAAACTCACCCGGCCATCGCGGTCGGTGGTGAGCACTTCGGAGTGAGAAGGGACGGTCCAGATCTCAGCGCCAGCGACCGGGGTGTAGCCGTCACGGGCTTTAACCGTGATGACCACATCGCCGAATAGACGAGCGGGTTCTTCGGCGGCAGGGTCGGTCGCATCCGAGGAGATCGCTACGCGGTCCGTCTCCGCATCGGGAAGTGCCTCCGCTTGTGCGAGTTTCGACGCCGTTGGATTCGCATGGTCCGTGGTGAGGGCCGCGGGAGCCGCCGCGCCGTACCTGGGGACGAAGTAGAACCAAAGAGCCCCTCCCAGGGCGAGGGGCAGCAGCAGGGCCGCAAGGCGTCCCCTGGATCCGCGCGTGTTGGAGGCTGGCTGCATTCGGATGATCGACGCGGGAAACGGTGAGGCCTCGCCGCAGCGTGCCGGCTCTTCAACGGCCCAGTACCCTCGCCGCGTCCGGAGGTAACGGCCCTTCGGATTCGAAGATTTGTCGCCATGGGCTATCCGCCCAGCCGGCCTCGACGCCCTCGGGATCCCAGTACCTGACCCCATGGACGCTCGCGCCCCCGCTGTAGCCGAGAGCCGCCAGCATGGCGTCCGCTGCGCCGCCATCGGACGCAGCGGAGGAGCCGTTGAGGCGCTCCTCCGGAGCATCGTCTAGCCACTGGATGAGCCGTGTCCGCAGCGCACGGGCCTGATCGAAGCGTTCCAGAAGCACGTCGCGTCCGCACGTCGGATCGTCGACGAGGTGATACAGCTCGACTTCACCCGTCTGGCGCCCACGACCCATGGCAGCGCTCTTGTGACCCACGAGCGCCATGGTGAGGAACCAGCCGTCCGATTGGATAGCCGCCGCGTAGTGATGGGCGCCGAGGAAGAAGCGAGGTTCCTGGGGGGGAGCCTCCTCAAGAAAAGCACGCAGGTCGCGGCCTGGCATGTCGCTCGCGTCGAGCCCGCTGACTCCGACCAGTGTCCGGGCCACGTCGGTCAGTCGCACGTCGCCGGGAACGCGTGCTCCCGTGGGGGCGCCGGGCCAGGCCATGACCAAGGGGATCTGAACGATCCCCGGATAGAGCCCCGCATGGCTCCACCAGATCCCGTGCTCCCCGAAGAGTTCGCCGTGGTCTGCCGTGAACGCCGTCACGCCGCCTTGCACCCTGGGAAGATCCAAAAGCTGGCCGAGCGAGCCGTCGACGAAGTCGATTTCGCCGCGGTACAGGGAGTGCGGGTACTCCTCATCGCTGAGGCCGCGCAGCCACCCGGGCAGCTCGGCCTCGCCGACGTCGAGCGGCTCCCCGGCAAACGGGTCGCCGTCCTTGGACAGGTAGCGCCGGGCGTAGGCTTCCGGCGGCGAGTAGGGCGTGTGGGCGTCGTACAGGTGGACCCACGCGAACACCGGCGCGCCGCCTGCGTCCCGGATCCACTGGGTCATGAGTTCGATGGCTTCGACGCCCGGCCGCTCGCCTTTGAGTGGAGCGTCGATGCGGTCGAAGCCGAGTCCGATGCCGCTCTGGGCCTGGGACAGGTGGAAGACGCTCGTGGCAGCCAGGGTCTCGTAGCCGGCATCGCGGAAGCGAGTGGCGATCGTCTCAGCGTCCTGGCTCAGCGTGTCGCGATTGGTCAGGATCCCGGTGTCCCGGACGTGCAGCCCCGTCATCAGGGAGACGTGGGACGGCGCGGTGACGTTGGTCGGAGCGACGCAGTCGAGGAAGTGAACGCCGCGGCGCGCCAAGGCGTCGATATGTGGCGTCGAGACTGGGGCGTTGGGGCTGGCAACGCCGATGTGATCCGCGCGGTGGGTGTCCGACGTGATCAGGAGAACGGTAGGGGGGGACGTCTTGCTTCCGGAGGATCGACGCACCGTGGGCTCGGCCAGGGCTCCGATGCCCGCGCCGTCCCCGACGCTGGACTCGAGCGAAACCTCGAGCTGAATATCGCCGGCCCCGAGGGCCTCGTGGGGGAGAACAACCGCGTGCCAGCGGTTGCTGTTCACGCCTTCGGCGCCCGCGTCCTCAAGACTGGGGCCTTCAAAGCCCGCTCCCTCAAAAGTCCGCGTCCACTCCCGCCCATTGCCCGTCGCACGGACGGTGAAGCGAGCCTGTTCGTCCGTTCGAGCGGCCTCGGGGACCAGCGCCAGGTAGCTGCGAAACTCCTCGCCCTCGCCCAGGGTGAAGGACGTCTTGAACGGGTGTCCCCCCAGGATGCCGAAACTCCGACGACTCGTTGTTCCCACACGGACGAGCGGAAGTTCGTCCCACGAGTCCGCCGCAAGCGGAGGCGCGAAGGACTCGATCGGGGCCTCGCTGAAGGTCACGCTGGCCAAGGCGGCACCCTCGACGCTTCCGATGAAGGCCACCGCGAATTCATCGGGAACAACGTAGTCGCCGCGCAGGTGAGGCGAGCGGAACGTCACCACCTGCATGTCGCCATGGCGCTCGAGATCCGCGAGCATGGCGCCCATCAGCTTCTCGCCGCCGCGGTAGAGATACAGCCGCGCCTGCTCCTGCACGTCGCTCGTCCCGCTGGCGTCGACCACGACTTCGATCGTGACCTGATTGAACGCTCGGGCTCCCTCGGGCACCGGGCCTCGAACGTACTTGAGCTGGTCCCTTCCGAGGAGCTCAGTCGCGACCACTTCAGCTCCGGCTGGCGAGGTGATCTGGATTGGCTGCACGCCACCGTGGGCCGTTCCCGTCCACGGTGATGGAGCGTCGGAGGCCCGCAAGGTCGTCAGGATCTGAGCGTCCAAAGACGCGCTGGGAGACTCAGTCTCCTGGCTAATGATCCGGCGAAACGCAGCCGCTTCCGTCGCGCCTCCGCTTGTGGCCCCTTGGCCGCCGCAGCTGGCCAGGATGACCACGGGGATCCCGAGAAGCCGGGCCGCGGCCCGGCGCATGCGAATCAGCGAGACCTCTATCAAGGCAAGCGCAACCTGTTCCATGGCGCCACCATACGGATCAGAGGCGTCTTGGCCGAGATCAACTGTCGTGCTTCACCATTTTGATCGCGGTTCCGTAGGCGACGACCTCGGCGGCGTTCTTGGCGACCTCACTCGTCGCAAAACGGAACCCAATGATCGCGTCGGCACCGAGGCCGAACGCTTCGGCCTTCATGCGGTCAATGGCTTCCTCGCGGGCCTCGGCCACGACCTTCGTGTACTCGTGCACCTCGCCGCCGACGAGTCCCTTCATGGCGCCGATGATGTCATCGCCGAAGTGACGAGCCCGAACCGTGGTACCCCGCACGAGGCCCAGGGCCTCGGTGATCTCGAAGCCGGGGATGGTGGATGTGGTGATGATGAGCATGGAGGCAGGCTATCGCTCGATGTGTCGATAGGGATCCAGCGGGATGGCGCGAATGCGGCGCCAGACTACGCTGAGGAAAAGGAGTGTGAAGCCGAGCAGCGAGCTCAGGATCAGGCCTCGGTACACGTAGCTGATGCCCTCGTTCGTGGCGACCGCCCAGACGGCGAGAGCGAACGAAACGGTGGTCGCGACGATCAGGAGAATCCACCCGATGCCGACGGTGCCGCGGTAGAGAGGGTCGAGCTGGAGAGCGGCCCAGTCACGGTCTGCGGGCTCGGGCGGAGAGAGACGACGCGCCAGAACGTCGAGCGCGTGGTGCTCGGCGACGCGGTGGACCAGCCGAGGCTCGGCCTCCATGCGCGTCTCGAAGCCTACGGCCTCCTCGGGTGACATCTCGCCGTCGGCATAGGCCATGGCAAGGAGCTCGTCCTCGGTGGGCTCGGCTTCAGGAGAGCTGGCTTGGTTCGGGTTATGGACGTTCATGACGCAGGAGCTATGGCACTTCGGCGGTGAGTATTCTGCTGGGTTCGGGCGGCTGACGGCTTCGTCATCAAGAGACCTGCGTGGTGCGGGTGGCGACGACGTCCGAAACCTCATCTGACAGAAGCGACTTGAGGCGCTTCCGGGCGTGGAACAGTCGCGACATCACGGTCCCCTCGGGGATCACGAGCGCGGCAGCAATGTCCTTATAGGACAGATCCTGGTAGTGCCGAAGCACGATGATCTCGCGATCCCGCGCCTTGAGCTTGTCCAGGGCGGTGGTGAAAGCCTGGCTGCGCTCGGCCCGCTCCGCGCGGTCCGAGGGGCTCGGTGCATGATCGTCCACGATGTCCCAGCTGGCGTCCTCGCCGCTTTCATCCGTGCGATGGATCGA
>JBLIHL010000287.1:0-7595 GCA_047635895.1 Paracoccaceae bacterium | reverse complement strand
GGAGAATGCGCGGGCGCCCATACGTTACCGGGCGCCCGCGCTGATGACCCCGCCCAGTCACGCTCTTGGTTCAAATGGACCGGATTCCGCCAAGAGCGAGGGTCCACACGTACAGCTTCTTTCACCCCTGGGTGTTGGCCGAACGAGCCGCGTCTGGCGCGGAGTTCTCGGCGCTCCGTGGAGCTCGGACGGGCACACCCTCGACGCCGGGACCGAGGTGGCCATCAAGATTCTCCGCTCCGACCTAGCAGAGGATCCGGACGCGAGGGAAACGCTGGCCTTCGAGCGTGAGGCCTCGCGCGCCGTCCACCACCCGTCCCTGGCCCGAACGCGCTATCTGTCACACAGCGGGCCCACGCCCCCCCTCGGGGCGGCCGCGAGCCAGGTTGATCCTGCCATTCGGGAGGACGCCGGGGCGCACCGGCCGTGGCTCATGCTCGACCTCATTCCCGGGGCCTCCGTGGATGAGCTAATTCAGGTCGAGAAGGAGCTTCCCGAGCCCCTCGTGAGATCGATTGGCGCGTCTATCGCCCGGGCACTCAGCTCCCTTCACGCGGCGGGCTGGGTCCACGGAGACGTCAAGCCGGCCAACATCCGACTCGATTCAAGCGGACGCGCCATCCTTGTGGACCTCGGGTTCGCCCGCCGCACAGGCTCCGGCGGCGCGCCCCTCGGCACTCCCGGCTACCTCGCACCCGAACGAACGACCGGTGGCCCGCCACGCGCCTCCGCCGACCTTTTTGCGCTCGGTGTAACCCTCTACGAGCTCCTGACGGGCGAGCACCCCGCAGGCCCGCTCTCCGGCACCTCCACCGACCCCGCCACGGAGGCCAGGCTCAAGGCCCTGCGACGCGGGCGGATCAAACCCCCGTCGGATGTCACACCTCGAGTTTCGCCGCTGCTCGACGCGCTTGTGAGGAGTCTGCTCGAACCAAACCCTGGGACACGTCCTACGGCTTCGGAGGTCGCGGGCATTCTCACTGAGGGCGAGGCAGGGGAATGGTGGCTTGCCCGGATCACCTTTGACGCCAGCGTCCGGCGAGATACCGTCGCCTGGTCGGGCCAGCACGGGATTCCGCTCGTCGGGCGCGAGGACGAACTCGATGCGCTTGACGTCGCCTGGGCACAGGCGCGCTCCGGCGGCCTTTCCGTCCTGCTGAGCGGAGAACAAGGCTCCGGCAAGTCCCGCTTGATCGCGGAGTTTGCCCATCGCGTTCGGCACAGCGACAGAGAGGCTCCGCTGTACCTCTACGCACGCTGCGACTCGGTCGGAGACGCCCGCCCGGGCGCGCCTCTCATCTCACTCCTCCGGCGCTGGCTTCACCTGCCTTCACCCGGAGTTCCAGGCAAGCGGGCGATGGAGCTCCTAGGGAAAACCGTGGCGCCGGATACGGCGCGCGCGCTGGAGCACGCCCTCCAGCCCGGCGCCGAGGATGCCCCCGCCATCGACATCGCCGAATCCGCTGCGCTCGCCGAGTGGCTCATCCATCTCGGCAAGGAGGTGCCGTCCATCATCTTCCTCGACGACATCAACTTCGCCGGCAAGTCGACGCTTGGCGCCCTCGCCCGCGTAGCGCGGGAGCTAGAAGGATCGCGCATGCTGCTGATCCTGGGGCTCCGTCGAAGGGCAGAGGTACGGCATCCCGCCGAGCTCGCCGAGCTACACGGGCGGCTCGCTGGCCAGACCACGCGCATCAACCTGGGGCCCCTCGACGAAACCGCCATCCTCACTCTCGTCGAGCACATCTTCCACCACTCGGTGCCGCGCCTGCGCCTCGCAAGGACGCTCTTGGATCGGACACAAGGACTGCCCGGAAGCATCGGCGAACTGCTCAGACTCGCGCGCCGGCGTGGGTGGACGCGACCGTCGCCCGCCCCCGGAATCGGTCTCCAGCTCCTGGTCTCACCGGAGGAGCTCCCGCGCCCGGAGAGCCTACGTAAGGCGGTCGGCGAGAGACTTGACGACCTCGAACCGAGGAGTCGAGTCTGGCTGGAGCGGCTCGCCATCCTGGGCGCACGAATCGACCCAGAGCTCCTCGCCCTCGCTTGGCCCAAAGCCTGCGCGTCGTCCCGCGATGCCGCCATCTCTGGCCTCGTGAGGAATGGCTGGCTGGTTGCAGCGGGCAGCCGATACCGATTCGCCCACCCAGTAGATCGTGAGGAGACGCTCAATCGCGTGCCGGCCCGCCGCCAGCGCCGAGCGCACGCCGCCTTGGGCACCGCACTCGCGGCCCAGGAGTCGACGCGCGGCCGCCGCCCGAGCTACCGCCGCGCCTTCCACCTGCGCGGCGCGGAACTCCTGAATGAGCTGCTCACGATCCTCCCTTCACTCTTGGATGACCTGCGGGATCGCGGGCACCCGTACCGGCGCGCGACGGTCGCGGGCTGGGGCCTCGAGGCCATCGACGACGGGGCGACGGTCCCAGACCTGACGCGCCTCCGGCGCCGCCTTCTGGAAGAGCTCGCGGACGCGGCCGACCGCCTTGGTGAACGCGAGGAGCAGCGCGCCGCCCTCGATGAACTGAGCGCGCTCGACATTGATGTCGACGAAGATCCAAGTGCGGCGGGCCGGATCTACCTGCTACACGCGCGCCACGCTGTCAGCAGCGGGCAGTTTGGCCTGGCGCGTGGACTCCTGCGCAACGCCCGTCAGCTCATGGAGAAGCCGTCGCGAGCTGCGCTGTCCGAAGCGGACGCGAGGCAACAGTCCTTCGACCGCGCGGAGATTGAACGGCTCGCCGCCCGCATCGAAGCGGAGCACTCCGAATTCCGCCAGGCGTCGAAGTACGCGAGCAAGGCCCTCGACCTGGCGCCCGACCCCGTATCGCGCGCCGAGGCCCATCTCTTGCGCGCGGAGATCGAGATCCTGGACGGCAGCGTGGAATCGGCGCTCAAGAGACTCAGCCACGCCAGGCGCGAGATTCGCTCGGAGGAAGGCGGTCTCCGCGCCCGCTCCACGCGCGCATCGATCAGCCTCGTGACGGGAAGGGCGTGGCGCCTTGTCGGGCGCCCCTACCGCGCTGCGCGCGCTTTCGAACGGGCCACCGAGCTGGCCGTCAAGGCCGGCGAGGGCCGGATCGAGGTCGAGGTCGCGGCGCGTCATGGACGCCTCCTTGCTGACGTCGGTCGCGAACACGAATCCGAGCTGATCCTCCGTGACGCACTATTCAGCGCGCGGCGCATCGAGGACAAGCGCGGCGAGGCGCTCGCCGCTCTCTTCCTCGGCATCCTCCTGGGCGAGAAGGGTGTGTCAGGCGCGGCAGATTTGATTCGACGCGCCACTGCGCTGGCCGAGGAGCTAGGCCAAGGCAGGATCGAAGCGCTCTCCGCTGCGATCGAAGGCCGCATCGCGTTCGGCATGGACGACATCAAACTGGCCCTCGAACGCTCCGCCCACGGCTGGGATCTCGTGCGTCGACACGGCGCCGAGCTGCCCGACCGGATCGTGATCGGAGGGACGCGCGCGCTGACGCTCCGCATCGCCGGTCGCGCGCGAGAGGCGGTGCGTATGGAGAAGTCGATCGCGCGACGAATCGATTCCGACAACGCCCAGCTCGAGTCGGGAGTCATGCAGCAGCGGCACCACCGATGGTCTTTCTCACTCCTGGAGAGCGCGCTCGATACGGATGGGCCGCTCTACCCACGGGTGTTCCTGGAGGACACACGGCCCTGACGCGGGGGAGCCGCTCGCTGGGCTCAAGCCAGGCCGCGCGATCAACAGAGCGATCCACGCAGCAGCGTTCCCCGGCTCCGAATCAACGCGAGCCTCGGTGCCGTCCTCCACTGCGGTCCCGTCCTCCACTTCGGTGCCGTCACTAGGATGTAGACGCCGCCGCCCGGCGGTCAGAGCCGCGCCCCAGGTGCCGCTCAATCCACCAGCCGAGCCGGTGCCCGAGGCCCCGCGATATCGCCGCGAGCTCGATGGCAGCGCTGATCCGCGCGAGGTCGCCACGCGGGACGCCATAAGCCCTGAGGCATCGCACGCGGTCAAACCGTGAGAGGACCGCGCCGTATTCCGCCTCGCGCCGCGCGACGTGCCGCCAAAATCGACCCAGGTTCTTGAGGACCAAGGGCTCCGGCAGAGGCTCCACGACGCCCCCATGGGCGGGCACGAAACACGAGCGGTCCAGGTCGATCGCCGTCGCGGGTGCACTCGGGTCCTCGCGGTCGATGAGGATATTCGCCGGCTGAAGGTCGGCATGCTGGAAGCCCACGCGATGCAGATCTGCCACAAGCCGGCCCGCCGCTTCAAGCGCGCGCTGGAGGCTCCTGTGTGAAGTCTCGCCGCGGCGCGTCTCGCCGAGGTACCACCCCAAGTCGCGAACACCTTGCTGCCGCTCGGTCACGACCGTGAGTTCGAAGCCCGCAGGGGCCATGCGAACCGCGCGAGCCGCCATCACTCTGGGCGTGCGGATGCCGAAGCTGCGCAGGCGTTCGGAGAGAGCCAACTCAACGAAAGGGCGCGCCGGATCCTTGAAACGAGCGCCCGTCAGGACCCGCGCGAGTCCACCGTGGGTGAAACGCCGCGCGAGGCAGGTCACGCCTCCGATGTCCAGCAGCCCGAGCGGCTCACGACCCGATTCCTCGGCGTCCGCCAGACTCTCGGCGCCGCGCGTTCCGTCGGGCCCAAAGCCCGCTTTAGACAGCGCCTCTTGATCAGCAGCGCGGCAGCCGATCGCGCCGCGCTGGCCCCGGACGAGCACGTACCCGTCCGGGAGAGTGGGCAACTTCAATTTGGATTCCTGTGGGCAGGAAGCGTGACCGCAGCGGTCATCAGTTCGCCTGGCCGGATGCCCAACCAGGCGTCCTGTCAGATTCCCGTGCCGAAGCCGAAGCCTGGCGAGGAGGCCTTCTTTTCAGCGGGCTTGGGCTCCGCCTTAGGTGCGGCGGGCTTCACTGCGGCGGGCTTCACTGCGGCGGGCTTCACTGCGGCGGGCCTGGGTGCTGATTCACGCGGTGCTGATTCACGCGGTGCCGACTCCCTCTGGGCGGGCTGTCTCGGCGCCGGGCGCTCCTCACGCTCTTCGCGCTTCGGCTTCCTGGACGGCTGCTCGTCTCCGAATCCTTCAGATTCGCGACTCGACTCCTTCTTGGGCCGTTCTTCCCTGACGGACTCCTCGCGGGGCTGATTGCGGGGCTGATTGCGGGGGGCCTCGTCACGCGACGATTCCCTCGGCTTGGACTCGCGGGGCTCTTCCCTGGGGCGCTCTTCCCTGGGCTTGTCCGCTTCAGAACGGCTCGACTCCGAACGCTCAGGCTCCGGCCGCTTCATGACATCGTCACGATCCGCACGCTCGCGGGGACTCCGATCGTCCTCCTCGTAGCGGTCACGTCCTTGACCTCGACCTCGGCCGCGGCCACGGCGTCCACCGCCGCCCCGTGGGCCCTCGTTGCTACGGCGTCCACGGCTACGGCGCGGCTCGCGCTCGATGCCGTCGTGATGGGTGTCCCCGACCTCGAGGAATTCGGTCGGGATCTCGTCCGCAAGGAAGAGCGCGCCACGATCGTAGAAGTCGATGCCCTCGTCGAAGGCCTCACCTGCGTACACGGTGATCACGGCGTAGTCCTTGGCGGCGCGGCGACCGGCCTCGCGGGCCTCTTCTTCGGTCCGCGCAAGGTGCAGGAACGCGCGGCGTCCGCTTCGAAGGCCGTTTTCCTCGGCACGGTCCGCGTCGCGGCTGCCGACACCGATGAAGAGTTCGTCGGGCGGCTCGGTGGCCTCGCCCGGATCGATCGGGAATGAGTGGCCGTAGAGGGCACGGATCTTGTCACCGTCCACCTCATAGCGGGGCCGATCGCTGGCCTCGATCGCGTCGAGGACGTCGTCCTCGTCCACGCTCGATCCCAGGCGCTCCTGGACAGCGTAGACAACGTCCTCAATGTCGCCCCATCCGAATCGATCCAGCTCCAGATCGAAATCCTCGGGCTGGTGCCGAAGCATGAAGGCGAGGGCGCGGGTGATTCGTTCGTGCAGTGATCCGGAGGTCATGTTTGGCTGGGGGCTCCGGGCTTGGTCCGGAGGCTCTAGGCGGAGAGAGACGCTGTGCGGGGATAGACCCGGTGCGGGGTTAGACCCGGTGCGGGATTGAACGCTGTGCGGGATTAAACGCTGTGCGGGGTGGCAGAAGCGAAGGTACCGCTTGGGGCGTCGGATTCTATTACAAGATGAGGAAGAGGAACCCTCGGTTGCGGGTTCCGTGAAGGATCTGTGGAGCCAGAGCGCTCTATGGACCCCTGAGGAGGCTCAGGGACGATTGGAAACGAGCGCGGCGCGGGCCGACCGGACTCTCTCGGCAGCCTCCTCCGGCGTGGCCCCCAAGGCCGTGAGATGACCCATCTTCCGGCCAGGCCGAGCCTCGGCCTTTCCATAAAGATGCAGGGAAACACCTGGCATGGCAAGGGCTGCGCCCCAGGCGGGGTCGCCCCCCTCCCAGAGGTCGCCCAGGAGGTTCGCCATCGCGCCGGGTGGGCCGATTCGATCGCCGCTTCCGAGTGGCAGACCGGCCACCGCCCGCACCTGGTTTTCAAACTGGCTGCAGTCGTGGACGTCGATCGTCAGGTGACCCGAGTTGTGAGGCCGGGGAGCAATTTCGTTCACCAGCACGCCCCCATCGTCCAGGAGGAACAGCTCGACGCACAGCACCCCAACGACGTCGAAGCCTTCGAGAACCGCTGACGCGATGCGGTGAATCTCGTCCAGGATCGCAGGCTCGAGCCTGGCCGGGCAGACCGTTACGTCGAGGATGTGATGTACGTGCTCGTTGGAGAACGGCTCGTAGATGGAAACATCGCCCCCTGCACCACGGGCCGCGACTACCGAGACCTCCTCCCGGAAGGGGATGAGGGCCTCGAGGACGGCGGGGACGCGTCCGAGGGATTCCCAGGCACCGAGGAGCTCAGCGGACGAAGCCACCCGCACCTGCCCCTTGCCGTCGTAGCCAAAGCTCGACGTCTTCAGGACCCCAGCGCCGGGGATCATCTCAGCCGCAGCCTTGAGTTCAGCCTCATTCGTGATGGAAGCGAACGGCGCCACGCGCAACCCGAGGCTCGTAAGCCCCGTCTTCTCGCGCAGTCGATCCTGGACAGTATGGAGCAGCGAACCATCCGGTCGCACGGGCACATGGCGCGCCGCGGTCTCCCCCGCGATCGCGGGGACGTTTTCAAACTCAAAGGTCACGGCGTCCACACGGCGGGCAAAGTCCGCCACGGCCTCTTCGTCGTCGTAGGCTCCGGTCACCGACCAGTCAGCCACCTGCGAGGCTGGCCCGTCGACGTCATCGGAGAAAACGGCGAAGCGGTAGCCGAGCTGCCGCGCAGCGATCCCGAACATGCGCCCGAGCTGTCCCCCACCGAACACGCCGAGTGTTGAACCAGGCGGGAGGGGCCCTGCCGCCAGTGACTCCGCCGCGAGTGACTCCGCCGCGAGAGATCCTGCCGCGGGAGATCCTGTGGACAGCGCCGCCTTAGCGCCAGCGGCCTCCGGATTGATCCTTGAGCTGCTCATCGTTCCAGCGGCGCCTCCAGCGCGCGCTCGCCGTAGCTCTGGGCGTAGGCCTCGAGCTTCGCCCTGATCTTGGCGTCCGTCGCTCCGAGAA
>JBLIHL010000286.1:0-7600 GCA_047635895.1 Paracoccaceae bacterium | reverse complement strand
ACGAGTACGCAGCTCATGGGTTGATCGCCATGACGGCCTTCGGCGTGCGGGCGCAGATCGAGTCAGCCATCGCGTCCAGCGCCGACTCGAATGGATAGACCTGGGTGTAGGCCTCGACCGGGAAAGTCCCCCTCTGCAGGAGGATCTGCGCGTTGTCGAAGTCCTCGCGGCTCGACCCCATCACGCCCTGCATCGACTGCCCTGAACGGGTGAAGGCCGTTGCGCCGAACGACACCTCACAGGGATAAGTCGCAATCACGCAGATCGTGCCCTCTGGCTGAACGGCCAGCCCGGCGGTACCCAGTGACGGCGGCGCCCCGGAGCACTCGATCAGAACGTCGCAGAGTCCGTCATCGAAGTCGTCGCCGAAGCGCGTCCCGTCCAGTGCGTCGAGGCCCTTCGCGAGCTGAGCGTGCAGCGGCGCCTCCTGGCTGACGGTGATCGGGAGAAAACCACGGTCCGCAGCCAGCTTGAGCCGCACCTCGCGGTCCCTCTCGACACCGGTCACGGCGACGCGCGCGCCCGCGGCCCGCGCCAGCTCGGCCGCCATCAGTCCCATGATGCCGCAACCGCTCACCACGACGTCCATCCCGGGCTGAATCCCGCACTTGCGCAGCAGGCCCTGGGCCACGACCGAGAGCGGCTCGATGAGCGCTCCTTGGAGGGGCGTGATGCCGGGGAGCAGCGGCAAGCAGCGATCGACCTCGATGATCGTGCGCGTCGCGAGCCCTCCGTCGCGGTGGAAGCCGAAGATCTGCTTCCGTCGGCAGTAGTTCCAGCGGCCGCGCTTGCAGCCGCGGCAGCGCGGGTCGCGGCAGCCGCGCATCGCCAGCGCACACACATGGTCGCCGACCTGAAGCCCGGCGTAGCCCTCGGCGCCGGGCCCGAAGGCCACGATCCGCGCGCTGAACTCATGGCCGAGCGTACGCGGCCTTTGCACCCAGGAGAAGTTCGCCTTCCCCAGGGACGCGCTGTTGTCTGACCCGCACACGCCGGCGTAAAGCGGCTCCACAAGCACCTCGCCAGGCCCGGGAGCACCGATGCTCACCTGCTCCATCGCCAGGTTCTGGGTCAGCTCCCCACCACTCCGGGTAGGCTCGATCATCTCATCGCCGAGGAGGCGAAGCGCGGTCACAGTTTCAGTCATGGTCAGTTGTGTGTGGTGATGGGAGCCTGTGGCACGTACCGATCCGGATCGCTCGGTGGCAGATTGTTCTCGGGTCGGCCCTCGAACCACATCATGTTTTTCACGGGCGCCACGAGCGTCTCGATGCGCGCCAGCAGCCCGTCCGGGATCTGCAGGTCGAGCGCGGCGATGTTGGCCTCCACCTCGGCGCGGCTGCGCATCCCGACGATCGTCGTCGTGATCGCAGGCCGCCGAACGGCGTAGGCCACGGCGACCGCGGCGACGTCGACGCCGGCCTCGCGGCAAAGCGCGGCGACCCTGGGCGCCATATCGAGCACAGGCTTCGGGCTGCGGTGCCACTCCGGGGGCTCGCGCTCCGTCAGGAGGCCCTGCAGCACAGGCGAAGCGTTGATCAGCCCGATGCCGCGCTCCTTCGCGATCGGCACGAGCTCTTCCTCCATCTCGTCCTCGAGCAGGTTGCAGTGCCCCCAGGACAGCAGCGTGTCCAATTCGGCCACCTCAGCGAGCGATCGCAGGTAGCGCACCGGCAGGCCCGTGATCCCTACGAAGCGCACCTTGCCCGCCTCTTTGAGGCGGTGCGCCGCGGGCAGCGCCGACTCGAGCACGTCCTTGACCGTCCCGAACTCCACGTCGTGGATCTGGAGCACGTCGATCCGATCGGTGCCGAGCCGCTTCAGCGACTCCTCGACGCTCGCGGTCACCCGCGCCCCGGAGAAGTCGAACTCGGTGAACCCGTCACGGCAGCACTTCGTGGCCACGATGACTTCGTCACGTCGCCCCTTCAGGGCGCGGCCCAGCCGCTCTTCCGCGAGCCCGAACCCATAGAGCGGCGCCGTGTCAAAATAGTTGATTCCCCCGTCGATCGCCGCGTGCACAGCGTCGATCGCGGCGGCTTCGTCGAGCTCTCCAAAGAGGTCCCCGAGGGGCGCTCCTCCGAAGCTGAGCGTCGAGAGGGACAGTCCTGTCTGTCCGAGCGTGCGGTATTCCATAGCGAGCCGTCAGTCGCCCTCGACGTCATGCCACTGGCCGTCAGCTCCAGATGCGAGCACGGCCTCGCAGACCTCCTGCGTTCGCTGGGCTTCGCGGAACGTCGGCGCGACCTCCTCGCCCTTGCCCAGCCCCTGGAGGAAGTCGGCGAACTGGTGCACGAACGAATGCTCGTAGCCGATCTGGAGCCCGGGAACCCACCACTTGTCCATGTAGGGCATGTCGTGGTCCGTCACGTGAATCGATCGCCAGCCCCGCGTCAGCGAATCATCTCCGTGATCGAAGTAGCTCAGTCGATGGAGATCATGGAGGTCCCACTGGATCGACGCGTTCTCCCCGTTGATCTCGAACGTGTAGAGAGCCTTGTGCCCGCGCGCGTACCGCGTGGACTCGAAGTTGCCCAGTGAGCCGTTCTCGAAGCGCGCCAGGAACGTGCACGCGTCGTCGATCTTCACGGGCTCGACCTTGCCAGTCAGCTGGTGCATGCGCTCCTTGACGAACGTCTCCGTCATCGCGGTGACCTTCTCGACCTTGCCATTCAGCCACATCGCCGTGTCGATGCAGTGCGCCAGGAGATCGCCTGTCACGCCGCTGCCAGCCGCGGCCGCGTCGAGGCGCCAGAGGCCCTCGCCGCCCTGGGGCAGATCCGTCGCGATGGTCCAGTCCTGTAGAAACTGCGCCCGGTAGTGATAAATGCGCCCAAGCCGCCCACTGTCGATCAGCTGCTTGGCGAGCGTCACCGCGGGCACGCGGCGATAGTTGTACCAGACCATGTTCGGCACGCCGGCGGCTTCAACGGCCGCCACCATCTCGGCCCCTTCCGCCACGGTCCGCGCAAGCGGCTTCTCGCACAGCACCATCTTCCCCGCTTCGGCCGCCGCGATGGCGATATCCCGGTGGCTATCGTTGGGCGTGCAGATATCGATCACGTCAATATCATCCCGCTCGATCATGCGACGCCAGTCCGTCTCCGCCGACTCGAAGCCCCACTGGCGAGCGAAGGCCTCGGCCGTTCCGTCACTACGGGCGCAGATTGCCTTGAGCACGGGCTCGTAGGGCAGATCGAAGAAGTTCGGTGCGCGGCGGTAGGCGTTCGCATGGGCGCGCCCCATGAAACCGGCGCCAATGAGCCCGATGCGGAGAGGTGGACGCTGCGTGGACTGGGTCATGTGTCGAGGTGGTGAAGGAGGTGGAGCGGCGCTCCCGTGACGAGCGGTCTTCGGAGTATGGCTACTGCCAGCCGTGCGCGGCGCGAACGTCGAGCATCGCGGCCAGGATCTCGTTCCAGGTCTCCGGCTTCTCCATCACGTCGTTAGGGAACATGCAGCCGTCCCAGCAAAGATGCTGAATGTCGCGGTTCACTTCCCCATCGCTCCCCCTCAGCCATTGGCCGGCGTACCGGGCAATGTCGAGCTTGCCGTTCGGATCCTTCGGAAGGCAGTGACGTCCGGTCTTGTCGTGGGAGCCCGATCCGAACACGGTAGCGTCGTTCTGGGCGACGTGGAAGTCCATGGTCCAGGGGCGAAGCGCGTCCGTCATGGTGCGGTACGCCTCGTCGAAGGCGGCGCGGTCGCTCCAGTCGTAGCCCTCTGGCAGCAGCCTATCCTCAGGCGCGTTGTAGCCAAGCGTGTAGAGCAGCGTGTGAGCCATGTCCGCCTGGAAGCCGACGACGCCAGGGCGATCGACAAGCTCGAGCAGCTCGACCATGCGCTTCCAGCTGTGCATGCCGCCCCAGCAGATTTCCCCCTCGGCAGCGAGGCGCTCGCCGTGGTCCACGGCGATCTGCGCCGCCTCCTGGAACGTCGCGGCGATCTTGCGCTGGCTCCCGTCCGGATCGGCCTGCCAGTCGCTCACGCTGCACGCCGAGTCGATCCGGACGATGCCGTAGGGCCGGATGCCGATCTCGCGCAGATCGCGCCCGATGCGGCAGGCTTTGCGGACCTGGGTGAGGAACGCCGCGCGCTCGGCGTCACTGCCCATGGCGGAGCCGCCGCCCGTGGGTTCCCAGACCGGAGCCACCAGCGACCCGATGACGAGCCCCTTCGAACCGACTTTTTCCGCCAGGCGCTTCAGGTCATCTACGCTCGAATCGATGTCGACGTGGGGAGCGCAGAGAAAGAGGTCGATCCCATCAAAGCCAACGTCCCCCACCCGCGCGTTCGCCGTGAGCGCGAGCATCTCATCGAGTGCGATAGGCGGATGGTCGGTGCCCGCCTCCTTGCCGACGAGTCCGGGCCAGGCGGCGTTGTGAAGCTTCGGGTGCGTGTGGTCACTGGGGCACATGGGCGAGTCCTGTTTTTGGGTGGTTGATCCAAGTTCGAGGACACACTAAGGGGCAATCTGCAGCGGCGTAAGACAAGGATGAGATTTGCGTTCCTGCTCCCTCAACACTTGCTACCCGTTTCGAAAGCCGACTGCCCGATCTGACCAGTCCGGGCCACTTTGCGCGCTAACTCGACGCGGCTGCCGCGTCCTCGGCGGCCTTCTGGGCCATGACGGACATCCCCCCATTCTGCGCGGAGGCCTCCGTGGCCAGGAACACGAGCCCGGCGCCGAGGCCGGGCATCTGGTTGTCCCACATGATGCGGCCGTCCTCGGGATCCAGGGCAAACACCCGGCCACCGGACGCGCAGAAGAGCAGGCCATCCTCGAGGACGATCGAGACGACGGAATAACCGGTCCGGGGCAGGGAAGTGTCCCAGACCTGCTGGCCGTTGCGCTTGTCGAGGGCCACGACGTGGCCATGGGTACCGGCGAAGAGAAAGGCTTCAGTCATGGTGTCAATGCTGGGTTGGTGAAGTCGAGCTTTGGGTACGTCACGGTGCCCCGGGGTATTCAGAGGGAACTAATTTCAGTCGCTAGCAGGCCAGAGTCGCCTCAAGGGCCTCCCGGTTAAGGTCGAGGATAGGGACAACCTGCTAGCTGAGCCTGAACTCTCCGGATCAAACGGCTCTCCCCACGTAAGTACTCAACTATGGAATACCTCCTCTGCACCACCCCCCGCGTCGGCAGCAACCTTCTCTGCTCGCTGCTGAAGCTGACGGAGCGAGCAGGCGATCCTGGCGAGTACTTCTGCACCGGTGAGATGGCCCTTCGCAAGCCCCACCTGGGGGACGTTCGGTTCCACCAAGGGGTCCCCGTGGACTTCCAAGACTACTACGACCGATGCCGTGAGGTTTTCACGTCGGAGTCAGGCCACTTCGGCGCCAAGGCCCATGCCACCCAGCTCCGATGGGGACTCGAGGCCGGCTTTCAGTTCGAGCGCAACATGCCGACGCGCTTCATCCACGTCTCACGTGCCGATGTCACCGGCCAGGCTCTGTCCTTCGCACGGGCTACGCAGACCGGCGCCTGGCTCTCAGCGACGCCAGAGCGGACCAACCCACGCTTCGACGCCGACCTGATCCGATCGTCATTCAAGGAGATTGTCGGCGACAACGAAGGCTGGGAGCGGCTCTTCGAGGGCTACGGAATTGAGCCGTACCGCCTTTCCTACGAGCAGCTAGTGGCAGATATCCCGGGCGAACTCCGCGGCATCTTGGACTACCTCGAGGTGGATCAAGCCGGCCTGGACCTCGACCATATCGCCCGCTGTGCCACCGGCTACTTCAAGAAGCAGCGCGACACCACTTCGGAAGAGTGGCGGCGCCTGTGGAATGACGAGGTTCGAAAGAACGCCGTCGCGCGCGAGCAGCCGCTTAGCCTCCTCCGGAGCGCCTGATCAGGCGGCCATTCTCGAGCACTGATCGCGTAGATCCAGGAGCTCCTGGGCCGCCACGCGGTACCCCTCAGCCAGCGTCGGGAAGTTGAACGTCCGGTCGACGAACACCTCGGGTCCCTGGCCACCGAGCATCGCCATCTCGCCGAGGTGAACGAGCTCGGCAGAGCCCTCCCCCAGCGCATGGCAGCCGAGCAGTCGCTCGCCCGTTGGATCCGCGATGAGCTTGAGGAATCCGCTCTCGGCTCCCTGGATCATGCCCCGCGCAAGCTCCTTGAAGCATGCCCTGCCCACCAGGACATCGCCGTACTTCTCACGTGCCGCCGCTTCGCTGAGGCCAACGCTGCCCATCTCCGGAATCGTGTAGACACCGGAGGGCACCATGCCCAGCTCCTCGTCAGGCACCGGCCGGCCGAGCGCATGACGCCCCGCGCGGCGCCCCTGCTCCATCGACGTGGAAGCGAGCGCTGGCGGCCCGACAACGTCCCCCATTGCGTAGATCCCGGGCACGTTGGTCGCCCCGTGGGAATCCGCAACCAGGAAGCCCCGGTCGGTCGTCGCAAGCCCCGCATTTTCGATATTGAGGCTGCCGAGGTTCGGAAGTCTACCGAGCGCGCAGAGCACCTTCTCGCCCTTGATCGCCTGGCCATCCTCTAGCGTCACCGTGGTGGATCCCAGCCCGTCTGACTCGATGCTCTTGTACTGGTGCCCACCAAGGAATCGGCCGCCCATGGCCTTGAAAGCCTCTACGAACCCGCGGGACAAGTCTTCATCCATGAACCCGACGGGGAGTTCATGGCGATCGATGACGGTCACATCCACTCCCAGGGATACGAAGATCGACGCGAACTCGATCGCGATCACGCCCGCTCCCAGCACAACGAGCGATCGCGGCAGGTAGACCAGCGACAGGATCGAATCACTGTCTAGAATGTTCTCGTGGTCGATCGGCACATCCGCGGGCTTGCGCGGCCGCGAGCCTGTCGCTACGAAGACGGCGTCCGCCGAGACGTCCTGCCGTGGACCACCGAGGCTCTGCAGCTCGAGTGTTTTCTCACCTGTGAAACGCGCACGCGCCTGACGGAACTCCACGCCGTGCCGCACCATCTGTGCCGACAGCGTCCGCGCGTGCACCTCACGCACCGCATCCAGCCGGGTCATGAGACCCGCGAGCTGTACATCGGGCGTCAGCTTCACGTCCAGCGCGGCTGTCGAGCGGCGGCGCACCTCGGCGAAGTGCTGCGCGGTTTCACGCAGCGTCTTGCTAGGAATGGTGCCTCGATTGACGCACTCCCCACCGGGTGCGCGCCCTTGGTCCACGAGCAGGACGCGGCGCCCCTGCTTCGCCCCTTGCAACGCAGCCTTCTGCCCGGCGGGCCCACCACCGATCACGATCCAATCGAAATGTTCCATGGCTTCAGCTCGCAGATTCAGCGACGATTTCGGATCCCTTCTCACAGATCGACTCGAAGTCGTCCTGGTAGAGATCGAGTGAGCGAACGTGCTCAAGGCCGGGTGGGTCGCCCTCTCCATCCTCGTCGAGCAACCATTGAGCTAGCGCGTCGCTCAGCGCCACGGTGTGCACGAGCTCAACGTGCGCGGCCGCGGCCTCAGGCTCATGGTGCACGAGCGTGACCTCATGGACCCAGTCGGGGAGCTTCCACTCCTGGATCATGCCGGCTCCGATCGTGGCGTGAAGGCTTTCGGTGACGTACTCGATGGCCTCAGGCTCAAGAAGCTCACCGCAA
>JBLIHL010000285.1:0-7609 GCA_047635895.1 Paracoccaceae bacterium | reverse complement strand
CAACAAGGGGCCGCTCCCCGTGGAATTCGTCAATATCCCGGACCTCTTCGACCGCGATGAGCTCTACACGGACGACGAGGACGAGCCTGTTCGCTGGGCAGCGTTCAGCCGCAGCGTGCTGGAAGCCTGTCAGCTCTCGGGGTGGGCTCCGGACGTCATCCACGTCAACGACTGGCACACAGGACTGCTGCCGCTGTTCCTGAAGACGACCTACGCCTGGGACGAACTCTTCCGCGGCACGCGCACGCTGATGTCGATCCACAACCTCGGCTACCAGGGTGCCTTCCCCGCCGAGGCCGTCGAAGCCGTCGGGCTCGGAGATTCGCGTGGGATGTTCCACCAGGAGCGCCTCGAGAAGGGCGTGGTCAACTTCCTGGAGACGGGGATCATCCACTCGTCCTGGCTCTCCACCGTGTCGAAAACCTACGCCCGCGAGATCCAAACGGAAGAGCACGGCATGGGCCTCCAAGACCTGCTCGCCAGCCGAGCCGATCACCTGGTGGGCATTGTCAACGGGGTCGACTACTCAGAGTGGAGCCCGGACGTAGACCCGCACATTCCCGCTCAGTTCGGTCCCGAGGATCTGTCGGGCAAGGACATCTGCCGCGCGAGGCTTCTCGAGGAGCTCAACCTGGCGCCCAATCCCAAGGGGCCGGTCATAGGCATCGTGTCCCGGATGACGGGCCAGAAGGGCTTCGACCTCCTGCCGGATATCCTGCCCGTACTGCTCCAGTCGTCGGATATGCGCCTGATCGTGCTGGGAAGCGGCGACCTCACCTACGAGCGCTACTTCCAGTGGCTGCGGGACGCCATGCCGGGCAAGGTCGGAGTCTACTTCGGCTACAAGAACGAGCTCTCCCACCGCATCGAGGCCGGCAGCGACATGTTCCTGATGCCATCCCGCTACGAGCCCTGCGGCCTCAACCAAATGTACAGTCTGCGCTACGGCACCCTGCCGGTCGTGCGATCCACCGGGGGCCTGGCGGACACCGTCGAACGCTGGGATCCGAAGACGCGCAAGGGCACCGGCTTTGTCTTCTATGACTTCAAGTCCGAGGCTCTCCTCGACACGCTCCGCCACGCCCTTGATGTATGGCAGGACCGTGATGCCTGGTCCACCATGCAGCAAACAGGCATGGGCCAAGACTTCTCGTGGGACGCCCAGGTGACGCGCTACGAAGATCTCTACTCCGCCATCCTCTCCGAGTTCTAACCGGCCTCCCCCATGCACGTCGTTTTTGTTGAGCCCTCCTTCCCGCGCAACCAGCGCGAGTTTGTGCGCGCGCTCCGTGCCGTGGGCGCCACCGTCACCGCCATCGGTGAAGGAAGCGTCAGCGCCCTTGACCCCGAGCTCAAGGGCTGGCTCGAAGGCTACGAAGAGGTTCCCTCGGTCACGAATGGCGAAGCCCTCCTGGACGCCGTTCGCCGCATCCAATCGCGCGGCTGGGTCGACCGCCTCGAGACCACGGTAGAAGCCCACATCACGCCGTGCGCCTGGGTACGCGAGCAGTGCTCGATCCCTGGCACTTCGACCAGGACCGCCTGGCTGTGCCGCGACAAGCCCGCCATGAAAGAAGCGCTGCGGGAAGCTGGCGTCGCGACCGCGGAGAGCCTGGGGACCGACGACCCCAACGAAGCGCGTGCATTCGCAGCGCGCGTGGGATTCCCGGTGATTCTCAAGCCGCGCGACGGCGCAGGCGCAGCCGGCACTTACCGCGCGAGCGACGAAGCCTCCCTCGAGCATGCTATTCAGGAAAGCCGGTTGGGATCAGGGGGCAGCGTCGCCTGCGAGGAGTTCGTCGAGGGACACGAGGGCTTCATTGACACGCTGACCGTCGGCGGCAAAGTCGTCCACGAGTTCGTATCGCACTATTACCCCAACGTGCTCGAGGCCATGCGAGAGCGATGGATCTCTCCACAGATCGTCGCCACGAATGAGGTCGATAAGGACGACACCTACGACGAGGTCAAGGCGCTCAGCCGCCGTGTCCAGGAGGTCCTAGGCGTAGAGACGTCCGCGACGCACATGGAGTGGTTCTTCGGGCCTAAGGGCCTCAAGTTCAGCGAGATCGGATGTCGCCCCCCGGGGGTTCGCATGTGGGACCTGTATGCCGCGGCCAACGAGATCGACATCTATCGTGAGTGGGCGCACCTCATCGTGCATGGCGAGCCGGAACAGACGCTCTCCAGACGCTATGCGGCCGGCATGGTCGCGCTCCGCCCGAGCGAGGACGGAAAGATCGTCGGCTATGAAGGACGCGACGAGATGCAGCGCCGCTTTGGGCACCACCTGATCGACTCGCACTTCCCTCCGACCGGCACGCCGACCCAGGGGGTCGAAGCCGGCTATCACGCGAACGCCTGGGTGCGCGTGCGCCACACCTCTTACGAAGAGCTGCGCGAAATGCTCGACTGGATCGGCGAACACGTGAAGGTCATCGGCGGATAGCCCAACGACTGCTACTGCACTCGGCTCTTGCGGTTATTCACGTAGTCCACGAACATCGTCGACCCGAGGCGATCGAGACCGGCGAAGTACGCGCGCCCTCGGTTGGCCTCGGTGAAGTCCTCGATGAACTGCACAAGCGTTGGATCATCCGTCAGCATGAACGTCGTGATCGGGATGCCGTGCCGCCGGCAGATCGTCGCTTCGTCCATGGTCTTCGCGACGATCCGGCGATCGAGCCCGAACGGATTTTTGTAGATCTCCCCGTTGCGCTCCGTGAGCGCACTCGGCTTACCGTCGGTGATCATCAAGATCTGCTTGTTGGCACGTTTTTCACGCCGCAAGAGATCGCGGGCCATCTGCAGCGCCGCCCTCGTGTTCGTGTGATAAGGCCCCACGCTGATCCGCGAGATGTCGTCGAGGTGGACCTCCTCAGCATCGTCGCCGAACGTGATCACCCGCAGCCCGTCCTTTGGGTAACGCGACCGGATCAGCTCTGTGAGCGCAAGCGCCACGCGCTTCGCCGGCGTGATCCGGTCCTCACCATAGAGGATCATCGAGTGACTGATATCAATCAGTAGCACGGTCGCACAGCTGGACAGGTGCTCGGTTTCGTGCACCTCGAGGTCTTCTTCGGCGAGCTGAAAGGACGATGAGTCGATCCCACGCCGCAGCGCATTGCGCACGGAGGCCGTGGCGTCGATCATGTTCGAAGGGTCGCCGAACTCAAACGGCCGCGTCTCCGGTAGACGCTCCTGCCCGACGCCAGGCGCAGAGACCCGGTGGTCGCCCGCTGCGTCTTTGGAGAGACCGCTAAAAATCCGGTCAAGCGATTCCTGCCTCAGCGCCCGCTCACCACCAGGCGCCATGGCCAGACCCTCCACCGAGTCTTCGATCAGCCGCTCTTCCTTCAGCGCATTCTTCAGGTCATCGATCGTGAAACCCTTGGGGAAGAGGTTGTAGCGCTCTGCCAACATTTTCAGCCAGTCGAGGGCCTGCTGAGGGTCCCCATCCGCCTGCAGCAGCAGGTCGTGATAAAGGCTCTTGAGCCGCTTCAGGAGGTCCTTCAGCGTCTCGCGAGACGGGTCGTATTCGCTGTACGAGAACTCCATCTGGATCAGCCTCCGAGGCTTCGGGCCATCTGCGCCAGCATGTCACCAAAGACGCGCGTGCTGTTGTCGCTGTCGTCGCGGGACAGCAGTGAATTCTGGTGCAGACCCTCGAGGACAAGCTCCATCAGCGAAGCGCGCTCGCCAGCAGACATCGACGCTGCTCCGGCAATGTGCTTGAGCACCAACCCCTCAAGGCCGTCGACGACCGCGAGCTTCCCGTAGTGCGCCTCGTCTCCGGTCACGTCATCCAGCTCGAGCTGGCCGCCGCTCCGGAACCATTTGAGCAGCGACTCATACACAGGAGCGCTGCCCCCGGCGTCGCCTTCGTCCTCAGCGTAACCGTCCGGGAACGCTCGCTCGAACGCGGAGCTCAGCGCCTTGCCCACCAGGGCCTTGGCCACGGTGGTAATGCCCTCACGCTCACCGTCGTAGACAAGCTCGACCTTGCCCGTGATCGCCGACACGCCGGCGAACAAATCCGCCGGCCTGACCGTCGCTGATGTCTCGCCTGCGATGAGCGCGCGGCGCTCCGCGTTGGACACCACGTTCTCGAAGAGCGCAATGGAGAGTCGCGCACTCACGCCTGACGACTGGTCGACGAACTCCGAATCCCGGGCCTCGAACGCCACCAGATCGATCGCCTCGCGGATCGGTTGTGGAATCGCCACGGGAAGCGCGTGGTCGCCGCGATCCCTCCAGGCTTCCTGCTCGGTGATCTCCATCGCTTGCTCAAGCTCCCGTGGGTAGTGCGTCAAGATCTGCGACGCGATCCGATCGCGCAGCGGCGTGATGATGCTGCCGCGGTTCGTGTAGTCCTCCGGGTTCGCGGTGAAGATCATCCCCAGGTCAAGCGGCATCCGAATGGGAAAGCCGCGCACCTGGATGTCACCCTCTTCCAGGATGTTGAGAAGCCCAACCTGGATTCGCGCCTGAAGGTCAGGGAGCTCGTTCACGCAGAAGAGCCCGCGGTTCGCGCGCGGCAGGATGCCAAAGTGAATCACTTCGGGGTCGGCAAAGGTCAGCTTGCGCGTCGCCGCCTTGATGGGGTCGACGTCACCGATCAGGTCGGCGACGGTCACGTCGGGCGTCGCCAGCTTCTCCTGGTAGCGCTCCGAACGATGCATCCAACGGATGGGGAGATCATCGCCGGCCTCAGCGGCGAGGCGCAGGGAGGGAACCGTGACGGGGGCGAACGGGTCCTCGTTCAGCTCGGATCCGTCGATAGCTGGCAGCCATTCATCGAGCAGGCCGGTCAGCGAACGAGCGATGCGGGTCTTGGCCTGGCCCCGCAGGCCAAGCAGGATGAAGCTGTGGCCTGAAAGAACGGCATTCTGGATCTGCGGCACGACGGAGTCTCCATAGCCGACGATTCCGGGGAAGACCTCCGTACCCGCACGCAGCCTCTTGATCAGATTCTCCCGGAGCTCTTCGTGGACGGATCGGCTGGACCAGCCGCTCTCTCGCAGGGCACCGAGGGTCTTGGGGGTTGGAGCCGGGGTCCGGGCTTCTTCGCCATGGGCAGTTTCGCGTGTCATGGCCCCAAGATAGCTCCTTCGCGGCCACATCCCACCGCCGAAGGTTGTGAGGCCTTCCACAGTGGGCGATACTTCTCCCCCATGTCTGTCGTTCAAGATCTCCTGGCACGCCCCCTGCGCAGCCTGCGTCTATCCGTCACAGATCGGTGCAACCTGCGCTGTGGCTATTGCATGCCCGAGGAGAACTACACCTGGCTTCCCAGGCAGGACCTCCTGACCCTTGAGGAGCACGTGGCCCTCGTCGAGGCTCTGATTCCGCTCGGCGTTCGGCGCGTGCGCATCACCGGAGGCGAGCCGCTCCTGCGGCGCAACCTGCCCGAGCTCGTGAAGGGGCTCTCCGCGCTGGAGTCCACGGAGGAGAACGGTGCACCCGGGATCGAGGACTTAAGCCTCACCACCAACGCGGTCCTGCTGGAAGAGGCCGCCGAGGACCTCAAGGCCGCCGGCCTGCATCGACTCACCGTCAGCCTCGATACGCTTCGCGAGGATCGCTTCCACAAGCTCACGCGCAGGAACGACCTCCACCGTGCGCTCGGTGGTATTCGCGCCGCCAGCGCCGCGGGCTTCGAGGGCACGAAGCTGAACGCGGTGATCCTCCGCGGTGAGAACGACGACGAGATCCCGGCGCTCCTCGACTTCGGACGAGAGCACGGCATCGAGATCCGCTTCATCGAATACATGGACGTCGGTGGAGCCACTCGATGGAGCATGGACAAGGTCGTATCCGTGATGGAGATCCTGCGCCACGCGGGCGCCGCGTTTGGCGAGCCGGAGCCGATGGAGCCGGAGCGAACGACTGCGCCAGCCGACCGGTTCGTACTACCGAATGGCCAGGTGTTTGGCGTCATCGCCTCGACCACGCGCCCCTTCTGTGCGGGCTGCGATCGTGCACGCGTGACGGCCGACGGAAGCTTCTTCTCATGCCTCTACGCTAGAGAGGGCACGCGCCTCCTTGAAACGCTTCGAGAAGGCGGCGCGACCGCTGCGGCCGCGCTCGTCGGCGACGTCTGGCGACAGCGCTCAGATCGTGGCGCGGAGGAAAGGCTGGCGACCGAAGAGCGAGGCATCCTGGCCCCCGCCCGCGAACTCAAGGACCGCCCGCACCTTGAGATGCATACGCGCGGCGGCTAGGATCGTGTCGCGATTAGCTCGCTTAGGGGCTCTCGGAGCCGCGCAGCCAGAGCTTCAGTGGGCGCTGCCTTGTCGATCCTGACTTCGTCCGGGCGGTCTGCCAGGAGCGTTGGGGCAACGCAGCCACCGGAAGCTGGGGGCAGCTACTGAACCTTGATGCCCGCTCGGTACTCGCCCGACTGCAGCGTAGGAAGCCCGATGTCGTCGTAGAACTCCCAGGGGCCTTCACGAAGGCCGTTCACGAACAGGCCGCGCTCCTTGATCTGGCCATCGGAGTAGTACTTCACCCAGGGACCGCTCTGCGAGTTGCCCGAGTACTGCCCCTCTTCGAGGAGATCGCCCGCCTCGGAATAAGCGCGCCAGGCGCCGCTCCGGCTTCCGGCCGCGTAGTCAACCTCCGTCAAGAGCGCTCCGTGAGCGCTGAATGTCTCCCATGAGCCATCGCGGAGACCCGCCACGTAGCGGCCCTGTGTTCGAACCGATCCGTCGGCATAGCGGGTGGACCAAAGCCCCTCCCGGATCCCTTTGTGAAAGCTGCCTTCCTCGAGAGACTTCGGGCGCGCCTCGCTGCGACGAGCCTCGATGAGCCAGCGTTCAGAGGCCGCATCCGCGCCTTCTGTCCCGTCGGGATGACCCACAAGCCCAAGTCCTGGCGCCTGCCTATGAGCCTCAGCGGTCACACGAGAGTCGCCCGCGCCGTCGGACCGCCCCATGAGCCGACCGGATCCGTCTCCGTTCGCCTCCAGTGCGACGAGCTGCGCTAGCCCGCCCTGAGCACGGGCGTCGACAGGTGCGACGGGAGGATCGAGAGTCATCGGCCGCGCAGACGCCAGTTCGCTCTCCACTTGGCTATCCGCCCAGCTTTCCGATCCTTGCTCGCCTGCGCCGTGGAGACCCAACACAAGAACGCCTGTCGCAACCACAAGCACCGCCCAAAGCGGTAGCTCACCCCGTCCGGAACCAGCACTGAGCTGGCCGGCAGGGCGGCGACGTGGAGAGAGAGGCGCTGGCATGGTCCGGGAGTCGAATAAAGGTGGGAAGGGAGTGCCCTCGCAAGAGGGAGGAGTCAGATCAAGGGGCGAGCCAAGTCGCGTCCATGTCGGCAGCGCCGACAAGGGCGGTCCGTCATCGTGACGACCTGGCCGTGAACCTTCCCTCACTCAGGCCCCGGAGCCTTTGGTGCCGCTCCGCCACAAGTTGAGACACCAGGCTCTTTAGTTCGTCACCCAAAAGATCCCGGCCGCGGATGACCCCGCTCTCGTCGACCACGAACAGCGAGCCAGCGGCCGGCCTGCCCCAAGCTTCGAACAAGCTCACGGGCGCGGACCAGCCGGCTCCGTGAACGAGTTCATGACCGGCACGGGCCAGCTCGTCCTCGAGGGCTG
>JBLIHL010000284.1:0-7626 GCA_047635895.1 Paracoccaceae bacterium | reverse complement strand
CCACCGGACGATCCAGCGGTCGAGGAAGGCGGTGTTCCCGTTGTGGGCATGGAGCGAGCCTCGCTCGACTCAGCTCGCGGCGCGCTCATGTGCCTTTCGCGCTTCCAGCGCTAACCCGAGACCATCGACGGAGGTCGTCACATCGAGCTCGTCCACCATTTGTGCCAGCAAGAAGAACCCGCGACCGCGTTCGTCCTCCAGGTCAGGGATGCCACTCTCCGGCTCGATCATCGAGCGGACAACCGCAGGCTCGCCGCCGCCTTGATCCTCGACGCGCACCGACCACAGCACCGACTGCCCCGCACTCTTCACGCGGACGAACAGGCGCATACGCACGTCATTCGGCAGATCATGGAGCTCGCGCGCTGCCCCGCCACCGCCATGATCGACCGCGTTGTCGAGGAGCTCGCCTACGACGAATTCGAGCGTCTCGATTTCCACAGTGGTAAGGCCCTCGGAAACGGCGAACTGCCGCGCGATCCGGCGCGCCATGCGCCCGTGAGCATGCGTCGCGGGAAGGTCAAGATCGAGGGTTCCGGGCTCGTCGTCCCTCCGCACGACCTCTGCGCGCGCAGGCGTCTTCGCAGACGAGCGGTCCGCCCCGTCCGCATCATCGAATTCGAGCTGCAGCGACATATCCAGGGCCGGCGCGGAATGCGTCAACGCCCCCATTGAGATGCGGTCAACGCCTGATCGGGCGACCGCGGGCAGCGTTTCGTGAGTGATGCCACCCGATGCCTCGAGTTCGACTGATTGCTTGAGCTCGGTGGCCAGCGCACGGAGCCGCGGCACCATGTCCGCCATGGTCATCGGCGACATGTTGTCGAGCAGCACGACGTCGGCCCCGCCGCGAATCGCCGCAACAGCCTCGGCCTCATCACGGGCCTCGGAGGTGATCTTGACGTCAGGCCCCACATCCGAACGGATATCGCGCAGGACCTCCTCGATCGATCGACCCGCAAGGTCGACGTGGTTTTCCTTCACCATCACCTCGTCGAAGAGGCCAAGCCTGTGATTCGAGCCCCCACCGACGCGCACCGCGTACTTGTCGAGGGTTCGCATGCCAGGTGTGGTCTTACGCGTGTCGAGGATCCGGGCGCCGGTGCCCTGAACGAGATCAACGCACTGGCGCGTGCGAGACGCAATGCCTGACATGCGCTGGACGATGTTCAGCGCCGTTCGCTCGGCGACCAAGAGCGCGCGACCGTTGCCGTGGGCGTGCAGGACGATGTCGCCCGGCACCACGGTCTGGCCGTCGGCCACGAGCGCTTGCACGGTCGCCGTTGGGTCCAGATAGCGCAGCGCACGGTAGAACGCCTGCCCGCCGGCGAAGACTCCGCTCTCCTTGGCCACGAGCGTGGCTCGACCAAGCCGGTCCTTGGGCACCGCCGTGCGCGTGGTCAGGTCGCAGCGCACAAGGTCCCCCGGCAAGGTCTCGTCGTCGATAACGAGACCCAGGTCCTCGGCAAGCGCGCGCCGAATCAGGTCGTCGAGCGCGTCGTTGATCAGCTCTGAGTCATCCATGGGTGCGCTAGAGAGTTTATCAGCACGGGCTCCCTCGCGCCCCGCTCCGTCACGGTGGATCCCGCGGAACCGGACCCGATCGGGAGTGGGATGTGACATTCTTCACAGATTCGAGCCCTCGGCCGGAGTGAATGTTCGACTCGAAGGTGCGTTCCAAGCCGGCAACCACGGAGGCAGCAGCCCGGGCCGTAACCGGCCCCACGCCGTGGAGTGCGTCCGCTGGTGCATCTGCGCCCTCCCGCTCGAAGTACCGCGACAGGTCGAGCGCGCGGGCCCGACCAACGCCGCGGGCCTGGCGTAGCGCCCGTGGATAGGGCGCAGGAGCGAGGGGCAACCAGCCTCGAACGACACCACCCTCGCCACCTGAACCGGCAGATGCCGCATCGAACGAGGATTCCAGGTAGGCGCGCACGTCCCAGTCGGGGCCCGTCAGCCTCTCCAGGTCGAGCCGATGCTGCCGCGCATCGAACGACTCCAGCAGGAGAAGCGACCACCACACCCCCACCATCACCGCGAGAACGACCCCCATGTCCCCCTTCAATAATGGCTCCGAACCCCGCCGCGAACGCCCCATGACCTGCCCCATACCTGATGCGACCGATCGCGCCTGCGCAGGGTTACGCAGCCTTGGCGTCTATCCCTTTTGCCGGGTGGCGCCGAACGCGAGGCGCTGCCCCACGCTGTTCAGGGCGCCCTGATCCCGCCCCAGGCCAGCGCGGCTCTGAACGCTCACCCGCGCCAATCGGCTCAGCAAGGTGTTCGCCAGCGTCTGCAGCGCTCGGCTCACCTCCGCGTCCGGCTCAAACTCCACCACCGTCTTGCGATGCTGGCTCGCCAGAAAGACGGCTCGATCCTCGGGCAGCTCGCCGATTAGCTCGATCCTGCGACCGAGGAACTTATGGACGACCTCCTCGAGGCGCCTCGCAACGCTGTCGGCCTCCGCCGGAGAGGAAGCCCGGTTCACCACGAGGAATGGCATGGGCCGCTCGATCCCCTGGGCCTCACACTGGCGAACAAACACCTTGATGAAGGCGTACGCGTCCGTCATCGCCGTCACATCGGGGGTCGTTACAACAACCGTCGCGTCACAGGCCACGGCGAAAGCGACGGTCTGACGTGAAAGCCCGGCCGCGGAATCTACTACCAGGTGCTCGTAATGCGGTTCAAGCGTGTCGAGGCCGCGCCCGATCATCTCCAACTCGAAGGCCTTGAGCCCCGCGAGGCGCGCCAGGCCCGACCCCCCTGCCAGAAGGTCGACCCCGTTCTCACAGGGCGTCACGATGTCCGCAAGCCCGACCTCTCCGGCAAGCATGTCGGCGAAGCTCCGCTTGGGATGAACGTTCTGGAGGATGTGCGCATTGGCGCAACCCAGGTCGCCATCCATGAGCAGAGTCCGTCCGCGTCGCGCAAAAAGGGTGGCCAGGGATGCGCTGATCGAAGACTTCCCGGTGCCCCCCTTTCCACTGGCGATGCAGACCGATCGAGCCGTCTTGACGGCAGGCCGAGTCTCGGATGCCGGCCCAATCGGCAAAACAGGTGCGGGAGCTGTTGTCGGCACCCGGCCAGCCCCAGCCCCAGCCCCAGTCCCAGCCCCAGTCCCAGCCCCAGTCCCAGCAAGCGGCGCCGACACGGACGCACTAGCGCTTTCGTGCACTTCATGGCGGACCGAGTCGCTTGGGCGGCGGCTCAGACCGAGTAGCTGTCGCGCTTGATCCCACCGATTCATCGGGTGAGGCTCCACTGGGGAGGGTGCGGGGTAAAGGAGGTCTTAGGGGAGGTCGGACGCCGGAGGCAGGCGGAAGGGCCGCGTCGTTCCTTTGTAGTGAGCGGTTCTAGGGGGGCCGATCTCCATCGATTTATTACGGGAATTTCCCTGCACGCTCGAACAAACCCCAGTTACGCACGACTCGCTCCCAACTGGTCCTCGAACCGCTGGCGGTGAATGTAGGTGAGGGCCAGGGCCAGCGCGTCCGAGGCGTCGAGCGGCTCAGGGGCCGACTCGAGGCCCAGCTGCATCGCCACCATTTTGGCTACCCGCTCCTTGTCGGCTGAGCCTACACCAACCAGCGTTTTCTTGGCCTGGGAGGCCTGGTACTGGACCACCTTGGCACCGGCACAGGCTGCGGCAGAGAGTGCGACACCCCGCCCCTCACCGACCCGCAGGGCCGATTGAACGTTGATCGCAGTGTAGGCGTGCTCCACCACCACCACGTTCGGGCGCAGCCGCTTCAGCAGCATGTCGATTTCCTGTCGAATGAAGCCGAGGCGCGTCGGAACGTCACCCGAACGACTTGCGCGCAGGGCCCCCGCCGCCAGGAGCGCCGGCCCCTCCGGCCGGACGACCACCGCGCCGTAGCCAACGACGAGCGTCCCTGGGTCGATTCCGAGGATGATCGGCCATTCGACGTTGTCAGGAACCTGGGGTAAATCTTGGGCAGACATAGGCTTGCGCGAGAATTGCGCCCGCGCTGTTCGCTCACGCTAACCCATTGGACCCCCACGGCGAAGCAACGGGCGCCGGTTTTGCGTCATGTCCATCGGGCACCTGCCTGATCGAGTATCGTCTCGACCCAACATGGAACTCCGTGAAAATAATGAGGGACCCCCCCTCCGTGCCGCCGCCGTCCTCCTGGCCGCGGGCGCCTCTCGCCGTATGCGCTCCGATGGGTCGAAAGCCCTGCTCTCCATCGGCGGGCGCTCGGTGGTCGAACGATCCGCCGCGGCGCTCCTGGCGGCTGCCTCCGTCGACGAGCTCGTCGTCGTGACCAGGCCGGAGGACCGCGAGGCGATCGAGGCCGCACTTCAGCCCCACGCCCATGCCATCTCCGCTTTCGTCGATGGCGGAGATCAGCGCACAGACTCCGTCCGCTTCGGCGTCCGCGCGGTCTCGGCGCGTGCCGACGTGATCCTCGTGCATGACGCGGCGCGCTGCTTCGTCAACCCGATCCACGTCAATGCGGTCGCGCGCGCAGCCTACGAGCACGGAGCCGCTCTCCTCGCGACCCGCGTGCGCGACACGCTCAAGCTTTCCCGCAACGGCTTCCAGTCCGAGGAAACCGTGGACCGCGATCAGCTCTGGGCCGCGCAGACGCCCCAGGCGATGCGCACCGCCCGCTTCCTGGACGTCCTGATGCGCTCCGAGCACGATCGCTTCCTGGCGACCGACGACGCGGCGCTGCACGAGCACTACCACGGCCCGACCAAGCTCGTGGAAGGCAGCTCGTGGAACATCAAGCTCACCACACCCGACGACCTCGAGCTGGGCGAAGCACTCGCCGGTCGGGACAAGAAGTCATGAAGCTCCGAGTTGGACTTGGCACCGACATTCATGAGCTCGTCGAAGGACGCCCCTGCATCCTGGGTGGGGTCGAACTCCCGCACCCAAAAGGTCCCAGGGGCCACTCAGACGGCGACGCTGTGCTGCACGCGCTCATTGATGCGATCACGGGCGCCGCTGGTTTGGACGACATCGGCACGCTCTTCCCGAACGACGATCCGCTCTGGAAGGACGCCGACAGCAAGGCGCTCTTGGTGGAGGCCGTCGCGCTCGCATCGAAGAAGGGCTGGTACGTGGAAAACGCCGACGTCGTGATCTCGACGGAGGGCCCCAAGATCAAGCCGCACCGCGCCGAGATGCGCGCGAGCATCGCCAGGCTTCTGGGCGTCGAGACGGACGCCGTCAACGTCAAGGGCAAGACGCTCGAGGGCATGACCGAGCTTGCGGGCGGCCGAGCGGTCTCGGTCCAGGCCGTCTGCCTGATGCATCACCGCTAACGCGGCTGACAGCCAGTGATCGCCCGTTCGCCCCATGCGCTTCGACACACTCATCATCGGCGCCGGAATCACCGGGCTCCACACGGCCTGGCGGCTAGAAAGCGGCGGGCAGTCTGTGCGCGTTCTCGAGGCGCGCGATCGCCTCGGCGGACGCCTCACGGCCACGTCAAAAGAGAGCGGCAGCTTCGACCTCGGGGCCAGCTGGATCTGGCCCCATGAAGCCGCCGTACAGCGCTTGGTCCGCGAGCTTGGCCTGGCTACGTTTCCACAGTTCGCCGAAGGCACCCTTCTGTACGACGTTCCCGCCGGTGTGCAGGCCGTTCGGGGCGGCGGCGACGCTGGGTCTCAGCGCGTCGCTGGCGGCACGCACGCCCTGGCCAGCGCCATCGCGGATCGGCTCGGCCCAGATACGGTCGAGCTGAATACGACCGTTCGCCGAATCCACTCCGACGCGCCCGGCGCCGACGGCCCCGTCTCCGTGCTGACCGAAGATGGCCGCGCCTACGAAGCCGCCCGCGTGATCGTCGCGCTCCCGCCCGCGCTAGCGATCCATGCCCTGGAGTTCGAGCCCAGCCTGGAGCCCAAATTCGAGTCCATCGCCCGCCGAACGCCGGTGTGGATGGGAGCCATAGTCAAGACGGTCGTGTCCTACGAGCAGCCGTTCTGGCGGTCGAATGGAAACTCCGGTGCCGCCGTCTCCCAGATAGGCCCTCTCCAGGAGATCCACGACCTCTCGCCCTCCGCCGGCGCACGAGAGGGGGGTGCTGCCGAAGGAGGCGCGCTGTTCGGCTTCACGGGCCTTGGCCCCAGGGACACAGCTCCTTCCCAGGCCGCAGTCATCGGACAGCTCGTGCGCCTCTTCGGCCAGGGCGCAGCCCAGCCCACGGGCTTCTACCAGCAGGACTGGAGCCGCGAGCCCCGCACCTCGCCGCCTGGCGTGACCGCCCTACAGGACTACGACCTCTTCGGCCATCCGGCGTACCGGACCGGCCAAATGAAGGGTCGCCTCCACTTCGCATCCTGCGAGACCGGCGGCCCCGACGGACACATCGAGAGCGCTCTCAAGGCGTCCGAGCACGTCGTCCGCCAGATCCTCTGAGCAGAGAAAGGCGCTGTGCGCCAATCACTTCCCCGAGTCGGGCGAGGGGACTTCCTCACGCCCGCCCACCGCGGCGCCGTATTCACCGTCTGCTGCGCCGCGCAGCACGCCGTTTGGCGCCACAAGGATCGAGTTCGCGTCGCCCTGGCTGCGGGTGGAACGGACGTCGTGCCCCATCGCACGCAGCTTCCCGGCGAGAGCCTTGTGCTCCTCGCTGTCCGCACCTACGAAGCGCACGCGGTCGGGGAACCACTCCTGGTCCATGCGCGCGGCATCAACGGCCTCGCGGATGCTCATCTCGAACTCAAGCACGTTCAAGGTCACGCACAGGACCGTGTTGATGATCGTGCGGCCGCCGGGGCTGCCCGTAACGAGGACGACCTTGCCGTCCTTCGTCACGATCGTGGGCGTCATGGAGCTGAGCATCCGCTTCTCCGGCGCGACGAGATTCGCCGCGGTCCCGATGCGCCCGTTTTCGTTCGTCACGCCGGGCTGCGGGTTGAAGTCCCCCATTTCGTTGTTCAGCAAGAAACCAGCGCCGCGCACGACGACGCCCGAGCCGTAGGCTGCCTCCAGCGTGTAGGTGTTCGACACCGCCATGCCGCTCGCATCCATCACGGAAAGGTGCGTGGTTTCCTTGCTCTCCACTTCGAGCGAAATCGGCGGCCCGAGCTCCCGACTCGGCGTCGCTTTCGCCCGGTCGATCGACTTCGCGAGCTCGCGCGCGTAGGCCGGACTCCAGAGCTTCGGATCGATCTTCACGAAGTCAGCGTCCCCGAGGTGAGCTGCGCGCTCGGCGTAGGCCCGTCGCATGGCCTCGAGGATCAGGTGGTTGGCGGCGGACGACCAGCGCCCAAGCTTGCGAAGCTCAAACGGCTCGAGCATCTGCATCGCCTGCGCCAGCGTGATGCCGCCGGAGCTAGGCGGCGGCGCGCTGAGAACGTCGTGCCCTCGGTACCCAAACCGGATCGGCACGCGCACGCGCGCCCGGTAGCGAGTGAGATCCTCGGGGCTGACGTAGCCGCCGCCACGCTCCATCTCTTGCGCGAGGAGCTCGGCCGTCTTGCCGGCGTAGAAGCCGTCCGTTCGATCGTCTCGGATACGCGCCAGCGTCGCCGCGAGATCCGTTAGCACAAGCGTCTGACCCGCCTTCCAGGCCTTGCCGTCCGCGCGCCCGTAGACGCGCTTGAACTCGTCATTGCGGGATTCCGCCAACGTCGAGTTCAGCG
>JBLIHL010000283.1:0-7637 GCA_047635895.1 Paracoccaceae bacterium | reverse complement strand
CAAGGGAGCGGAGGTCGTCGTTCCACGATCGAAGGCCGCGTGTACGGTGCTGAATCGGATGCGCGAGCTTGATTGGTCAACGTCGGAGAGGATGCTCCGTTGACGATGGCGGGGATTGGGGAGCTACATCTCCGCCCAGGCTTCATGCACCAACGCCTCTCGCCAGCTAGAATCGGCCCACCATGATCAAGAAGACGCGCATCGCCTGGCCCACGGTCCTCGTCCAGGCGGCGACCATCATCTCGAGCATCCTCCTCGCCTTCGCCGTGGATGCCTGGTGGGCGTCGCGCTTGGCTCGCGACAAGGAGCGGACGCATCTGGAGGCCCTCCAGCGGGACTTCGAGGTCGCTCGCGGGCGGCTCGACGACTCTTTGTCCACCGCGCACACGGGCCACGATCAGAGCCTGGACCTGTTCCTCGCCCTCGACCAGAACCGGCTGGCGGAGCTCGGCCGCGACGTCTTCGTCAAGGTCCGCGACGCCACCGGCTACGAGGTGTACTCGGCGCCCAACGGTGCCTGGGCCACGATGGTGAGCTCGGGCGAGTTGCGCCTCCTCCGGAGCGTTCCGCTGCAGCTGGCGCTCGCTGACCTCTACGGCGGGCTCGAGGACCTGCGGGTCTCCGAGCGCCAGCTCCTGGAGCTCGTCCTGCGGTTCCAGTGCTCCGAACTCTACGCCGCGAAGATCGGCGCCCCCGACGTCGGGTACTCCCTCCTCAACCCCGACGCGGAGCTGGGGCCCGCGATCCTCGCCCGGATCAAGTCGTGGCGCGGGGACCGCGTCCTCGGCAACTGGCTGGCCATGCTCGCCATGAACCACGGCTCGGTCGGCGACGACTACGAGTTCCTCAGCGACCGGGTCGACCGGATTCTCGAGCTGCTGGAGATCGAGCTCCGTCGGTTCTGACGCGACAGGCCACCGGTAGCCCGAAGGAGGTCGACGCATTGGACTCGCAGGGCCCAGGGGAGGAGTCCTCGGGATCAGTCGCGAAGGGGCTGACATACATTCGCTGGGCGGATCTTTTGAAGCGGGTTTTCGCAGAGGACGTTTTGCGCCCGCCCACGTTGTCATGGGGGTCGGCACATGATCTCAGTGATCACCGATCCCGAGACGGTGGCCAAGTTCCTGGAGTCATTGCGAAGGAAGGCAAAGAGTCAGGCCAGCGCGGGGAATGGCGGTGGGGGAGACGGGTGTTTGCAAGCCCAGGGGCGCGCGCCGCCGACCGGGCCCGGAGAGCGAATACCGATGCCGCCTCGTCAGGGGCGGCTGGACCTCGGGAAGTAGAGCGCGGCGATCAAGCAGCGCGCGGGCCGCGGGGTCCGGTGGAATGAGAACGGCCAGCACTCTTCGGAAGGGTGCTGGCTGGAAGTCGTTCGGGGGCGAAGCTTGGGTGGGCCTCCGAGGCCGCGCCGGATGCTCGTGAGTTATCGCTGAAGCGCAGAGTCGACGGTGTGCGTTGTGTCGGGTGCCGTGGGGGAGGGTGCCTGCCGGAAATGGGCCCCCCAGGTGCCGTGGACGCCACATCGACTGCCCGTTTGGAATACCTATCCGTTGATAGCCAGATCGTCACGTCGCCGCGCTGCACAAGGCCGCGCTCGTACTCCCGCTAGTTCTTCACCCGGTACGGGGTCTTGTACTTCGGGTGGACGCGTGACCTCATTTGCTCAGGGGCCCCATCGAGCCGCATCTGGCTGTCCAGCCGTCCCTTAGGCCGCCAGAAGGCCGGATTCATGCACCAATGCCGCCCAACGACGGGTCAGATCAGATCTACCTCCCACCGAAGTGGGCGATGCCCGCCTCGGTCCATGCTAGTGCGAGCCCCTGGGGCTCGCTACGGCTGCAATCGCAGCTTCAGCCACGCCTGGCTCACGCGCCAGCCGCGCTCCACCGTCTTCGTGGACACGTCGAGCAGGGCTGCGATCTCTTGGTTGGTGAGGCCGCCGAACCAGCGTAGCTCGACGATCCGCGCGTTCCGCTCGTCGAGGGCTGCGAACTCCGTCAGTGCCTCGTCGAGGGCTACCAGGGCTTCGGGCTCCTCCTCGAGAACCGAGGGCACTTCGAAGAGCGTCACGCGCGCGGCGCCTCCTCCGCGTTTGTCGGCGAGGCGGGCGCGGGCGTGCTCCAGCAGCACATGCCGCATGGCGGTCGACGCCACGGCCATAAAGTGACCGCGATCCTCGTAGGTCTGGTCCTGGTGGTGGATCAGCTTGAGGTAGGCCTCGTTCACGAGAGCTGTCGGCTGGAGCGTGTGATCGCGGCGCTCGCGGCGGAGATGGCGTTGGGCGAGTTGGCGGAGCTCACCCTGGACCGCTGACAGGAGATGGCCAAGGGCTCCCTCGTCGCCTTCCCGCGCGGCGGCGAGAATCTGTGTCACGTCTTCTGGGCGGTCGCTGGTCACAGTTGGATCGTGGGAGGGGCGCGGGGGATGGTGCAGTGAGCGCGCTGGGAGGTCGCTGGGGTTCCCGGGGAGAAACCTGCGAATCGTGTCTGCTGCCGATTCTACCCCGCACTTAGGTCCGTGAGCGCGGCG
Organism: Paracoccaceae bacterium; assembly: GCA_047635895.1. GTDB lineage: Bacteria > Planctomycetota > UBA1135 > UBA1135 > Saltatorellus. Next base: position 5,108 of record JBLIHL010000283.1, on the reverse strand, counting down.
ATTGGCGTCGTGCCTCACTCGACCCTCGAAACCCATAGTCCCATGTCGTCCCACCTGTCCCCATCGTCTCCCCAGGCTCCGCTTAGGAACCTGGCTCTCGTGGCAGCGCTCGTTGCCTCGGCACCCTCTGCCTTCGCCCAGGGCGAAACAGTCGAATCCACGCCGCCTAATCAGGCGAGTTTCCAGCAGCTCATTCGAGATGCGGTGGTGGCTCCCCATATCGAGAGCCGCGACGCGGACGGTGTTTGGGTACGTTCCGGTGCGACCCGCGCCCGCTTCGAGCCCTCGCAAACGACCCTGCAACCTGTTTTCGGGCCTAACTCGCCCCGGGACTGGGGGATCGAGATTGGCGAGGCACGCGCAACCCTTGGGGGTAGGCCGCTCTCTGTCCCACAGGCGGGGCCCCGGGATCTCCGCGCCGGCGACCACTCCGTGTCCTTGGGCGGCAGCGCCTTCCGGGAGGTCTGGCACCTCCGCGAAGAAGGGCTTGAGCAGACCTTCGTCTTCGACAGACTTCCCCGCGGCGGCGACCTTCAGCTTCAGTTCGCAGTTTCGACGGATCTCACTCCGGTCGCCCTCGGTGACTCACTCGAGTTCCACGCCCAAGGCCTCGGCTTCGTGTCCGTCGGCGGCGCCTTCGTCTACGACGCGGCCGGCCACCGAGAAGGCGTCACGCGAACCTGGATCGATGGAACCATCGAAATCACGGTTCCAGCCAGGTTCGTGGAGACGGCGACGTTGCCAATGACGATCGATCCGATCTGGGGCACCTTCAGCAACTCTGGCCCGGCGGATGATGCTTACCCGGATGTGGCCTTCTGCGGAGTGAGTCAGGAGTACTTCCTCGTATGGGAGGATCGTATCTCGGCCAGTAGTTCGAGCCCACTGGCCATGAAGGTGAGCGCCGACCTGACGGCGCGCTCGGCCGTTCGCTCCGTCGCCCCATCCACCAACGCATGGACGGCGCCACGTGTGGCCTATTCCTACGGAGAGGACCGCGTGTTGATTGTCAGCGGTACAGGGGTCGGCACGGGCAGCGCACGGGTCGAAGGGCGCTACTTCGACGTGAGTTCGTTCCAGGCAGTGGGCGCCGCCCCGTTCACCATCAGCACGACCGGCTCCACCGACAAGACGAGTGTGGACGTCGGCGGATCTAACTACCCCGCGTCCGGCAGCAGTAGATTCACCGTCGTCTGGGCCCGCCAGGTGTCCGCGAGCGACAGCGATGTCCAGTACCGCATCTACGGGGAGAACGGCACGCCGATCTCCGCGGTCCGGACCGCCGATTCCACCGGCGCCAACGACATCCAGCCGACGATCTCCTCCGGCCTGGGAGATGTGAGCCTCTTCGGTGACAACTGGCACATCGCTTGGGTTCGCGACAATGATCTGGACGGTTTGGGTCAGATCTATGCCAAGCGGCTGCACTTCACCGGCAACACGAATTCGGACTCCGGCCTGATCCTCGTCGACCCCGCGTCAATGAATGCACACCCGTCGATCAGCTCCCTGTTCAATGAAGAGGATACGGCTTCGGGCGTGCGCCCCGCGCTCCTCGTCTATGAGCGGCACCTCACGGACGTGACTCGTCCGAACGGTCTGCAGTCGGACCTCTATGGCCGTTGGGTGGTAGACGACACAACGTTCGGTCTCGTCAACATCACCTCGATGGAGGACTATGATTCCGCGTTGCTCCAGACGCGGCCCCAGATCGTCACCACCGGAGAGGCCTTCATCATCACCTACTTGGAGGAGGACGAGAATGCCATCAACCAGGGGCTCACGAACGTCTATATGACGGCGGGACAGTTCCTCAAGGGCACCTCTGGGCCGAGGGTAGCCCTCGCGGAACGACACGTGCCCTTGGCGACGGGCGCAGCGAGCGAGACCGCGGTGCGGTTGGCCTCCCGCTGGGCAGGGGAGACTCTCTCCACCGCCACGGAAGCCATGGCCGTCTGGTCCCGCGACCTTCAGGCGGGGCTAGGTGATTTCGGACAGCTGGACGGTGCTGGCCTCACTTACATCCTGACGCCTCAGTCGTCGTTCCAATTCGTCGGCGAACAGTATGGAAACGCGAATCCAAACTCGCTGGGCAATCGCAACTCGGGCTGGCTGCGGGTCCTCGGGAATCAGCTCATCAACACGCCACACCTGGCACAAGCGACCGACCTGCCGCCAAATTCGTTCGGCTACCTTCTGTCTTCCCTGTCTGCTGGCAACAGCAACCTCCCGGGTGGAAGCCAGGGGCGGCTGCTCCTCGGCGGAAGCATCGGGCGGCATGTCAATGACATTCAAGTGAGCGATGCCCAGGGCCGAATTAACGTGGTCATCAATCCAGCGAGCATCCCACAGCCGAACGGGTCCGTCAGCGCTGTGGCTGGTCAGTACTGGAGATTCCAGATATGGCACAGGGACTCGGTCGGAGGTCAACCGACGTCGAACTTCACGAATGGCTGCCGCGTTCAGTTCCTGAACTAGCGGCGAGAGCCGGGGAGCGCGATGCGTGCCCGCCAGTCGGCGCCACCTTTTGGGGTGGCGCCGTTCTCTTCGACTTGGGAGGCTGGTCACCGCCGCTCTGCCCCATGTCATCCGACGGCGTCTCAACCGTTCTCCCTCGGACCCACCGGTTTACAGATAGGTCGCGCCAACGAGCGGCGTCCACCGCGAGTCCCCATGAATGCCGAATCACTCCCTGCCCCCGATCGTTGGAAACGCGCAAGCGATCTCTTTCTGGATTGGGTCGACCTACCCGCGGTTGAGCTCCAGGCACGGCTCAAGTCGCTACGCACGGAGGACCCGGAGCTTGCGGGCCTCGTAGCCGGGCTCTTGGATGAGGATCCCGGACCCGAAGCGGCTCCGGTCGTGCGGCACTTCGGACCCTACGTCGAGATCGCGCGGGTGGGGCGTGGCGGCATGGGCGAGGTCTTTCTGGCGGAGCGAGCGGACGGCGCTTTTGATCGGAAGGTCGCGATCAAGGTGCTGCATCTACACGCGCAGACTCCGGAGTTGGAACAGCGCTTCGAGCGCGAGCGCCGAACCCTGGCCGCCCTGGAGCACGAGTCGATCGTTCGGCTGATCGACGGTGGAACGACAGAGCAGGGCGTCCCGTACATCGTGATGGAATACGTGGAGGGACAAACTCTCGGCGTGTACTTGCAGGAGCATCGGGTGGCGGTGAAGGATGCGCTCGCGCTCTTCCTGCAGGTGGTCCTCGGCGTAGCCTACGCCCACCAACGCGGCGTCACGCACCGTGATCTGAAGCCCTCCAACATCCTTGTTCGATTCGATGGGAGTCCGCGCATCGTGGACTTCGGGATCGCGAAGATCGAAGGCGAACTGGCGGAGGGGGACGACCACGTCCTGACGCGCACAGGCGAGCGCCTGTTTACCCCGGACTACGCGAGCCCGGAGCAGGTCAGCGGCGAGCCCGTCTCGCCGGCGTCGGACGTGTTCGCTCTCGGCGTGATTCTGTACGAGATGGTGTCTGGCGTGTCGCCATGGCCGATCAAGTCGTCGCAGCGCAAGGTGGAAGCGGCAGTGCTCGAAGCCAGCCCAGTGCCGCCGAGTCGGCGCCTGAGTGGGACGGCGGCGCGGCCCTTGCGCGGCGACATCGATACGATCGTGCTCAAGTGCCTGGAGGCTGATCCAGAGCGGCGCTACGGCAACGCGGCGGAGCTAGCAAGGGATCTTGAGCAACATCTCACGGGACGTGCGATCGACGCTCGACGGTTGAATCCCGCGCAGCGCGGGGTGCGGCTCGTGCGTCGTCGGCCGTGGCATACGGCTGCGCTGGGGGCGACTCTGGTGGCGGCGGCTGCGCTCGGTTTGTTAGGGCTGGCGCAGCGCGCACAGGACGCCAGGCGGGGGGAGCTCGAGGCGGCCATCCCCACGCGCCTCGAGGCTGCGAAGCAGCTGAGCGACCGCGGGCTCGGGGACGAGGCGTGGGGGGCGGTCGAGTCGGTGCTGCTGGACGCCGAGGCCGCGGGCGTCAGCGCCGGACTGATCGCGGATGTGCGCGTGAAGCGCGCGGCGCTCGCGGGGATGACGGCGCAGTCGTTCGACGTCATAGGGCTCATCGAAGAGGCACGTGCGACGTTGCCCGAAGGACATCCGCGCCACGTGCATTGGCTCGTGGAGTTGGCGAAGACGGAGACGAACGTTTTGGCGGGTCGCGGGGACGTCGGCGGTGCCCGGCGTGTCGCTAGCGAACTTGTGGAACTGGCACGGACCGAGTGGCCGGCCAAGGACCCCGAACTCGCGAGCGCACTGCTTCTCTTCGCGCGGCTTCAGGTGTTCACGGGCGATTTTGCGGCGGCCCTGCCGACGCTGGACGAGGTGGCGGAGCACCTGCCGAGCCCAGCGCCGGACCATGATCGTATCCAGGCCGAGGCAGACGGCCTGCGCGGGCGTTCTCTGGTCGAACTGAAGCGGGTAAACGAAGCCATCCCGCTGCTGACGTCGTCGTCGAGGACTTTGCGCTGGCACCACGGCATGGGGCACAAGGACGTGGCGGAACAGATGACGTTCCTCGGTCGTGCGCTGATGCTCTCGGGCAAAGCGGAGGAGGGTGTCGCAGCTCTGGAGCTTGCCTGCGAAGGCTACGCGGAGCTGGACCAACCCCAGGCCTGGGCCTATGCCTTGGATGCGCTGGCGATGGCGGCGGCGAATGCCGGGCGCCATGAGTATGCCATCGGGAAGATGCGCGAGAACCAAGCGTTGATCGCCGCGAAGCTCCCCAAGATGCGCCCGCGGCGCTTCATGACGGAGTACCAGATCGGCTTCGTGAAACGCCAGCTCGGCGACCTGGAAGGTGCTCGCAAGTGCTTCGAGTTAGCGCTGCAGAACGAGGCAGCCGAACTAAAGCCGTTGGGCCCGGGCCCAGAAGCACAGGTGCGCCATGAGTTCTCGGCGTTGCTTCTGGCGATGGGTGAAGAGGAGCTGGCGCGGAGCGAGCTGGAGCAAACGCTGAAACTCTGGGTCAGCCTGCATGGGGAGAGCCACGCGTTCACGCAGCAGCTGCGTGGGCGCCTCCGAAGCTGGGGCAAGTCTCCTAAGTGATCATTGTCACGGGCCTAGATCGAGTTCCCGCAGTACCGTTCCGCAACCAA
>JBLIHL010000282.1:0-7651 GCA_047635895.1 Paracoccaceae bacterium | reverse complement strand
TGGCCGGCATTCGCCTCGAGTCGCTCGCTAGCGACCTGCGGCTCCATATGGAGAGTCGTCACCCTGGCACGACATCTCAGATGCGTGTCATCGTGGGCGAAATCGCCGCCAGCACATCGTCGTCTACGCGCCAGTTGACCACGCTGCGGCAGATGGAATTCGCGGCGCAAACTCCCTTCGTCGCATTCGTGCGCACGGCGGACCTGCCGCTCAAGGCAGACAACATCCACTTCGGCAGAGACTCCAAGCTGGCGATCGGGCATCGGTTCGCGGATGCGCTGATGGGAGCGACCGAGCCCTTTCGTATCGGTGAGTACCGCGCCGCGGCCGGAAGGCCCGCCGCGCCATTCGAAGTTCGAAGCCCAGTCGCCTCGGGGTTCGCCGAACTGGGCGCAGGAGCGGGCATCGTGCTCACGGGCGTCATCGACGGCACGACACCTGCGTGGCGGATCTTCGACGGCTCATCCGTCGCGAACCCCGGATACCAGCGCTCCCTGACGACCGTGGACTTCCAAGGCATGTTCGATGCCGGATGGTCGTTTCGAACGAGCGTCAGGGTGATCGCCGGGGGCGGCCTGGCACTCTGGTCTGTCGCGCCCGGCAACGACCCGGGCTGGGGCGTGACGCCTGGAGCCGGCAACATGAACGGCTTTGTGCTCGACCGCGTCGGCTCAGACGAACTCCGAGTCGCGCTGTGGGGAGGGAGTTCGCCGCCGATCCTACTCGGGCCAGGATCTGCGAACTTGTTCCACAGGATCGAGCTCAGGGGCGCCGCCGGATCTCCGAGGTGCGATCTCTACGTCGACGACGCGCCCGTGCTGACCGGGGTCGACCTAACCGCGGGCCCGGGTCTCAGTGGATTCCAAAACCGCCTTTTGTTCAACAGCGGACAGACCAACGGCACTGGACTCGACGTCCATTGGGCCGAGCTGGAGCTCACCTCCCAACCGCTCTAACAGAGACCTGCCCCCCCGCAGGGACCTACCATGATTCTCGCCCTCCTAGCATGCCTGCCCGCGCAGTCGTTGCCACTGGTTCCGGATCGCGGGCCAGAGCCACTTCCGTTCTTCCAGCAGACCGATCTGTTTGCGTTGGGACTCGAAGGGGTGCACACATACCGCATCCCAGCGCTCTGCGTCACGCAAGCCGGCACGATTCTCGCCGTGTGCGACGCTCGCCAAGACAACTCCAGCGACCTACCGGGCAACATCGACATCGTCCTCCGTCGGAGCACCGATCTCGGCGCGACCTGGTCCCCCATCTCGACGGTCCAAGACCTACCGCCAGGGCACGGTGCAGGGGACCCAAGCGTGCTCGTCGATCGAGTGACGGGCCGCATCCACTGCTTCTATGCCTACGGCCCACCGGGCGTCGGGTTCTTCAGCTCGCAGCCGGGGTCGAACGACGTGTTCGACCAGAACACGCTGCATGCACACGTTGTCACCAGTGACGACGATGGGCTCACCTGGTCGGCTCCGACCGATCTGAATCCGCAGATCAAGGACCCAGCCTGGTCGGCTTTGTTCGCGTCATCGGGGCATGGCATACAAACCCGTGGCGGGAGGCTCTTGCAGCCGTACGCCGTGCGACGCTCCAACGGCACGGTCTCTGCGCGCAACGCTTACAGCGACGATCACGGCTTGACCTGGCAGATGGGTTCGGATGCAGGCCTCAACGTGAATGAGAGCAAGCTGATCGAACTGGACAACGGGGCGATCCTCCAGAACATGCGGCACAACTCGGTGCCTGCACGCTTCACCGCGCTATCGATCGATGGAGGCGTCACCTTCGGGCCCATGACGCAGGACGCGACTCTGATCGATCCGCGCGTGAATGCCAGCATTCAGCGGTACTCCTCCGTCGTCGACGGCGACCCGTCGAGTCTCGTTCTATTCACGAATCCGGCCTCGACCGTCGCGCGGCAGAATATGACGGTCCGGATGAGCAGAGACGAAACGCTCTCCTGGCCGATCTCGAGAGCTATTCACGTTGGACCCTCCGGCTACTCCAGCGCCGTTGTTCTGCCGGATCGCTCCGTGGGACTGTTCTACGAGCGTGGCGCCTCAAGCTCCTTCGAGGAGATAACGTTTGCACGGTTCAACCTGGAGTGGATCACCGAGGAGCAGCGCGTGATCGGTGCCAATGGCCTGCCGAATGGAGCACATCCTGACTTCTGGGCATGGTTCGACGCCGCGGACCTCGTGGGCCCCTCGCCGTCTCGATGGGATGATCGAACCGAGGCCGCCGCACACCACTTGGCTCGTTCCACCGATGGCCCCTTCACCTGGCTACAGACCGCGATCAACGGCCTGCCTGCGGCCAGCAGCAACGGGAATGCAGACCTTTGGGGAGCGGCCGGGGTCGGCGGTGAATTCCAGACGCTGCCTAACGGTTACACCCTATTCGCGGTCGTACGCGTGAACTCCGTCAACGGAACAGAATACGTCTTTGACCGTGCGACAGGAGCAGGAGGTGTGGGGCTAAGAGTCACGCCAAGCCGCTTCGAGATTCATGCGGCGCGGTCGTTCCTTGGATCGCCAGTCGATGCGGTCATTCCAAGTGCCCCCATTGACTTCGCTCCGCACGTGCACACGATCGTCGTCAACGGCCAGCAGGTAACGCACTTCCTCGACGGCAACCTGTCAGCCACGTCCACGATCGACGATGGCGGAACCCCGCTCGTCCAGGGTGGCCTCATCCTTGGCGCAGACTTCCGTACAGACCGCGACGCAGATTGCGAGTTCGCCGAGGTCCTGGCATGGAAGTCCGTGATGAGTCCGGCTCGCCGCGCGAAGATCGAGAGCTATCTGGCGACGAAGTACCAGCTCTAGAGCACGGAGATTCGAGATGCAAGAAAACCTATCTGAACGGGCGTACGAACACATTCGCAAGCGCCTTGCACGGGGCATCTGGCCCGCCGGAACACGGCTGGCAAGCCGAACGCTCGCCGACGAAATCGGCGTCAGCTTCACGCCGGTGAGGGAAGCGATCCAACGCCTGGCGAGTGAGCGCCTGGTGGACTTCGCCCCTGGGGCAGGTGCATCGGTCCGACACCCCAATCGACGGGAGGTCGCAGAGCTGTACGACCTGCGCCTCGTGCTCGAGCCGTTCGCTGCTGGCCTCGCCGCGCGCAATGCCAGCGCCTATAGGCTTGACGAGGTCGAGGCAGCCAACGACGTCCTGCGAGCGATCGCCAACGAGTTGGTGGAGGGCGAGCCGGCCTCCACGGACCAGGTCAACCGTTGGCTTGACCACGAGGAGGTGTTTCATACGCGCCTTATCGACGCAGCGGACAATCGGTGGCTGTCGAAGATCGGAGGCGAGCTTCGCTTCGTCTCGCAGGTCTTCTCGTCGCAGCGAGGTTCGGCTGGCCTCCTGACCAAGCCCGTCGCGGAGGTGACATGTGACGCACATGCAGTGCTCGTCGACCTCCTTCGCCAGCGCGACGAAGCCGGTGCGCAGGATTGGGCGCGGCAGCAGATCGAGCTCGGCAAGCGCCGTGTCCTCGCGTACCTCGAACGTCACGATGCGGAGCCATCCTGATCCAGCACTCCCCCAGCACCGGGCAGAGATCCCAATAGGAACGGCCTGGCGCTGCCGCGCTCCGTGACGCCCGATCTCGCGGCCGAGCCATGGCGCCAGCTCCCCTCCGTGCCAAGCCACCTGGGAGTTGGTCCGTGGTGCTGCGCCTGATGCCAGCTCACCCCAAAATGCCCCTGGCTGGTCCCTGCGGGGGGCGTACGAGCGAATGCGACGCTAGAGTGTTACGGCATGTTATAACAAGATGTATTCCATGCTGAACAACCTCTCCGAACAGGCCTACGGGCACATCCGACAGCGCCTCACACGCGGCGAGTGGCAGCCGGGTACACGCCTGGTCCACCGCACTCTTGCGGCCGAGATGGGCATCAGTTTCACCCCGGTGCGAGAGGCAATTCAGCGCCTTGCGAGCGAGGGGTTGATCAAGTACCAGCGCGGATCAGGAGCGTTCGTACACTCACCCGATCGCCGCGAGATGGCCGAGCTCTATGAGCTGCGGCTCGTTCTTGAGCCGTTTGCCGCGCAGCTCGCCGCGCGCCATGCGACGAGTCACGAGCTCGATGACCTCGACGCCTGCTGTGCCGGATTCCGAGCCATTGCAGCGGAGCTTCGGTCGAACGCGGATCTGTCGGTTGAGCAGCTCGATCGCTGGCTCGACTGCGAGGAGCGCTTTCACCGAGGCGTCTTCGAAGCGGCACGCAACCGCTGGCTCACCAAGATCGCAGGCGATTTGTCCTTCACCGCGCGCACGTTCCAGGCGCAGCGCGGTGCAGTCGGTCTCGTGACGGCAGACGTCGCAGGCGACACGTGCGTGACCCACGCGCAGCTTGTCGATCGCCTACGCGAGCGCGACGAGATCGGCGCGGTGGAGTGGATGACCACCCAGATCGAGCGTGGCCGAGACACCGTTCTCTCGTACATCGATAAGCACCAAATTTGATACCCGTTCCCTCTCTCCAAAACAGCTCACGGACCACGATGAAGACCATTCTAGTCATCCTCGCTTTCGGCATGACCTCACATGCTGTCGCACAATCAGCGTCCTACGACGCAGGGACTGCCGGCAATCCGGCGGTAGCACCAGATCCTGCAGCCCAGGGCTGGACCTTGGAAGATCCGTCGGGGGGGCAGGTCACGATCGCTGGCCTGTCGCCGGATCCGGGGACGGGCCTCAACGCATGGTCCATCGATGACCAGGCGACCTTCGTTGGGGGCCGGGCGAACTACAACACGCTTTTCGGCCCCGCAGAGATCACGGATGCCGCTGACCTCGGCTGGGACCTGACGGTCAACGTCCGGATGATCGCCACGAGTGGACTCGACATGTACTTCGAGTATGCGAGTGGCTCGTCGGGGTCGGACGACCGCTACCTCGTGTTCCTCGAGATCAGCGGTACCGACGTCATCGCGAACGCCCTCGTCTCAGGACAGCTGTTTACGTGCACCGGCGCGCACGACGGAAACTACCACGCATACACGATTCATAAACCCGCAGGTGCGGCCAACGTTGACGCGGAGTTCTTCTTCGATGGCGTCTCACTCGGCGTCCTCTCACGCGCTGGCTCAAATGGAAGCGCCCCGACCGGCGGCGTGAACTGGGGCAGCGGGTCGAGCGTCGCCACCGCGACGGCGAACTTCAACCGCATTGAGTTCACGACCCTCAGCGGCGGGATGATCGGGAGCAACTACTGCATGGCGAATCCCAACTCGACGGGGGCGCCTAGCTCCATGAACGCCATCGGACGCTCCTCCGTCGCGCAGAACGACGTCACGCTGGACTGCTCGAATCTGCCGGTGAACGCGTTCGGGTTCTTCCTGGCTGGCATGACGCAGGGCTTCACGGCCAATCCCGGCGGCAGCGAAGGCAACCTTTGCCTCAGCGGTGCGATCGGGCGCTACGTCGGCCCCGGCCAGATTCAACAGGCTGGAGCGTCGGGGACGATCTCCCTCATGATCGACCTGACGCAGACGCCGACCCCGAATGGGCTCGTCTCAATCGCCGCCGGTGAGACTTGGAATTTCCAAACCTGGCACCGCGACACGAGCATGGGCGGCCAGGCCGTCTCAAACTTCTCGGACGGTCTTGCGGTGGTGTTCCTCTGATGTGGAGGGGGCTCGCCGCCCTGAGCAGCGGCTCTTAACAGAGCGCCTGCTTGGGCCAAGACCTGGGCCGGGCCCCTACTCAGCGGCGTCGAGGCGACCCGCCATTCCGTAGGCGGTCGTCTCGGCGATCGCCACGTTCACATCCGATCCGACAAGCTCTGCGCCGCCGGTGAAGGAAACGGGCATGCCCCAGGGCGTGCGACCGAGCAAGGTCTTCTCGTCGCGCTCTGACTGCGACTCGATGAAGACCGGCACCGTCTTGCCACGGTAGGCCTCGAAGCGCTTGCGCTGGGTCTTCTCCGCCATCCGGAGAAGTCGCTGGTTCCGCTCCTTCTTGAGGGCCTCAGGGATGTCGTCCTCGAGGCGCTCGTCCGCGCGCGTCTTCGGGCGCGGATCGTACTTGAACACGTAGTTGACGAGGAAGCCCTGCTCCTCGAGGAACGCCTCCGAGCCGTCGAAGTCCGCGTCCGTCTCGCCGGAGAAGCCGACGATCCAGTCGCTGCCAAGCTCCATGTTCGGAACGATCTCGCGAAGGAGGTCGGTACGCTTTCGATAGAGGTCGAGGGTGTAGCCGCGCTTCATGCGCTTGAGTACGTCATCGCTGCCGGCCTGGGCCGGGAGCGGCAGAAACTTCTCCACCTTGTCGTAGTCTCGGATCGCCTCGGCGAACGAGCGGTTGATGTAGCTCGGGTGGAGCGTGATCAAGCGAACCCGCTTGAGCCCCTCAACTCCCTGCAACCGCTCCAGGAGATCGGCGAGACTCGGACGCCCCTGGCGGCCGCGCATCTTCGGCGCGGCGGTGCCGGGCTTCTCGAAGTCCTCGCCGTAGCTGTTGATCGTCTGGCCGAGAAGCGTCAACACCTTGACGCCCTGGCTTGCATACCACTCGGCCTCACGGACGAGCTCGTCGATCGGACGTGACCGCACGCGGCCGCGCGTGGTCGGAACGATGCAGTAGGTGCAGTTGAGGTCGCAGCCGCGCATGACGGCGAGGTACGCGTGCTGACCGCCCGTGTACTCCTCGCCGGCGCGATCGACGACGACGTCCTCGGCCATGTCCGTAGCGAGGAGTCGACGCTCGCGAGCGGAGAACTTGTCGGGCGCCAGGCGTCGAGCACGGAGCTCTTCGACCATGTTGGGCAAGAGGTGGAACTGTCGCGTGCCCGCGACGAGGTCCACGTGACCTGCGCGCTTGAAGATTTCTTTCTCCACGCGCTGGGCCATGCAGCCCATCACGCCCACGACGAGATCGGGACGTTCGGCCTTCACCTTCTTGAGCTCACCCACCCAGGACCAGGTCCGCTCCTCGGCGTGATCGCGCACCGAGCACGTGTTGAAGAGCACGATGTCCGCGTCCCCCATGTCGGCCACGGTCTCGTAGCCGCGACGCTTGAAGCGCCCCTCGACGAGCTCGGAGTCGTACTTGTTCATCTGACACCCGAAGGTGACGACGTGCAGTTTTTGGCCTGCCCCTTGCACGTTCTCCGGTGGCGGAGAATCGGCTTCAGGGGAAGGCTCGGCGTTGGCGCTCGTTTGGCTCTGGTGACGGGTCGTAGACATGGAGCGCGCATGATGCCAGCGGAGGGCCTCTCGAGCCGACCCCGAAGCGGAGAAGAAAGACAGAACTCCGCCATCCGCGATCCTCTGCCCCGCATGAGGCACCCAGAGCCGGACTGCGGCCGGTGACCCCGTGGGTAGCCACCTTGTGTCCTCACTTCGCCTGCGTTCCCCAGGAGTCGACACTCACGGCCCCTCAGCCATGTGCGTCAAAACCGCCCATAATGTGGCGCCAGGGTGCCCAGGACGCGCATTTGGCGGCCGTTAGGCTTCCTTGGCACACCCCTTGCGCTTGATAGGTAATCCCCCAAGGAGACCATTCCTATGAAGCACATCCAGAACACCGCCCGCCTGCTGCCTGCCCTCCCCGCTGCCCTCAAGAGCAGCGCCGCCGTCCTGGCGGCCGTTCTGGCCGCCTCATTCCTGACCGGCTGTGAGCGACGGACCCATG
>JBLIHL010000281.1:0-7656 GCA_047635895.1 Paracoccaceae bacterium | reverse complement strand
GTGAGGGCGTTCCGCGCGACCTCAAGAAGATGCTGCATTGGTACCGCCGCGGCGCTGATCACGGCGACGCAACGGCCATCGCGAACCTCGCGATCTGCTATCAGAACGGCGAGGGCGTGAAGGCCGATGCGGAGCGCGCGTTCGCGCTCCGCGAGGAGGCCTCCGACATGGGCCACGCCGGTTCTGGAACCTGGCTTGCCTTTGCGCTGGTCGATGGAACGGGCTGCGAGCCTGACCCGGAGCGCGCGCGCGCTCTGCTGGAAGGACTCGCCAAGGACGATCCCGAAGTCGCGCACGATCTGGCCGACAGGCTGATCGATGGACCAGGGCTAGAGCAGGACGTGAAGGGTGGGCTCGAGTGGATGCAGCGGGCGGCGGATTGCGGCTACGCGCCAGCCCTGACCTATCTCGGCGTGCTCTCTTGGTACGGCAAGTTCATGGACGAGGACCGCGCCGTTGCGATGGACCTCTACCAGCAGGCCATGGAGCTCGGTGACCCCTACGCCGTTGCCAACGTTGGCTTCGCGACCCTGGGCGGCGACGAGGTGACTCGTGATCCCCGTCGAGGCGTGGAGCTGCTCGTGGCGGCGGCTGAGAAGGGCAACGCCCACGCCGCGCTATGGCTCGCTGAACGCTGGCTCGAGGGCGCGCAGGACATCCCGCGGGACCCGTCGCGCGCGGTAGCGATCCTGGAGGCCTGCGTGGCCGAGGAGGAGGATGGTGACGTCCTTTTCCACCTCGCTGAGCTGGTCCGGGACGGACGTGGAATTGAGCGGGATCTGGAGCGGGCCATGGATCTGTTCCAACTCGCCGAGATCAACGGTCGCGACTCCCGCGTTGAGCGCGGGCAGCTGCGCCGCGAGCTGCGGCGCCCCTAGGCTGCGGACGATCCGGAGCCGTGGAAGACTCCACAGCTCTGGGGTCGCTATTGGAAGAACACGCTGCTGCCATCCGCAAAGTTGTTGGTGGTCGAGCCGGTGACGTCGCGGAACCAACAAGTGAAGTGCCAGGTCTCGCCCGGCTGCACCACAACAGGCCCTGTTGGTTGAGGCATCTGCGTCAGGTCGATGGCGACCGTAACGATCGATCCGGAGCCCGTGGCTTGGATCTGTCCTGGACCTACGAAGCGCCCGACGCTTCCTCCTACGCAGAGAATGCCCGCGGATCCCGGGAGGTTGGGGATGAACGTCTGCGTGCGGCTGGTGAGGAAGTAAGCGAAGGTGCCGGACGGGAGGTTTCCTGCGAATAGGCTCAGATCGTTCTCTGCAACCTGGTTCGTTCCGATGAAGGCCATGGAGCCTGGTAGGCCCGTCGAATTCGGATTCGCGTTGCAGTAGGGGACTCCACCAAATCCGCCCGGTGAGCCCGAAAGCTCCAGTGCGTCGATCGTCGCCAGGACCGCGCCATTCAGATCGATCAGCTCGAGCGAGATCGTGAAGCCAGGCGCGGTGACGGAAGGCACGTGGATGGTGTTGAAGGCGATGTCCCAGAGGCCGATCCCGACGGCGGCGTTCGGATCGCTCATCACCAGCCGGGCTGTAACCTGTCCGCCGGCGAAAGTGGCCATCGCTTCCACGGCAATCGTGCCTTTGGGAATAGGGCTTGAGTAGGTCTCTCCCCAGTCGCAGCCAGCGAACTGCGGGTCCATTCCCCCCTCGGCGTTGCCCAACGTCATGAAGCAGCAGCCCGGGGTACTGAGACGGCCCTCCATGCCACTCGCTGTGAGGCAGCCCACATCCCCGGCATAGGAAAGAACCAGGCGGGCCGGGTCACCGAGGGACGCCGCGTCGAACGGCGCGGGGAGCGTGCCGGGGAGGCTGGTGAGCACCCCTTGAATTTCGACTTGAGGGTCAAAGAGACAGTAGCCGCCTGCGCCCTGAAGCGGCGCGGCGAGTAGAGCGAGTGAGGTTAGAAGCATGGTTCCTTTACCAAACGGGGAAGTCGTTTAAAGGGAAAGCGTGACGCTCTCAAGTCTACTCCAGAGCCGCCAGGGCGGCGAGTTGCCGGGTGGACAGCGTCCGACTACGATTCAGTCATGAAGCGCAGGACTATGCTGAAGGCCGCGGGACTCGTGGGGTTGACGCCCCTTGGCGCCTCGCCTGGGACGGCGCCCATCGGCCGTGACGATCTCAAGCGGGTGAAGCGAATCCTGGAAGCAGGGAACACCTTCGGCCGCGGCGGCGGTTACGACAGGACCTGGTCCTCCTCTGGTTGTCCCCTGCCGGTCGAGCATAAGGACGAGACCATCCTCCGCGGTTCGGACAAGGGCACGTACTGCTGTGGGTGGACCTTTGCGGTCGCGATGAAAGCGCTCGAAGACGCGGGCGCGCTCCGATCGAAGAGCGCCCCGGAACTGCGTCAGTTCCAGAAGGTCTGGTTCGGCGCCACCGGCGTGAAAGACGAGGCCGAGAAGCAGTGTGCTCTCGCGGTCACACAGCTGGGTGTCGGTCGCGAGGTCGAAGTAGACGATGCGATGGTGGGGGACTTCGCGCAGCTCTGGCGCAAGAAGGACAAGCCTTCAGGCCACAGCGTTCTCTTTCTTGGGTGGGTGACGGTGGGCGAGGAACGCATCGGCTTCTCGTACCTGAGTTCCCAGGGTTCGACCGACGGCATTGGCTATGCGGTGGAGTACTTCGCGGATGCCGAGGCCGGGAGCGGCCGCGTGGATCCGGAGCGCGTCTACTTCGCTCGGCTCAATCTGTGACGGCGACTTCGGACGTTGGCGCGCGCTGAAGCGCGTTCATCGCCTGCTGGAGAGCTGGAGAGTCAGAGCTTGGACCGGTGAAAGCCTCAGCGGGCAGGTCCTTGTCCATGGCAATGCACCAGCAGCTCCCGCCCGTGCGGCGCCGTGCGGTGCTCGCACAGATAGAGCCCTTGCCATGTGCCGACGTTGAGCCGCCCGCCCGTGATGGGCAGGGTCTCTGACGTCTTCGTGATCGCGCTCCGCAGGTGGGACGGCATGTCGTCCGGTCCTTCTGCGGTGTGGGTGTAGGCGGGGTCGCCGTCGGGAGCGATGCGTTCGAACCACGCGAGCAGATCGCGAGCTGCGCTTGGGTCAGCGTTCTCTTGGATCACCAGGCTGGCGGAGGTGTGCCGGCAGAATACGGTGACGAGTCCAGTTTGAACGCCGGACGCCGCAACGGCTGATGCGACCTCGGAGGTGATCTCAACGAGGGAGCGTCCGCGCGTTTGAATCTGGAGCTCGGTCTGGTGGTGAAGGGTGGCGCTCACGAGGTGATGCGCGTCGCGGTCCAGGAGACGAGCCTCGCTTCGTCCGTGAGGAAGGCGGTGCCACGCAGCTCACCCTCGGACCATGCGCCAGAAATCGTCGCCGTGCCGAGGGATAGATCGAGGCTCTTGGCCTGGCTGGCGAACACGAGGCCAAGTCCGTCGCGGTGGGCGCTGAGGGGACCCGAGAACTGCTCTTCCACCGGCCCGAAGGTGATCGTGCCAGGCGAAAGCTCGCCGCCGGGAGTCCGGCTCACTTCGAGGTCAGTCGCCTCCGTGCTCCCATCAGGGAATGTCACCGTCGCTCTCCAAGCTCCCAGGAGCGGAAGGAGTGCTTCTTCTGAGGCTGCCCCTCTGGCAGGCCCCGCGGTAGGTGCGGTCTCGCCCATCGATGCCAGTCGTCCCTGGGTAGCCGGCGCCTCTTCAGCACTCGCCGCAGCCAGCTGGCCGGGCGTGAGGAGGGTCAAGAGGGCGATGACGAGGGCGATCAGACTGATCATGGGACCAAGGGCGTTAGGAGAGAGCATCTGTCGATGCGGCAGTGTTTCGAGCGGTATGTGCAGAGCTGCAGTGCTACGGGCAAGTCCCGTACCAGCTGGTCCAATCCACTGTCCGGAGTCTTCGATTCTCCCGATGTTCGCTCAGGGTCTCAGGGCCTCAGGGTCTGTTGGCTAGACGGGGTGAGCCCTGATGGTCTTGAGTGCCTCGTCTAGCCGTGCCACCATCTGAAGCCAAATCGACCCCAGCGAGTTGCCGTGGGTCCGAAGTCGTTCGTGGGTCGGCGGCGCCCCAAGACTTGCTTGGACGCGGCTCATGAGGTCATCCGCTTCCTCCTTTGGGACCGGGAATCCCGCCGTGCAGAATGCCTGATGACCGCCGAGCTCGTAGCGGCGCATGAGCATGGCGTGCCCGCTGAAGCGGCTCACGCCATCCAGGTCGAGGTCCACGGGGAAGGCCTCCTGCGTGAGCAGGTCGGTCGCTGTGCTTGCATCGTCCGAGAGCTCGAAGATCGAGACGACCGCGTCGCGCCGTAGCTCGTAGAGAGCGAGCTCCTCCGCGCCGAGTTCGTCGGACCCTCTCGCCTCCGTCAGGAATTCCTCCAGGACGCTCGGACCGTCGGCGGTGGAGCGGTAATCCTCGAAGGCGTAGTTGAGGAACGCCTGCCCGGCGCCCAGGGAGCCCATCAGCTCCGCGACGCGCGTCCTCTCCCGTGCACCGCCCCAGTATTGGTGGGTGGCGGAGCTGAGGGCACCGGAATGCTGGGCGTCGATCAAAAGGACCGCGGAGGTGTAGCGATAGGCGGCTAGCCAGTCGCTCGGCGCCGTTAACGCGGTCGGAAAGTCCATCGGAATCGATTCGCCGCCGAGGGCCTCGAGGGCGTCGATCGTCTCGTTAGAGCGAGGTGATGCCGTCCCACCGTACTGGACGATGGTGTCATCGACGAGGTCGGCCAGGGGCCCGAAGAAGTAGCCCATGCGGGGCTCGATGCCGAGTTCACGGCACATTGGGAACGCGACGAGGGCCACCCGTGGATCCTCGAGAATGAGCGTGGCGGGCCGCTGTCCGGCAGCCTTCAGAAGCGACGTCAGTGCGAGCTCTATGGAGCCGTCCTCTGCCTCCTCGGCCGCAGCGGTGCCCACGACCGTCTCCTCCTTTGGATCCAGCAGCGCGACCACGTAGGTGTCCTCTGCGATCGGTGGTTCGTCGCAGCCCATTGACACAAAGGCCGTCACCGCGAGGATCCCTTCGCTCGGCTCGAGAGCCTTGACGGCGGCGCGCGTTTCGTCAGAGATCTCGTGTTGCGGAGGGATCACGCCATCGGAGTCGGGCCAGTCCACCACGTCGACCTCGACCCTCGCGAGCTCCGGATCCTCGAAGGCGTCGGCGCCTGGAATGGTGAGCAGCAGCGCGGCTTCCAGGCCATCGGAAATATCGGGTGGCGTGAGGCGACCCTCTGCCATCGCGTCGAGAACCGCGTGGGTGCAGTAGCCGAGAATGGTGCCTTCGCTGCGCTTGATCGGACGGATCTCATCGCCGCCATCGGTGGCGGCGAACTGCGGTGCGGGGCGGCTCCCCCTCGGCTTGAAGGCCGCCGCCTTCCAGACCTTGCGGAAGTCAGGCGGGATCTGCCCTGGCGGAAGGAAGACCAGGCTCAGCGCACGCCCAGGCTTGAAGGCCTCGACCTCGTCGTCGGAGGTGTCGGGGTCATGGAGGCTCGCGAGCCGCCGGAATCCGTTGGGCTCCAGCGACACTTCGATGCCCATGACGTCCACCGTGTCACCGAAGACCGTGACGGCGAATGGAATCGAATGGCCGGGGACGAGTACGAGGAACACGGAGCGCTCGTCGACATGGGCCCAGGGCTCCTGCGCGAGAAATTCAGTGCTGAGTTCGAGGAGGCGCTGGGGCTGCGTGGGCATCGGTGATCAGTGGGGTGGAGAGAGAAGCCGGCTGGGCAGGTTGTAGCGTGTCTGTTCGAACTGAATTACGCTCAATGGGATGAAGTTCGGCGCCGTGGTCATGATCGTTGCTATCGCGCTGTTGCTCGCTCTGGGATGGCTCGGGTTGGGATGGCTCGGGTTGGGAGAGGGAAGCCGCGCCGCGCAGGTCGCGCCTGCCGGCCCCGGACTGGTCCGCGATGAACAGGCTGGCGCCAAGGGAGCTTCGCTCGCTCCGGTCCTTCCCCGGACGGGCCAGGAAGGCGCGGGGGAGCCGATTTCGCGGGCGATCCAGCCATCGGGGTTGGAGCCGGAGCTCGCGCGGGAAGCTGTGCCCGGAATGGGGCTGCTTAGCGTCAGGATCAAGGCGGGAGTGCGTTCATCGAAGGACCTTGAGGTCAGCGTTGTCGACGGCGAGCGCTTGATCAGTCCGGGGAGCGGACGCACGGACAGGCGCGGCCGAATCAGGCTTGAGGTCGAGCCTGGGGTCGACGCGCAGATCGTCGTGCTCGTGGGTGGTGCGGCGGGGCCCGTGCGTCAGGGCGTCCTGACGCCGGCGGAAGGCGAGCGTAAATCGGTCGTGATCGACCTCTCGCGCTACCTGGCGACGCCCACGCTGGACGTGGAGGTGGTCTCTTTCCCGTCCGGCGAGCCGCTCGGTGGAGCCTCCGTGCAGGCGATGCCGCGTTTCGAGCGCGGCGAGGCGCCCGAGGCGGTGCGGACCGATAGTTCAGGACTGACGGAAGCCCTGTGGTTTGACCAGGGGGGCTACATCGTCAGCGCGCCAGGCCATGGAAGGGTGAGGATTAAGGCTCCCCAGTACAGTGAGGCGCGCAAGCTCCGCATCGACCTTCCGAAGGACGCCGAACTCTATGGGCGCCTGGCGCTTCTTGTCGATGGGGCGAATTCAACGGGCGCAGAGCTCGGCGTGATGGTGGGTGATGGACGGAGGGAGCTGTGGTCACACAAGAGGCTGGTGGCTGTCGATCAACTTGACCGGCCAGGGGCTGAGCTGCCGGCGAAGGGCATTCCAAGCGGCTGGAGCGAGGCGGGCTTCGGTCCGGCGCTCACCCAAACCGATCGCCTGGGGCAGTGGCAGATCCGGCGGATCCAGTTTCGGACGTGCGACGACGTCGAGCGCGTGAGTCTCGAGGCCTTGGTCAATGGGCAGGTCCGCTTACTCGCTCACAAGGTCGAAGTCCGTCCAGGTGACCGACTGGAGATCGCCGATCCGCTGTTGGATGGGCCTCCACTCGATCTGCAGCTTCACTACGGTAGGGGAGCGGATTGGAGGCAAGCCCTGGCGTTGGTGCTCGTGCCTTCGGAGCCCAAGGTGGCTTGGATGAGGGTGCCGGTGACCACGGATTCGAGCGGCCGAATCCGCCTGGCCCACCTCTCATCTGGAACCTGGGATGTGCACTCGGGGACCACCATGAGGCCATTGGGTTCGGCTTCAGGGAATCTTGAGCCGTTGACCAAGCTGGGCACCTTTACCCATGGGAACGGTGCTCCACAGCAATACACGATCGAGGGCTGGGTGCCTTTCCGCGGTCAGGTCACCGGAATTCCCTCCGACAGGAGGTCCGGTATCTGGGTTCGATCGCTCGTGAAGGGATCACATCGTTCCACCCAGCTTGATGCGCAGGGCCGCTTTGATCTGTCGCCTGTCCCCGTGGATCTCAACGTACGCGTCACGGTTTCGCTGGGCAAGAGCTTTGGCGCGGGGAGCCGTTCGGGCATCCGGGTGATGGATATCAACGGTGAGGAGATATCGATGGAAGTACCGCCTGATTGGACGCAGTCCGACCTTTCCCTTGAGGTCACGTCGACCGGAGAGGACCTACGAATCAATCTTCCAGACTAGGAGTCTGCGTTCTGCGGCGCAGGCTCCTAGCCCGGACTATTCACGAGATGGAATCACGAGTGGGCCCAAACGACGTTGTGGCAAGGCAGATTCGCGAATGGAGCGGAAGCGGGCCCGTAGGCCCGG
>JBLIHL010000280.1:0-7671 GCA_047635895.1 Paracoccaceae bacterium | reverse complement strand
TCGGCAGAGAGTGATAGTAGCCGCCGATAGAGACGTACTCGAAGCCCTGAGCGTCACTCAGCCGGCGCTCAGCGTCGCGGCCCTTGAACAGAAAGCCCTCGATCTCGTTGGCCGCGAAGCACGTGAGGCCGTGCTCCTCGTGCTGGCGATCGAGGAAGACCCGGAGCTGGCCGCGCATATCGCCTTGATAGGGCGTGCCATCACGGCCCAGCACGTTGCAGAAGACGAGGACCTTCCCCGCGCCGAAGATGTCGGACGGAAGCCAGTAGAACGCGGGCCAGTCGATCACGAGCCGCAGGTCGCTCTCTTCCTGATCCGAGAAGCCGCGGATCGAGCTGCCGTCGAACGTCAAGTTGTCGTAGCTCTTCAGCAGGAACTTCTTGTCGTAGTCGAGCATGTGGAGCCGACCTTCGAGATCCGTGAAGCACACGGTCACGGCCTTGATGCGTGGCTCGGCTGCGAGGTAGGCGAGGCGCTCCTCGCGGACCTTGTCGGGGTCGACGCGCTCGAGCCGCTGTGACTTTGCCTTGAGGTTCATCTCCTCAAGCTCGTCGTACGGGATCTCAAGGAAGGTGCGGAGGGACTGGCTGGACTGCATGGGGGCTGACGCGAAGACCGCGCCACGGGGCTCAGGAATCGGCAAGGAAGGACATCTGCGCCGATTTCTACCCTAGCCGTCCGCCCCAGGGGAGTAACTAGCGCCAGATTTAGCCTAAAATCCCGCCTGGCTACAAAAGTAGCGCCCTGGCATGCCCATCCAGACCATCAGGCTCGGGGCCGCCAGCGAAAGCGCGCCAGCCCCGGACCAACCCTGGCGTCACGCGATCTCGCACGGATAGGAGAACCAGCGCAGCTTCTCGAAGTCCGCGGTCGTCGTCGGTGGCTCCAGAGAAGGGTCGGTGCTGGAGCAGAGCCCCTCGATCAAAGTGCGCGCGTGCTCGAGGTGCTCACCGAGCGAAGCGTCCTCACACCGACCTGCATCGCACCGGTAGACCATCTCGCCGCTTTCGTAGCTGATGTCATTCAGCGAAAGCGGTGCGGCCGCGACTCCGTCCCGGTGCCGCCAGAGCCCTGACTCTGGATAGAAGCGGTAGTGCCGCATGAGCTTGGGTCCATGCTCCGCCACCATCTCGATGGCCGCGAGGATGTACTCAAAGGTCTCGTCGTCGATGAAGTAGTTGAAGTTCACGCGCACCCAGCCAGGCTTGATGCCCTCGCCGCCGCCGGTGATCTCACGCTCGAACTCCTGGGAGCGCGCGATGTCGATCCCGAGGAGCCTGTGCCCGTAGGGACCGGCGCAGGAGCAACCGCCGCGCGCCTGGATCCCGAAGAGATCATTCAGGACTGCAACGACGAAGTTGTGGTGCAGGAAGCGCCCTTCTTCGGAGCCATTCTCTTTCACGATGAACGACACGATCGAGAGGCGCGGCGCATCGCGGCTTCCAAGAATGTCCAGCGACGGGTGCTTCTCCCAGCGCCTGATCGCCTTCCGAACGAAGCGGTGCTCGCGGGCTTCGATCGTCCCAGAGCCGACGGCGTCCTTGAGCTGGAACACGAGTCCTGCCCGGATCGCGCCGACGATATCCGGCGTGCCGCCCTCCTCACGATGCTCGATGTCCGCCAGGTAGGCGTGGTCCTCGGGGTTGACGTAGGTCACCGTTCCGCCGCCCGGGACGGCGGGTACGCGGTTGTCGCAAAGCTCTTTCCTCAGGACAAGAAGCCCCGGGGTGCCGGGCCCGCCGATGAACTTGTGCGTCGAGATGTAGATCGCGTCGTAGTAGCCCGGACCGGACTCGGGCGACCCCATGTCGATGCCCACGTAGGGCGCCGCGGCCGCATAGTCCCAGAACGCCAGCGCGTCGTAGCGGTGAAGGAGCGTCGAGACGGCCTCGGTGTCCGTCATGATCCCGGTCACGTTGGAGGCAGCCGAGAAGGAGCCAATGAGCCGAGGACGGCCCTGGTATCGCTTGAGCTCCGTCTCCAGAGCGACCAGGTCGATGTGACCGTCCGCATCCTCAGGGATCGTGACCACGTCGGCGATGGACTCGCGCCAGGGGATCTCGTTGGAGTGGTGCTCGTAGGGCCCGACGAAAACGACGGGCCGTTCGTCCGCCGGAATGTGCTCGCTGAGCTTGTAGCGATCCTCGAGGTTCGACGGAATTCGCAGACCGAGGATGGCCACGAGGCGGTCGATAGCGCCGGTCGTTCCACTGCCACAGAAGAGCACCGCGTGCTCATCCCTGGCCCCCAGGCTGCGCGCAATGAGCCCGCGGGCGTCCTCGCGAAAGCTCTGGGTTTGGAGGCCCGTGCCCGACGACTCGGTGTGCGTGTTCGCGTAAAGCGGCAGCACCCGATTGCGGATGTAGTCCTCGATGAAGTTCAAGGCGCGGCCGGACGCCGTGTAGTCGGCGTACACCATGGGGCGAAGGCCGAAGGGTCCGGGAACGCTTTCGGCGCCGCCGATCACGGCGTGGCGGATTGTCTCGATGATGTCAGGCATAGCAGTTGTCTGCACATGCTGTCACCAAGCCTCCTCGCCCGCCATGACATTCGCCCTATCGATGGGCCAAGATCCGCACTCTGAGCCTGTGGGAGTACGCACTGCGGCCAGCTGGCGCCCCTCGTCGCTCGGCCCAAGATACGGCATCGCGGCCCCATCCGGCCATCGCCCCCCCGGGGTATCGATCCGGGGCCTCGCCCACCCACCATGAAGCTCGAACTCGTCCCGCTGCTTATCCCTCTGCTTACGCCGCTGGTCATCCCGGCGACTGCCAACACCCTCACCCGCCAAGATGCCGAGAGCGCGTCCCACGGCGTCGGAGCCGCTGTCCCACAGGTTTCCTTCGAAGAGCGCCACGGCGGCTTCATCCTTCGCCAGTACCAGCTCGGCTGCCTCTCCCAGCTGACCTACCTCATCGGCTCGGGGCATGAGGCCGCGATCGTCGACCCGCAGCGCGACGTCACCCACTATGAGAACGACGCCGAAGACCTCGGCCTCGACATCAAGTGGGTGATCCTGACGCACACGAACGCGGACTTTGTCGCAGGGCACACCGAACTCGCACGCCGGCACGGCGCCAAGATCCTGATCAGTGCGGAGAGTGGATCACTCTTCGACCATGAGGGACTCAAGGACGGTGACACGCACAAGCTGGGCGACGTCGAGCTCGAGTTCTGGGCAACGCCCGGACACACGCTCGACTCGATGACCACGCTCGTGCACGTTCCGGACGTCTCTCCGAACCCGGCCTACGCGCTCACCGGCGACACGCTGTTCATCGGAGGGATCGGGCGCCCGGATCTGGTCGGCGGTCAGATCACGCCAAGCGTCCTCGCCGGACGCGCCTTCGAGACCATGCAGCGCCTCAAGGGGCTCCCCGCGGGCACCAAAGTCCTTCCGGCCCACGGCGCGGGCTCGCTCTGTGGCGCGCACCTCTCCCCCGATACCGTCTCCACCATCGGCGACGAACGTTCGACCAACCCGTACCTGAAAATCGAGAGCCGCACGGCCTTCATCTCCCAGGTCATCACGGGACTCCCGGTCGCGCCCAAGTACTTCGCCTTCAACGTGAACCTGAACCGGACCGGCCCGCCGGCGGTCGACTGGACCGATGAGATGCCGCCGGCGCTCAGCGCTGCTGACGTAGCGCAGCGCGCCGAAGCCGGCGCGTGGATCATCGACCTGCGCGGCGCGAGGGAGTACGCAGGGGGCCACATCTCGGGCGCTGTGAACATCGACGTTCGGGGCCGGATCGACACATGGACCGGCATCGCCGTGCCCTTCGAAGCCGACCTCGTGCTCGTGGGAGATAGCGCTCTGGTGCGCGAAGCGGCATTCCGCTTCCGCCGCATTGGACTCGATCACATGGGCGGCTACCTTGAGGACGGCATGGACGCCTGGCGCGCGGCTGGACACCTCGTTCGCAGGAGTGAGCTGGTTTCCCCCAGGGCACTGGCGGCGCACATCCAGGCCGGCACCGAGCCGATCCTGGTGGACGTGCGGACGCCCGACGAGTACGCAGAGCTCCGGGTCGGGGACTACGCGAACCTCCCCGTGAGTGACGCTTCGGCCTTCGGCGAAGTACTCGACAAGACGCAGCCGGTCACCTTCATCTGCAACTCGGCGTATCGCAGCAGCATGGCGGTCGGATTGGCCGAACGTCAGGGCTTCGAGAACGTGAGCAGCCTCGACGGCGGGCTCGACGCCTGGCTCGATGAGTCGCTGCCCACCGTGGGCACCGCGAGCCAGGAGACCATGGCGCACGCAGGGCAAGCCGGCTCCGCCGCCCCCATGCTGCTGCCGGAGGCCATGGAGCCCGCTGCTGTCGCTCGCGCCCTCATGGATCAGCCCGACCTTTACCGGGTGATCGATGTTCGACCGGCGTGGCAGTTCGAGGAGTATCACATCGCGGGCGCCATCAACGTGGCGCCGCCGGCGGTCGAGTCGTACGTGCAAGGCCTCCCGGTCGGCGTTCGCCCGGTCCTCGTCGATCGAGACGGAACGATCGCGTTCGCGGTCGCGGGGATTCTCCAAGCACGACTCGCCGAAGGCAACCGAGCGATTCGCGCGGTCGTTGGCGGAACCGCTGCGTACTTCCGCGAAGTCGAGCTGGGCGAGGACACCATGCGCGGCGGGGCAGCAACAGCGCCCACGGGTGCCCCCATGGGCGCAGGCTCTGGTGCCGCTGCGACCCCTCAGCCCGCCACAACCACGGCGCCCATCACCCCGAAGCCAAAGGCCCGGCGCCGCAGCGCAGGATGCTGAGATGAGTGACCCAGCTCCCTACCCTCCCGTTCGCCGCGGCCCCCTCCACGAAGAGCTCCCCGGCCAGGAACGCGTCTGGAATCCGTACCTCGCCGGGGTCGGGCTTGGCCTCACGCTCTTGACCTCCTTCGTCGTGCTCGGCACGGGGATCGGCGCGTCGGGCGCGATCGCGCGCTCATCCGCTTGGATCGCCCACGTCTTCGCCCCGGCCGCTGTGGAAGGCAACGACTACATCGGCCGGTGGTTCAACGGCACGAGCCCGCTCGCCTACTACCTCGTATTCATGGGGCTTGGCGCGATCGGCGGCGGCTGGATCTCCGCGCTGGCCGCGGGCCGCATCCGCCCCGGCATCGAGCGTGGCCCCTCGGCGTCGATCGGCATGCGCCTCGTCCTCGCACTGCTCGGAGGAGTCGCGGTGGGCTTCGGAAGCCGGATCGCGGCTGGCTGCACCTCCGGACAGGCCTTGTCCGGCGGAGCTCTCTTGCTCACGGGTAGCTGGGCGTTCTTCTTGGCCTTCTTCGCAGGCGCGTACGCGCTTGCATGGTTCGTTCGCAAGGAGTGGTCCTGATATGGAAACGCTTTTTTCACGGGGCCTGCTAGGCACCACCGAAGGCTTCGCCATCGCGGGCCTCATCGGCATGGCCTTCGGGTTCTGGATCGAACGCGCGGGTTTCGGCAGCAGCCGCCGCCTCACCGACATCTTCTACTTCCGCGACTTCGCGGTCTTCCAGGTCATGTTCACGGCGGTCGTCACGGCGTCCTTCGGGCTCTGGGGCCTCTCCGCTATGGGCCTCGTCGAGCTCGACTCCATCTATCGCATGGAGACCTTCCTTACGCCGCAGATCGTGGGCGGAGCCATCCTCGGCGCAGGATTCGTCGTCGGCGGCTGGTGTCCGGGAACGGCGTTCGTGGGGCTGGCTTCAGGCAAGCTCGATGCGCTCGTCTTCCTGTTTGGAGTGGGCGGTGGATGCCTGGTCTACGCCGGCTTCTACCCTCAACTGGCGGAGTTCACCTCCGCCGGATCGAGAGGGATCTGGACGCTGCAGGAGCTCGTCGGGCTCCCGACGGGAGCGGTCGTGGCGCTGGTCGCCGCCATTGCCCTTGTTTGCTTCAAGGCCATCTCTCTTTTCATGAACCGCCGCTCCGCTGTGGAGGCTCAGGTATGAGCGATACAGCCACTTGGAACCACCGTCCATCGAGCACGAGGGCCAGCCTCAGCGCTATTGGATTCACGGCCTTGTGCCTGGGCGTAGGCGTTTTCTGGGCCCAAGGATCCAAGGCTAGAGACCTCGGAGGCAGATCGCCTGGGGCCCAGGCCGCGTCCTGGGCCCCAGAGGTCGAACGCGGCGCCGAGCACATCACGCCGACCGAGCTGACCGAGGCACTTCGAACGCGCCCGAGTGATTTTCTGCTGATCGACGTGCGCCCGGCGTCGGAATTTGCCGCGTTCCACCTCCCTGGCGCTGCCTCACTCGATCTACCGGAACTCCTGGGCGACGCGGGCGAGGAGCTGCTCAGGCGACGCGCAGACCGCACCGTCGTCCTGTACTCGAATGGGATGGTGCACCCTGCACAGGCGTGGGTCGCACTGGTAGGCCGCGGGCATACGAACGTTCGCGTCCTGGAAGGGGGCCTGGCGCAGCTACGTGCCGACGTGCTGACGCCCCCCAGCCTCCGCCCCGGCTACGATCAGGCACGAGCACGCAACGAAGCAGCGGCCTACCAGGCGGCACGCGAACTATTCTTCGCACCGCCCAGGCCCAGCTTCGAGTCCTACGCGACGGATCCAGCGAAGCTCACCTCGCCAACCGTGGTCTCCACGACCTGGGTCGCAGGACGGGGCGCTGAGATCACGCTCGTCGACACGCGTGGCGACCATGATGCATACCTGGCGGAGCACCTTCCGGGTGCGATCCACGTTTCCGTTGCGAACACGCGCGTGACAACGGGAGAGCTCGATCGGCTCTTACCGCCGGCGCAGCTCGCTTCAGTCCTGAGCGCCGCCGGGATCGGCGCAGAGGACGAAGTCGTCGTCTACGCCGACGAGGAGCTGCACGACGCGACGCATCTACTTCTGGCGCTTCGGACGCTCGGGCACAAGCGCATGGCCCTCATGGAAGGCGGCCTGGGAACGTGGACGGCCGAGGGGCGCGAGACGGAGTCTGGAGCGATAGGGCGACCGAAGGCTAGCTATGAGCCAGGGAATGACGCGCCGGACATTTCGGTCGAGTTCGTAGAGGTGATAGATGCCAGCAGCGGCACGGGCGCCGTGCTGATGGACGGGCGGCCGACGAAGAACTTCACCGGGAAGGAGGAGACGCAGGAGCCCCGCGCCGGTCACATCCCACAGGCTCTGGATCGACCCGTCGGAGACGACGTGATGCGGGTCGACGGCGGCGTGTTCTTTCGTTCGCGCACCGAGGTACTGGCCGGATACAAGGCCCTCGGCGTGGACTCAGCCACACCGATGATCGCCATGTGCCGGACGGGGCACCAGGCCAGCCAGACCTGGTTCCTCCTTCACGAATTGCTCGGGTACGACAAGGTGAAGTGGTACGACGGATCCTGGCAGGAGTGGTCGCGCCACGTGGAGCTGCCGGTCGCGCTGGGCGACGCGTAGATCTCGATGCGATGACCCAGTACCTCGCCGCACCGAGGATCGGCGACGTCGCGGTATGGGACTGCCCCCCCTCGCAACGGCCCGTCGAGGGCCAAAGGAACCACCAGCAGCGCATTGAGCATTGCTGAAGTTTCACATTTCCAGAATTTCCATAGGGGGCCGTTACCCATCCGCGAGATCAGGCTAGAGTCACGGTGGGAGCCCGCTTCCCGTCTCCCACCTGCCTTCCCGATCGCACCCATGACACACCTTCCTCGCACCACCTCGGCCGCTGCCTTTCGCGGCG
>JBLIHL010000279.1:0-7705 GCA_047635895.1 Paracoccaceae bacterium | reverse complement strand
GTGAGCCGCATGGTTTGCGCCAACCACCAAGAGCAGGTGTTTTGGCCTGAGTACGAAACCGCGACGAGCACGCGCGAACGCGAGGCGTTCGCGGATGCAGCCCTGAACGACCCCTCCGTCTCCCGGGAGCAGTTGATCCAGAGCTTCCTCTCTCCTCCGCTGCACATCGGCGGCGGCAACCACGCGCTCCATACGCTCTACACGTCGATCTGGGAGCCGACGAATCTGTCCGTGCGACTTGTTTGGCCCGGAAGCCAGCTGTCATGCGGCTTCTCTCCCTTCGAGCCCCAGGAAGTCACCATTGACCTGGAAGACTGACCCCGCGCGCTCTCGATTCGCGGATCGAACCCATGCGGGCGTCGCTGAACCCTCTCTCTCCTTCGCCACCATGGCTATCATGCAACTATCCTCCATCGTCAAGACCCAGAATTTCGTGGCCGGCCATTGGGTGGCCGACGGCGACGGGACTCTGGCTGTTCTGCACAAGTACACGGGCGAGACCATGGCCACATTGCCGTTGGCGACGCCGGACCAGATGGAGACAGCCATCGTGGCGGCGCACGCGCAGCGCAAGCCGTTCGGAGCTTGGTCTGCGGGCAAGCGCCAGCAGCATCTGCAGCGGCTCCACGATCTACTGAAGGAGCGGCGTGACGCGTTCGTAAGCCTGATCGTTCAGGAGTCCGGCAAGCCCTTCAGCTACGCACAGGCCGAGGTGGATCGCTGTCTATTGACGCTGTCCACCGCTGCGGCTGAAGCCGTTCGATTCGGCGGCGAGATGGTCCCCCTGGACTTCGCTGCGGGTGAAGGGAAGGTCGCCTTCACAAGGCGCTTTCCGGTCGGGGTGGTAGCGTGCATCACGCCCTTTAACTTCCCGCTCAACCTCGTGCTGCACAAGGTGGCGCCCGCCCTCGCGACGGGCTGTCCGATCCTGTTGAAGCCAGCGCCCCAGTCCCCCCTCGTGGCCCTGGCCTTCACCGCCTTGATCGAGGAAGCGGGCTACCCGAAGGGCGTCATCAGCACGCTCCTGTGCGACAACGATGTGGCCGAATCCATGGTGCGTGATGACCGCGTGGCGCTCCTATCCTTCACAGGAAGCGACAAGGTCGGCTGGTTCCTCAAGAGCATCTGCGGCAAAAAGAAGGTGGCCCTCGAGCTCGGCGGCAACGCCGCGGTGATCGTTGATGAGGACGCGGACCTCGCCACAGCGGCCCGCCAGATCGCCGTTGGCGCGTTCCTGTACGCGGGGCAGATCTGCATTTCCACCCAGCGCATCTACGTGGTGAAGAGCGTGGCGGAGTCGTTCGAGAAGCTGCTGATCAAGGAAGCCAAGGCTCTCAAGATCGGTGATCCGGCCGATGAGGAGGTTCTCATCGGCCCTGTGATTGACTCCGGGCACCTGGACCGAATTGACGAGTGGGTCCAGGAGGCGAAGGCTGGGGGCGCCAAGGTCCTGACCGGGGGCGAGATCCTGGACCGGGACCACAACCTGTACGCCGCGACGTTGCTGACCCACGTTCCCACGGACAGCCACGTGGTCTGCGCCGAGGTCTTCGGCCCCGTAGCGATCCTCGAACGCGTCGACGACTTCGAAGCCGCGATTGAGCGTACCAACGATAGTCACTACGGCCTGCAGGCAGGGGTCTACACGAACAACCTCGCGCACATGCGACTCGCCCACAACGAGCTAGAGGTCGGCGGCGTGATCATCGGCGGCATCCCCGGTTTCCGCGTAGACAGCATGCCCTACGGCGGCGTGAAGGACTCCGGGCTGGGTCGAGAAGGCCTGCGCTACGCGATGGAGGACTTTACGGAGCCACGGCTGCTGGTGTACTGAGCCGGTAGGCCTTCGCCTGATGCGGCCACGGACACCGGCTACGCGCGACCACGCTCCTAGATCTTGAGCTCGGCCGTCTCGCCGGGTTTGACTTCCACCGTCTTCGGGACGAGGGTGGTTGGCCCGCCTTGTTGGCCAGGATCCTGGCTGATGAACTGGACCGTGACCTCCCAGGTACCCGCGATGAGGCCGTCGAGTCGAGCCGTACCCGCTCGGAGAATGCCCACCTTGTCCTCCGCGTCCATCTCGAACGCGCGGCCGGCGAGCGGGCGCGCACGCACGAAGGCCATCGTCGACGTGTTGGTCTCCGACTGGGTGGTGACGACGACGGCACCCGCGCGTTCGAGGGCGATGGGAGCGACGGGAACGGTTTCGTCTGCCCTGGCCTGGATGGGGCCGTGGCGCGCATCCGCGTAGCCGCTGGCCTCCACCACGACGATCAGGTCGACATCGGAGGTGACGCCGAGCAGCCTATAGACGCCGTCGATATCAGTCGTTGCGGAGGCGCTCCGCTTCGAGCTGAGGAACTGCCGGCTCATGGAGCGCTCCGAGGCCGCCTCGTCGTCGATGCGACGGTCGATCGAAACGGCCGCGCCTGCGATGGGCGAGCCTTCGTCGTCGACGACTCGGCCTTCGAGTGCGGTGCCCGCGATTTCGACGGTTGCGGTGTTAGCGCCGGCAGCGACCGTGACCTCCGTCCGCACCGCCATGGCGAGGTCGGGGTGGCGAGTGAGCAGGATGTATTCGCCTGGGATCACGTCCGTGAGGGCGAAATGTCCCTCGAAGTCGGTCACGCCGGTCGTTGTGTCCGGGTTGAGCCCTGCGAACTGATCCTGGAGCTCAAGCAGCTGTTCGGCACGATCGACGCTCTCCGGCGGTGTCAACGACACGCGGACGTCCGGCGCCGGCAGGCCTGCGAGGAGCACGGAGCCCGTTAGATCGCCCATGGCGGGTACCTCCAGGTCGACTCTCGAGCGCGTGCCCCTCGCCACCCTGACGGTCACCCATTCCGTCTCGTGGGAAGCGGACCCTCTTCCGCTCTCGGCGAAGAGCGAGTTGTCTGGACGGAAGGCGCGCACTTCCCACGCGCCATCTGTGAGGTTCTCGAAGTCCGCGATTCCGTTCTCGTCCGTCTTCTCCTTCTTCTTGATGACTCGCTCGCCAGTTTCCCTGCGACACTCGACGTGGACGCTGGCGGCTGGGTCTCCTTCGGTGTCGGAGACGAAGGCCTGGAGTGAACCGCCACCCAAGAGCTCGATCACCACCATCTCGTCTTCGCCGTTCTCCGGCGCGAAGAAGGGTGCCTGGACGAACGTGGCATAGCCCCGCGCTTTCACTTCCAGCGTGACTTGCTGGGCTTCCACCATCGAGAGGGAGCAGAGACCCTTCGCGTTGGTTCGGTCGCGCGAGCGCTGGCGATATTCGCCAAGAACCATGGCCTCCACGGCCTCTTGCTCTTCCTTCTCTTCGTCGGTGGCCTCGCCTTCGTTCCGATTGGGGCGGCCCCCGAAGTTAAACTGCGCGGGATTCGTGGGCTCAACGGTCACGCGCGCGCGCCGAACCGGCTTGCGCGTGGCCGCATCGATCACGCGGAACTTGAGGAGCGGCGCGGGAGCGAGCGCGATCTTCCCGAGGTTGACGGTTCCGGCGGCGGGGACCAGGGCCGTGACGTCACGCGTGCGGAAGTAGCCGGGGGCGTCGATGGTCAGCGTGAGCTCCTGCGGCCCGTTCTTGGGGCGGAGTTCGTAGATGGTCACCTTCCCACCCGGATATCGATCGGGGGGATTCCCAGCCGTGGGGGTGAGCTGGAGGAAGGCGGGTTGGGTGCCGTACTTGCCGCTGAGGGTCAGGACTTCGATCGGTTCCTGGGTCTTCGCGTCGATCGCCCTGAACGTCAGAGCCGTCCCCGGGTCGAACTCCAGGGTCGCGGGTTCGTCGCCAACCCGGGCATCGACCGCCGCGGAAAGCTCGACCGTTCGGACGAAGAAGTTCTTCGTGATGGCTCGGAGGCGGTACCGGGCTCCGGGGACAAGCCCCGAGAGCGTGAAGGAGCCGTCTGCCTCGATGGAGGCCGTGTGGTCCCCCGCGGGTGAAAGCTGCGCGGAAAGGAGCTCCGAAATGCCGCTCTCCTGGGAGCCTTCCTCGACGTGGTCCAAGATCGCGGCGGCCACCAGGCCACGCTTTCGATCGGACGGGTAGCCGATCACGTAGCCGTCGATGTGGCCGGCTCGCTCGACCTTGATGACGACGTCCTGCAGGACCTCGCCAGCCCGCCGTGTGGGGCCATCCCAGCGCTTGGGCAGGATGTCGTCCCCGTCGATCTGGAGCGTGATGGCGCCTTCGTCCTCGTGCAGCATCTCGAACCGGCCATCGGCGTCGGTCCTGGCGGCTTCCACGAGGCCGCCAAAACCGATCTCGTCCATGAGGTCGCTGGCCATGTCGCCGTTCCTATCGACGCGGCGGACCCTGGCGCCTGCGATGGCTCGTTCTTCCGCATCGCGTACCCAGCCGCTCACGAGTACGGCCGGCGACAAGGTCACGTCGCCGAGGTCGCGGCCCTTCTCTGGGTCGAGTACGCACTGAATGGGATCGTCCGAAAACCCCGCCACGGTGGAGGTCACGCCCAGGCTCCGCCCCAGGGATTTTTTGGTGGTCACGGCAAAGCGGCCATCGTCTCCCGTGGTCGCCGTGGCGGACGTGGACCTGCGCCCTGCACCGAATGCCATGACGCCCCCGCTGTCGCGTGACGCGTTCTCCCAGCTGTCGATGGAGATCTCGATGGCTCCCATGGGCCGCCCTAGCGGATCGATCAGTCGGCCGAAGTAGGGGCCGGTCGCGGGTGCCCGGACCACGGCGGTAGGGCCGTCCGGGCGAGTGCCGTTGCCCCTGGGCGCCAGGCTACGGCGATCTCCAGCGTCGGCCGCGCGCTCTCCGTCGGGCTGGGGCTCGACATCGTCGAGGAGCGCCTCGCTTGGCGCCGTCACGGCCACCTCCTGGTCCGCGCCGAGACCGTCCTCCGCCGCGTAGGGCACGCTTGAGCTGGATCCCAGGAGCCACCAGGTGGACAGGAGGGCCAGGATTGCGCCCGCGACAAAGAGAAAGAGGAGGGTGGGTTTCATGATGTCGGGGGAAGGGGTTGGCAGCGGCCACATCACGATGCGTCGACCAAGTGGTCTGCGCCTCCAGTGATTAGCAAAAGCGGGGGCCGCCCTCGGCCGCGGGCTCCCGAGTCGTTCGCGCTACGCCTGCCGCGTGGGCACGCTTTCAGCGTGCTCGCCGGAGGACGGTAGGGATCCGATCGATCAGGTCGGATGCCTGGCAGGATGGGGCGGCGTTCGTCTCTTCGTAGGCCGCTGCCGCTTCGAGTCCGAGGTGAACCGCTGCGACGGCTGCTTCGAGTGGGTCGATGCCCTGGGCCATCAAGCCGGTGATCATGCCCGCGAGAACGTCGCCGCTGCCGGCGGTGGCGAGGGCTCGACTGGTGTCCGGTGCGACGTAGGTCTCGCCGGTGGGGGCCGCGATCACGGTGGGGGAACCCTTGAGGACGAGGACGGCACCGAGGCGTTTGGCCCACAGGGCCGCGCGCCACGTCGGACGGTCCTCCCCGGGGTCGGTGTCGCTGGCAAGCCCTGATGCATCGATGAGGCGTTGGAACTCCTTCGGATGCGGCGTCATGACCGTCGAGCCCGTGCGATCGTGGACGGCCTTTAGCGCTTCGGGTCCATCGAGAGCGTTGAGCCCGTCGGCATCGAGCACGAGGGGCGCGTCCAAGCCAAGAACGATGGCGCTGACCAGGCTGCGGATCTCGTTCCTCGAGGACTCGTCCTTGGTGAACGCGAGTCCGGGGCCGACCAAGCACGCCCGACAGGACCGGAACTCGGCGAGGATGGGCGCGGCTGCGGCGCCAGGGAGCGTTCCGGTCTCGGTGGCGCGGAACGAAAGGGCGACGACCTCGGGGAGCTGCGCATCGAGTGCCGCCGTCGCGCGCTCGGTGCTCGCGCAGACGACGTAGCCAGCGCCGCACTGCGCGGCGGCGCGTGAGGCAAGGATGAGCGCCCCGCTGTAGCGGTTCGATCCCGCGACGACTCCCGCCTGTCCCACCGCGAACTTGTGATCGCCGCGTGAAGCTCGCCCCAGGAACGCGGCCACGGTTGCGGCGGAGGCGACGCGGGCGGACCCCCCCGCCGCCAGGGCCTCTTCCATCAAGTGCTGGGGGAGTCCGATGTCGACCGTGACGACGTCGCCTGAGCTGCGCGGTCCCGCGCCCAGCCAGTGGCACGGTTTGGTGGCCGCCATGGTCACGGTGAAGTCCGCATGGATGCCGCCGGCGCTTAGCCGCTCGCCCGTGTCGGTGTCGATGCCCGTGGGCACGTCGACCGCGCAGACACTCTTGGCGGCAAGCGCGAACTCGGCCATGGCGCCGATCGAACCTCGGAGCGCTCCCGTGGTTCCGATGCCAAGCAGCGCATCGACGGCCAGGTCGAAGGGGCCCCACGGCCCGATCGCTTCCCGCACTTCGCTCACCGCGGCATCGATGGCGCCCTCCGCCGGGAAACGGTGGAGGGTGAGCATCTGCTCCTCGCTATCCGGCAGGCGTCGCAGGAGCTCCAGGTTCAGCCGAGTCTCCGGCGAACCCTGCTCCGCTCCTGCGTGGAAGAGCACGAACACGTCCGCGCCGCGCTGGAAGAGGAGCCGCGCCACGGCCAGCCCGTCACCGCCGTTGTTCCCGGGTCCAGCCAGCACGAGGACCGCGCGCTCGGAGAGCCGTCCGAGCCTCCGCTCAATCTCGTCGGCGACGCCACGCGCCGCCGTCTCCATGAGGGCAAACGACGGAATGCCGAACTCCTCAATCGTGCGGCGGTCGGCGCGCCGCATGGCGGCGGCGCTGAGAATGATCTGGTCGCTGGAGATGGGCATTGATCCAATTCTAGCAGGCCGCGTGTGGACACCGGGCGGTGCCGCCGATTCAAAGATCCAGAGCCGAGCGTTCCCGTGGTTGGCCGGGTTGCTCGAACGTCCACTCGTCGAGATCGTAGCTCGACGATCGGTGCCCGAAGACGATCAAGAGCAGGCACGCGAATCCGAACGCGCCTAACACGGCCAGGGGAACCCACCACGGAACCATCCCGTCACCACCGAGGCGCTGACGGATCTCGTACCAAGATTGGGCCGTCGTCGGCTGCGTGCAGGCCTTGATGACGAACGCCACCGAGAGGACGCCGTACATCGGAAGGTAGTTGCGAAGCAGGCGCGCACGTAGGGCGGCGAGGGCGCTGGTCTTGAAGCGTGGTCGAAAGAGATCAACCGCCACCAAGGTGCCCCACTCCGCCGCAGGACTCACGGGGTCGCGGCGGAGGATGGGGCCATAGAAGTTCTCCTCGATCATCCGTACGCGGGAGCGCCAGACATCCGCGAATCGGAATCGGCGTGCCTCGATGAAGAGGAACAGCGTCACGATGGCGATCCCGGCGAGGATGGACCAGGGGGACGGATGCCCTTCGCCAAAGGAGTAGGTGAGCACCCCAGCCGCCGTGAGCACAGCCCAATTGGTGGTCTGATCGAGGCGCAGTCGCCACGCATTGGCACGGTACAGCTCTCCTCGGTAGAGGTGCACGATCGCCGAGATGTACTCGGATCTCGTGAGCGGCGTGCTCTCGTAGTCCGCGCGCGGGGTTGACCCGGACGGTACTTTTTGGGAGGGGTCGGGCGAAGGTGCATCCATTGCGTTCATCTTGCCCCAAAGAGCCTTCTCGCGCCCGCAGTACCGTTCCGGAACCAAAGCTGCGGGAATAGACGCGCCTCACCGAATCGAGCATCGGCTTCGCCGATGCAGCCCCCGCGGAGCGGGTGCTCGATTCGGTGAGGCGCGTC
>JBLIHL010000278.1:0-7728 GCA_047635895.1 Paracoccaceae bacterium | reverse complement strand
CCGTGCAGTGGGCCGAAGGCTGCCGCTGTGTCACCGTGTGACCTGTGGGGGAGGGTGATGCGGAGAATCGGGCCTTGGCGTATGCTCGCGAACGCATCGATACCCCGTTTGGAAGTCCTATCCGTCGCCGATACTTCGCCCCATGCGCATCACGTTTCCAGCTTCTACCTTCGCGCTACTGACGCTTTCCGCCGTCGCCTCGGCCGCTCCCCAGGATGGAGTCCTCGGCTACTACCGCGAGCCAGCTCTTCACGGGGACACTCTCGTCTTCGCTGCCGAAGGGGACCTGTGGACTGTCTCCCATGAGGGAGGACTGGCCCGTCGACTGACCAGTCATCTCGCAGAGGAAACTAACCCGACGATCTCGCCAAATGGGAAGACGCTCGCCTTCACGGCGCGCTACGAGGGACCGTCGGAGGTGTACACCATGCCCCTCTCCGGCGGGCTGCCCACTCGGCGGACCTTTGAGGCAGAGACCTCGATGGCCCGGGCTTGGACCCCGGATGGCAAGCTCGTCTACGAGACCTCTCGCTACTCCGGGCTCCCTCGACCCGGCTTGGTTGCGCTGGACCTTGAGTCCTTGACTGCCGAGCCCCTGCCCCTCGACTACTGCAGCGATCCCGACTTCGACGAGTCCGGGGAGTCGGTCTTCTTCGTGCGGCCCCCCTGGCACCGCAACGTCACGAAGCGCTACACGGGTGGAACGGCGCGGGATATTTGGCGGTTCACCGACGGCGGCGATGAAGCCGTGGCGCTCACCGGCGACTACGGCGGCGAAAGTCACTCGCCCATGTGGTGGGCAGGCCGCGTGTACTTCGTCACGGATCGCGACGGGACGATGAACATCTGGTCCATGGAAGGCGACGGGAAGGATCTTCAGCAGCACACGCGACACAGCGCCTTCGACGTGCGCACTCCCTCGCTCCACGGGGGCAGGATCGCCTACCAGCGCGCCGCTGACCTCTGGGTGATGGACATCGCGAGCGGTGAGACGACGAAGCTCGACGTGACGCTCGCTTCGGACCTGGACCAGCTGCGTGAGAAGTGGGTCGACAACCCCATGGGGTCGCTCACGTCCGCTCGTTTGCATCCCGAGGGCGAGAGCGTCGTGCTGACGTCCCGGGGAAGGGTCTTCGTGGCTCCCGCCAAGGGCGGCCGGCTGACGCGCGCGTCGACCAAGGACGGCGTTCGGTTCCGGGATGTGACGTTCATGCCCGATGGCAAGACGCTGGTCGGCTTCTCCGATGAGAGCGGTGAGCTGGAGTTGGTTCGCCTGCCCGCCAATGGTGTGGGCGAGGACGAGCTCCTCACGTCAGACGGGACCATTCTCCGGTTCGATCCAACGCCCTCCCCGGACGGATCCCACGTGGCGTTCTCCGACAAGAACAACGACCTCTTCGTGGTCGAGTTGGAGACGGGGAAATCGACCAAGATCAATCAGAACCGCGAGGGCGTCAGCGACCTCACCTGGTCGCCCGACGGGCGCTGGTTGGCCTACTCCATGACCGCCGAGAACACGCACCAGCGCATCGTGGTCTACTCGATGGGGGACGGGGCGACGCTCCCGGTTACCAGCGATCGGGTCAACAGCTTCAGCCCGGCCTGGGATCCCCAGGGCGAGTTCCTGTACTTCCTCTCGGAGCGGCACCTGGAATCGCTGGTGTCGGGCCCCTGGGGCC
This sequence comes from Paracoccaceae bacterium, assembly GCA_047635895.1. GTDB lineage: Bacteria > Planctomycetota > UBA1135 > UBA1135 > Saltatorellus. Next base: position 6,049 of record JBLIHL010000278.1, on the reverse strand, counting down.
AGCGCCAGCCCGAGCCTTACTTCGACCGCATGGTTGAGGTGTATCAAGTGGCCCTGCGGCCCGGCTTGCGATCGCCTTTTCGGCCTGCAGACGAGCTCTATCGGCCGGCAGATTCGAAAGAGGTGCGGGATCAGGGCAAGGACAGCGGCGACGGGGAGCCTGACGGGGGGGACTCCTCCTCTGAGTCTTCCTCTGAGTCTTCCTCTGGCTCCTCAGAAGCCGTCGAGATCACCGCGGCCGGGCTCGAACTTCGCCTAGAGCGCGTCCCTGTCGCGCCGGGCAACTACCGCTCACTTGTGGTCAACCAAGACGCGCTCTTCATGCGCTCGGTGGAATCTGGACCAGACCCAGGCGCACACTTGGTGGCGGTAAAGATCAAGATGCAGGGCTCCGAAGGCGGGGCGGACGTCGAAACGCTCATGGAAGACGTGCGCAGTCACGAGCTCTCGAGCAACGGCAAGAAGCTGCTGGTGCGCAAGGGATCTTCCTTCTACGTGGTGCCCGCCAAGGCGAGCAAGGTCAAGGAGCTCAAGGACCAAGCCGTGGACCTGGGTGAGTGGAGCTACTCGCTCGACGTGCGTGAGGACTGGCGCCAAATCTTCGTCGACGCTTGGCGCCTAGAGCGCGACTACTTCTATGACCCCGGCATGCACGGCGTGGATTGGGAGGCGACGAAGGAGCGCTACCTGCCCCTCGTGAAGCGCGTGACCACTCGCGCCGAGCTCTCGCACCTGATCGGCTGCATGATGGGTGAGCTCTCGGCTCTCCACATGAGCGTGCGTGGCGGCGATCTGCGCGCCGGGTCGGAGCGCGTTCCGGTGGCGAGCCTCGGCGCGCGCCTTCGGCGTGACCAGGCCGCGGGTGGCTATCTGATCGAGCGGATCTTCCGGTCGGACCCCAACTATCCCGCCGAGCGTCCGCCCCTAGCGGACCCCTACCTCGACGTGCACGCAGGGGATGTGATTGAGCGGGTGAACGGAACCAGCGTCCTGGACGTACCAGACATCGGAGTGCTCCTCCGTCGCATGGTGGCTCGGCAGGTGCTCCTCACCGTTCGCTCCGGTGGAGGCGGCCTTACGCCCCGGGGCGAATCGCGTGATGTGGTGGTCGTGCCCGTAGGCAGCGAGAGCGATCTGCGCTACAGCGACTGGGAAGTGACCCGACGCGAGCAGGTCGATCAGGGCAGCGAAGAGCAGGTCGGCTACGTGCACCTGCGAGCCATGGGTGGCAGCAACATCACGGAGTGGTACCGCCAGTTCTACCCGGTGTTCCAACGCAAGGCGCTGATCATCGACGTGCGCAACAATCGCGGCGGCAACATCGACAGCTTCCTTCTTTCCCGGCTCCTTCGCAAAGACTGGATGTACTGGTCGGACCGCGCCGGCAACCCGTCCTGGAACATGCACTACGCCTTCCGGGGCCACATGGTCGTGCTCGTCAACGAGATGACCGCATCCGACGGCGAAGCCTTCGCCGACGGTTTCCGCCGACTCGGGCTTGGCAAGGTCTTCGGGATGCGCACGTGGGGCGGAGAGATCTGGCTCTCCTCCGGCAACCGTCTGAGCGACGGCGGCCTCGCGCGTGCTCCGATGTTTGGCGTCTACGGCCCGGAAGGGGAATGGCTCGTTGAGCAGGTTGGGGTCATCCCCGACGTCGAAATCGACAACCCGCCCCACGCCACGTTCCTGGGGGCGGACGCCCAGCTCGACGCGGCCATTCAGTACCTGCTGGAGGAGATCAAGAAGGACCCGCGGCCTGTTCCCGCTCCTCCGGAGTACCCGGATCGCTCGTTCGAGTACCCGAAGGAGGGTCGCTAACCCTTACGGCTTCGCGCGGTCAGGAGCGTTCCGGAGAGCTCGCCAGTCGAGCCATTCGATGAAGTCGAACACCGTGTTCAGCGCAAAGGCCGCGAGGGCGGCGGGCGTTGGTGCGTAATCCAGATTGATCCACCAAGGCCCCCTCCATTGACGGTTTCAGCGAGCGATGGGCACCGAGCTGGGCCTGCCCAAGACTAGCTGTCGGTTCAAGATCTTGCAGCCGATCGCAGCCTCAACTCCCTGTACAGCTAGACCCCGGGCGTGGAGCTTGTCGCCCAGCATGGACTTGTAACGGAAAAAGGCGTTCTCGACCACGCCCTGCCGATGGTAGCCCGGCTCCTTCTTCCATCGCTTCCTGCCAACTTTGGCGACCCTCCGAATCGTGCAGTCCCGCGCCTTGGATCTCGGCTTGCCGCCAGACACGGATGCCGTTCGCGTTGGAGGGACGACGACTCGCGCTCCTCTGGAGCTGGCCTGGTCGTAGATGGCCGCCGTGTCGTAGGCCGCGTCTCCTGTGACGCTGGCCAACTTGCCCGAGGTCTTCTTGATGACCTTGATCCCGGTAGTCGCGTCGTCGCCCGAACTCTCCGTCCGGACCTGTGCTCGGATCACCCCCGCTCGCTCAACGCCGATGTGCAGCTTGCGCCAACCCCGCTTTCCGCGCCCTCCGTGCTTGGCTGCGGCCCATTCACCCTCCCCAACGATCGACAACCCGGTGCTATCGATGATCAGGTGGATCGGCTTCTTCGACGCTATCGGGATCAGCTTCGCTTTGAGGCTCGGGCTCCGTCGAGACACGGTCGTGTGGTCTGGGGCTTCGAGGCTGAGACCCATCAGGTCAAACAAGGACCGTAGGAAGCCCTCGGCCTGGCGAAGCGGCAACCGGAAGAGGAGGCGAAGAGTGAGCGCGGTTTCGATCGCAAGGTCCGTCTACTTCTGCGGGGCGCCCCGGCGACCAGATGGCTTTGCAGTCCATGCCTGGATTGCTTCGGGTGAGATCCACATGGTGATGTCGCCGCGCTGAACGAGGGCCTGGTCGTACTCGGCCCAGTTGGTGACTCGATACTTCGTCTTGTACTTCGGGTGGACGCGGGAGTTCATGCCCGAAGCCATCGGCTAGCCTGGCCCTGAACCTGAGGATGCCCACGTAGAGGGCCCTCAGGGCGGGGAATAGTGCACCAACGCCGCTTTCACCCGCCGCGCAGGGCAGCGTTCCCGAAAACATGGGGGACTCCAAGGTACTCCGCTACTTCGTCCCCTGCGCCCTGAACTGCCCCCGGGCTCCGCGCCCTTCGCGCCCGGGCTGGTTCGGGGCCTGTGAGCTCACACATGGGGATTCAGCGTGATGTGATCGCGCGAATCCAGCCCCGCTCGCCGCTCCGCCGCGGCCGGTTCCGGATACCATCGCCGCCCATGACCATCGCTGCGCCCTACGCCGACCGGCTCCACGCCGCCGTCGAGCGGACCCAGAACCCTATCGCCGTTGGCCTCGATCCGCACCTGGCGCTGCTCCCCGACGAGTTTGCGGTCGCCAGGGACCCCAAGGCCGACCGATCGGACCGCGCGGCCGCCATGCGTGACTTCCTGCTCGGGATCATCGAGGTCTCGGCTGGCAAGGTGCCCGCCGTGAAGCCGCAGTCGGCCTTCTTCGAGGTCTTCGGCGCCGACGGAGTGGCCGCGTTTGAGGACGTCGTGGCGGCCTCCAAGGACGCCGGGCTGCTAGTGGTCGGCGACGTGAAGCGGGGCGACATCGGCAGCACGGCCGCTGCCTACGCCGAGGCCTTCCTGACGGGCCCCGCCGGCGACATCGACGCATCGGGCACGGCCCCCTCCGCCAGACGCCACCTTTGCGACGCAGCGACGGTGAACCCGTACCTCGGGTCCGACTCGATCACCCCGTTCCTGACCGCCTGCAAAGGCGCAGGCGCCGGGATCTACGTGCTGGTTCGGACCTCCAACCCTTCGAGCGCTGAGTTCCAGACGCTGCCCGTGGACGGGCACGCCGAGGACCGCCTCACGGACCGCGTCGCCGACGCCGTGGACGCCTGGGGCGCCGACCAGGTGGGGGAGAGCGGCTGGAGTTCGATCGGGGCCGTCGTGGGAGCGACCCACCCGGATGAGCTGCGCCGCCTGCGCCAGAGAATGCCCAGGACGCCCCTGTTGCTGCCCGGATACGGCGCCCAGGGGGCCAGCGCCGAGGATATCCGCGGCGGCTTCAGCGGCGGCCTGCACGGTGCCCTCGTGAACTCCTCGCGGGGGATCCTATTCGCGGGTCGCAGCCAGCCGACTTTGCACTGGAAGGACGCAGCGTCGCAGGCCATAGACGACATGGCGAAGGAACTCCGCGCCGCACTTCTTAGCTGATCCACTCTCATCATGAAACTTCAGCTGACGGTGGAACACCTGCCCGGCGACATCTTCGGCCTCTCGAGCGTCGCCCGTGCCGGACTTGCCGCCGGCCCAAAGTTCGGACCACTGCCCGTGGTCACGCGCGCCGCGGACATGCCACGGCCCAAGGAGCGGCTCGGCTCGGAGGAGCGCGGTGTCCTCGTCGAGCAGATCCTCGCGGGCTACGGCGCCGCATCTATTGAGCTTCCGGAGGCTTCCGGGACCCGAAAGAGCCTCGAGGCGCTTCGGCAAGAGGACGTGTTCTGCATCGTCACCGGCCAGCAGCCTGGGTTCCTCGCGTCGCCGCTCTACAGCCTCTACAAGGCGCTCCAGGCGTGCCGCGCGGCGAAGGATCTGAGCCAGCTCTGGGGCCAGCCGGTCGTCCCGGTGTTCTGGAACCACGCCGATGATCACGACGTCGCCGAGGTGCACCACGCGTGGCAGCTGAACCGCAACCTCGACCTCCAGAAGGTCAACTTGGGCGGCCTGTCATCCGGGCGAACACCCCTCGGCGAGCTTCGGCTCACCGACGAGGTTCAGCGTTTGGGCGCCCTACGTGCCCAGCTGCACAACATCGTCGAGGAGCACGCGTACGCGGATCTCGCGATCGATCTCTTTCTGCCGCGAGAGGGCGAGACGCTGCCGCGCGCACTGACTCGCGCCTTCCACGGCCTGATGGAAGAGTACGGCCTGATCGTCTGTGAACCCGAGTGGATCCGCGGGCTCCTATCCAGCGAGATGGGGCGCATCGTGTCCGCGTGTACCCCTGCGCTCACGGACGCGCTGCGCGCGGGGGAGCTGGAGCTGGGAGCCCTCGACCTGGCCGCTGCCATTCCGATCGGCGAGGCGCCTGAAATGAACGCTGAAGCCGGCGACGCGGCCGCGGCCCTCGTGTATCGACACGTGCGGGCCGCCGAGAAGATGCCCCCCGAACGGATCGCGCTGCGCGCCGGGGGCGAGGGCTTCCGCATGGACGGCGTGCCCGGTTCGCAGACCCACGCGGAGCTTGGGAGCCAGATCGTTAGCCAGCCCGGCGAATGGTCGGCCGGGGCGCTCGTTCGACCCCTCGTACAGGACGCGGTCTTTCCGACCTGCGCCTACGTTGGCGGATACGGTGAACTCGGCTACCACGCCCAGCTCGGACCGGCCCGCGACGCCTGCGGTCAGCCCAGGACGCCGTTCCTGCCCCGCGTTTCCATGAGCCTCGTCGACAGCGACACGCGCTACGCGCTCGGTCGCGTGGAAGCGACGGTCGAGACCATCCTGCGGGCCAAAGGCCAGTTCCAGCCGCCCGAAATCGACCTCGACGCGGAGCCCCAGGTCGTCCAGGACCTGCGCAAGGTGAGCCGTCAGATCGCGGCGCAGCTCATGGAGCACAAGGGCGGCCTCGCCAAGATCGAAACAGCCCTCGGCATCACGCTCAAGCGAACCACCAAGCAGGTCGAGCACTCGATTGAAAAAGTGATCGGCAAGGCCATGCGCGTCCAAAAGAACAACACCGGCAAGGGCGTTCGCCAAACGAGGCGCGTCAACAGCATGCTGTACCCGCGCGACGTGCCCCAGGAACGTCTCCTGGGCCCCTTCCAGTTCGTCGCGCGCTTCGGGCGTGACTTCGTGCCGTCTCTCTGGGCCGAAGTGCCCTTTGCGTCCACCGAGCACCTCGTGCTGAACCTCCCGAGCTCCCTCGACTCATGACTCATCTCGACGTTCTTGTCATCGCGGCACACCCCGACGATGCGGAGATTTCAGCCGGTGGCACCATCCTTCGCCTCGTCGATGCGGGGGCACGCGTGGGCGTCCTCGACATCACCCGTGGGGAGATGGGCACGCGCGGAACGCGCGAG
>JBLIHL010000277.1:0-7742 GCA_047635895.1 Paracoccaceae bacterium | reverse complement strand
GCTCGCTCATGACGAGTAGGCCGTCCTTGACAAGCACGTCATTGCAGCTCTCCAGGAACCCGACGTGGTCTCGCATGTGGTGCAAGCTGCCCTTGCAGAAGACGACGTCAAACGCCCCCGGCTTGAAGGGCATGTGCTCGGCATCCGCGGTCACCAGGCGCGCGCCAGGGACGTACTCCTCGCTGACGCGGAGCATTTCATGGCTGATGTCGAGACCCACAGAGCCGGGGCGCTGGGCCTCGAGCTCCGCCAGGAAGAACCCGGTTCCACAGCCGATGTCGAGCAGTCGCTTCGACGCCTCCGGCGCCTGCCGGATCATCTCAGCGTGCCATTCTTCCTGGAAGAGGCGGCTGAACTTGAACGAATAGCGATACGCGTAGCGCGGCGCGAGGGCGCGGTGAAGCTCGATCTGAGCCTGGGCATTCGCCGCCGAGGTACCTGAGGAGGATCCTGGGGAGGCTTCTGGAGAGGTCGCTGAGGTCGTCATGGAGGACGGGGAATTGCCCCGGCGGGCAAGTCTACCCCTCTCGGCGGCGCGATGCCTCAGGCCAGAGCCCGTGAAAACGAAAGCGCCCCGGCGAACGGAGTTCACCGGGGCGCTTCGCCAGGACAGGAAGGGGCGTCAGCCGCCCTTCCTCACCCAGTCATGGGCAATAGAACGCAGATCGGGTGCCTCGCCGCTCTGGCTCTCGCCGAAGTAGTGCGTTTCAATCCGGATCACCGCGGCGTCGAGATCTCGGCGGTCCGCGTCCCCGATCCTCGGTGATGAGCGCACCTCTTGGAGCAGGTTAAGGACCGTGAACGGCGTCACGTCGTCAGGAACCTGCAGGCCTCGCGGCGCTTCCACGGCGCCTGAGCCCTTGAACACGGACCGCAGCATCCAGAACACCGCGGCAAGGCCGGGGATCAGGAGCAGCCAGCGCCAGTCGAAGGGCTCCTTCGCCTTGTAGGCCTGCTCAAGGTTCACCTCGAGCTTGGCCGTGATCAGATCGGCGTCATCGTAACGCTGGTAGAGCGTCTGGATGCTCTCGTCCTTCGGAGCTGCGAAGCGGAAGTTCTCCGGATTCTCCACGCCCTCCTTGGCCCGCATTTCCACGAGCCAGAGACGTTCCGAGATGATCGTCGTCTCGTCATCGCCGAAGCGAGCGATCGAAACGCCCTCGTCCTCCGTCTTGGTGACCTCGAAGTCCGCAGGGTCCAGGTTGACGATCTCCTCAAGATCGGGCACCAGACCGTCGGCTTGAACCTTGACCTCCATCACGAGAATGCCCTCGTCGGCGCGACGCTCGTCCAGGATTTGGGTCACGGAGACGTTCTCATAGGGCCGCGTTTCTACGTCCTTGGCGGACGCGTCGATCGGCACGACCGGCGACGAGATTGGCAGCACGACGTAGCCCGTCACATCATTGAAGTCGAGATCGATCTTCAGCGGCGGCACGCGGTCGACTTCCGGGCCCTTGGCCTGGAGCAGGATGTAGGCGTACGAGGTGCGGCGCCAGCCGTACTCGCTGTCGGCTTTTGATCCTGCCTTCTCCTGGTTGAAGGTCACCGACTTCACGTCGAACTGCTCCGACAGGACGGCACGCACGGCCTCCTCAAACTTGTCGCGGTAGTTTTCCTGGGGCCGGCCGCTGTTGTAGTAGTAGTTGACCGCGTTGGCCTGGTTCTGGAGGTACTTGTTGAACCCGCCGCTCTCGCGACCAATCTCCTTGGTGTACCTCAGGTCGATGCGCAGGCCGAACGGCTTCTGCCCCACGTCTGTGTCGCCGTCGATCGTTGCCAAGAACTCGATCTCGGTCACGAGGTCAGAGTAGTAATCGTAGACCTTCCGCGCCGCGCGCGCCTGCGGGTGGTCGCCGACGATGTCGAAGCCCGCCTCGAGGTAGCGGTTCTTGACCGATGGGTTGAGCGAGCTCAGGCGCGTGAACAGCAGGTTCGCGAACATGGCGCGGTGCTTCTCACCCGCCTCGCCCTCGATGCTATCCAGCGCGGCCTGGATCTTCGGGATCTCGTGCCCTGCAAGCAGCGTCTCCTCGGTCACGGCCTGGAGATCACTCGCGCCGAGAGCCGCGCTGAACCATGCCGCGAAGGCAGCCACCGAGTACTCGTCCGTGCGAAGCTCCGGAATTTCGCCGATGTAGTGGCGCGTTGCCTTCCCGAAAAGCTCCAGGGCTTCCTTGCGGCTCCCCGCGAAGTCCGACGACTTCTTGAGGTCGTTGCGGTAGTTGTTGAGGTCGTGCAAAAGCGCGGCCCGTGAGGTTTCCAGCTGCCATGCGTCCGGATGGGACTCAAGCGCGCGTCCGAGCATCGACTGGGCGATCTCGTAGCCGCGCTGAACCTCGGCCTCGATGTCCTTCTGCTTGCGGTTCGTCTTGGCGTTGCGCTGAACGTCCGGTGCACGCCAGATCTCGGCGAGGTTGGCGCGCATCCGCTGGGTCATCGACGCGAGCGTCTCAGGCTCCAGCGCGTCGAGCGAACCAAACACATCCTCTAGCACCTCGACGCGGTAGATCTCCGCCTGACTGTGCGACTGGGTGAACGCCCGCATCAGAAGGTCCGAATCGAGCTCGAGGCCTTCGATCTCGCGGAGCTTGGCCACCCACTTGGACAGGTCCCGGAGGTTCCGGTCCTGCTTGCTGCGCGTCAGCGGAATGCCGCTGGCCCGGTTGTTGAACCCGAAGCTGAAGTTGTAGATGTTCGAGCGGTTACGGCTCGAGTTGGGGTCGTTGTTCTTGAGCCAGACCTCGATGAAGGTCTTGGCCAGCTCCTCGGCCTTCTTCGGGTTGGGGCCCGCGAGGTCGCGGATGTAGGGAAACGCGAGCGTTTCCTCATTCACCTTGAGGTAGAGCTCGGCGATCGTCTGGTCGATCTTGGGGCGCAGACTGTCCGGCAGCGCCTCTCGCCAAAGCCCGTCAGGCCGCGCCTCGAGCAGGTCCGTCGGCTCCACCGGCTGGACCCTCACTCGGTTGTAGTTATAGTTGTAGTTCGACCAATAGATGTTGCCGTAGCTGTCGCGGTCATACTGCGGCCCCATCGAGTCCTGCTGGGAATTCGCGAACGAGTGCTCCGCTTCCCGGAGCCAGGTATCCGCCACCAGAGTCAGGGACTTCTCCCACTCCTCGGCGCGCTCGGGCGCGATCTCCAGGAGAGCATCCACGGCGGTCCGCAGCAGCTTCATATCCTCGAGGCGGCCCGTGGGGTCGTTGGAGCGGCGCACCATACCCGTCGACGCCTCGGCGCCGATCGTCGCGAGCACTTCCATGCCGCGCTCTGGGCGCTCCTGGAAAGACTCGCGGAGCCACGCGTCGCCCTTGGCGTCGCGTACTTCCTTGGCCAGGCCAACGGCGCGCTTCAGCGCGTCCGCCTTGATGGCATCGTCGATCTCTCCCGGAGCCAGAGTCGACATGGTCGCGTCCCACGCTTCGCTCAAGGTTTCGGGGCGAGGCTCTTCGCTGTGAACCGCCATCAGGTGCTTCGCCAAGAGGTTGAGACCCTCACGATCGTCTTCGGCGATCGACTCCTCTTTCGTCGGCAGGAACTCACCTACCTCCTTGTAGGACCCCTGGGCCCCGAGCAGCAGCGCCGCAAGACGCTTGCTGACGACGCGCTCTTCCTCAGACTTTGACGTCTCCTCGCGAAGGCGCTCAACCCAATCATCGAGGCTATGCCCCTGGGCAAAGACGCGCCGCACGAGGGGCGCGATCAGCATCGCCTTCTTTGGATCGAAGCCCTCCGGCCCCATCTTGTCCGGATCGTCAAGGTCTGGTCCCTGCGGGGCGATCCCGATGAGGCTGATGATGTCGTCAAACTCGAAGGCCGGCTGCTCCTGGTACTGCGCGAGCTGGCCGTTCATGGGCTGGGGCGTGCGCGAGATCTTGCCGAGCATCTGCTCGTACTGCATCTTCGCCTGCTTGTTGAAGAGCGCCAGCGTCTCCGCCGCCGCCTCCCAGCGGCCGAGGGTCACGTTGCGACTGAAGATTTCAATGTCGCGCTGGATACGCTTCATCTTCAGGGCCGCCTTCTTCTGCTCGACCTTGGCTTTCTCCTTGTCGAAGGCCTTCTTGGCCTTGTCCCAGGTCTTCTTCTCCTCGTCGAAGGCCACCTTGGCCGCCTCGTACTCGGCCTGGGCCGTTACGTACTCAGCCTCCTTGGCTTCGAAGGCCGCCAGCGCCACCTCGTAGGCGGCGAGCTTGTCGGCGTATCCACCTGCGACCTCCTGCTTCTTGGCCGCCAGCGCCATGAGGCCCGCGATCCCGTCGACGTCCTGCACGACGTCCTCCGGCTTGACCGGCTCGACCAAATCTTCCGGCCGTTCCGGCTTGGCCGGCACGGTCAGCGCCTTGGGCTCATCCGCCAGGGCCTCAGGATCCTCAGGATCCTTGAGCTCCGGGTCCTCGTCGGAAGGGAGCGGGTCAGGCTTGGCCCACTCGGTCAGGATCGTCGACGGCCTGCGGTCTAGCTGGACCTGCTGGAACAGCTGCATGAACTGCGGGTCGACGGGCTTTACGCCGGCTTCGTCCTCGTCATCCGATGCGGACGCCCCCATGGAGATCGAAGCGCCCATGGACCCTGACGAGAGTCCGGCCCCCGCCATCAGTACCTCCATCTCCGCCTGGGAGAGACTTCGTCCGACACTGGACTGAGTGCTGGTTCTAAAGGAGGAACCAGCTGGAAGCGACCGGATAATGGTGGTGGTCTGCCGCAGCGCGGGCGCTGCGCTGCTGACCGAACCGAGGACCAGATGTCCGGCGACAAGGAGAGATACGAAGGGAACGGAACGATCCATGGAAAGACGAGCGTCGATAGGTGAGTCCCTTCGGCGCGGATACGCCTCCAGAAGTCGAGTTGAGCGAGTAAGGCGAGCGCGGACGTGCTCACCCGCGTTGGGTGAGCGCCGGCCGCGCTCTTGGGTCAGTTACGCAGCATGGCTAGGAGCCGCTGCCGTCGGGCGGCGGACCGCCGCCTGCGCCACGAGTATCTTTTGGTTTCGGACCACTGCTGTTTCCTTTGCCCCGACCGGGGCGTTTACCGGAACCGTTTCAGGTTCCGTTGCCGCTTCATTGGGAGGGCAGGGGCAAGCCCTGCAGTTCCTCCAGGTCGAGGCGCGCCAGCTTCACGGTCGCCTCAAGGTCTTCCATCAGGGAGACGGCCATCTTGGATTCGCCACGGACTTCCGCTTCTTCTGCAAGAAGGCGGTAGGTCTGGCGTGCGACCTCCACTTCGGGCTCCCACTCGGTGCGTGGAGCGCCCTCGAGCCGCATGAGCCACGTCCAGTAGTACTGAGCGTTGGCATGTGCCTCACGAGCCTCGTCGAGGAGCGCGGCCTGAACAGGGTCACCTGCCGCGACCTTGTCCTCACTGATCTCCTTCACGAGATCCTTGATTTCATCGCGCGCTTCGACGAGTCGTGAAGCGTTCAGCTTGGCCTTGGCGGCGGACAGTCGAATGCGGCGGGAAGCCGCGAGGCGCTCAGGCGTGTCGAGCGCCGGCAGCTCTTTGATCGCGGCCTCGAACTGCGTGATCGCGCCGGGCCAGTCGCCCGTGGCGGCGGCTTCACGCGCGAGCTCTAGCTTCGCGTCAGTGGCGTCGAGCGCCATGCGCTCTTGGCCGGGGCCTTCGTGGTAGGCCCAGGCGGCTACGGGCAGTAGCAGCCACAGGCCGATTAAGAATTTTCGCATGATCGTTTCCTCTGGGGCGTGGTCCTCGGTTCTGGGTTCTTCGGTGCGGTGATAGGGAGATCGGTATCGCTCTCCCCTATGTTTGATGGTGCGGCCCAATTATGGGCCAAGCGCCTGAATTTCTTACGCAGCGCGTGCTCGCCGGGAGATAGGTCGCACAGCGGCCCAGCGACTTCCTAGAAGTTGGAGCGCCAGGGGCAGGAGGGCCAGCAGCAGCGCGCCCAACGCGATGGCCAGAAGCGCGTATTCACGGCGGGAGAGCTGAAGAAGGGACTCCTTCTCGGCGCCCGTGGTGACTTCATCCAGCACATCGGTCGCCACGTGACGCTGATTGCCGTCGTGGTAGGCACCACCCAGCCGGAGCGCCATCTGGCGCAGCGCGGAGACATCCTGGCGCGAGTTCCGGCCGTTGATAAAGCTGCCCTTGACCGAGTCGCCAAGGCCGACGACCAGAACGCCGTTGATCGACGGAGGCATCTTCGGCATCCCCGTCGGCGGCACGGTGTCACCGTCACTGGCGACCACGAGCGTCGTGCTGTCCTTGGGCCAGGCCTTGGCGATCTTCGCGGCTTCCTCCAGCCCGTCGAACAGACGCGTCTCGCCCGACTTGAAGGCGTAGTGCATCGGCAGGTCGTTGAGCACGTTGCGCACGACCTCCGAATCGACGGTGTCCGTGACCACCGGGATCGCGCCCGTGTAGGTCGCCACCACCGTGATCTTGTACTGGCCGATGGCGACGCGGCTGAACATCGAATCGAGCACGTCACGTGCGCGCGCCTTGCGGCTCTGCTCCTTCTCGGGCCCTGCGTCCTCAAGGCGCATGGACGGCGACACGTCGAGAACCAGGATGAGGTGGCGCCAATCACCCTCCGACCGGGCGGCGAGGCGGTGCTGCTTGGCCTCCACGTCGAAGATCAGCGTCGTAAGGCCCCAGGCGAGCAAAGCCGCCGCCGCGGTACGCAGCACGGGAACAATACCCGTCCAGGACGCGGCACGGCCGCCAGGCCCAAAAGCGAGGTGCCGAACGCGCCGAATCCGCCGTAGATGCAGGAGCTCGGCGAGCAGAACGATGGCCGCCACGGCGGCCGTAATGATGATGGTTTCTTGAGCCATGCCAGCGCTTACCAGGGGGTCGCCCGAAGGAAGAAACCGAACAGGGCCAGGAGCCCGAGGAGCCCAAGGCCTAACCAGCACCAGGGACCGAACGCATCGAGTTGCTCACCGGCGATCTTCTCAAGCTCGGTGACCTGCATCTCATCGATGCGCTTGAACACGGTATCGAGCGCCGCCGGATCACCCGCCTCGAAGACCTCTCCGCCGGAGATCGACGAGATGTTGACCACCTCGCCTGGAATGCCCCCGTCCGCCACGTGAATGCCGTAGACGCTGATCCCGCTCTCCCGCATGAGGTCCGCGATCTCAGCATCCTGGCCGCCCGACAGATCGGACGAGTAGCCGTCCGAGATCAGGATGATCATGCGGTCGCCTTCCTCGCGCGTCACCAGGACGTCGCGGCAGGCCTTGAGCGCCTTGCCGATGGACGTGCCGCCGAACCATGGCGGCAGGGTCCCGCGCTTGGGATCCATAAACGGAGGCGCGCAGCGGAACGCCGAGGTGTCGCTCGTGAGAGGCACCCAGTGGAGCACGTTGTTGCCGAAGAACGTCAGGCCGAACGCGTCACCGGTGCGAAAGTCGAGGAAGCCGTTGATCGCCGTCATCGCGGCGTCATAGCGCGTCCCGTCGCCGAAGGCAGCGGTCATGGAACCTGAGACGTCGACGCAGAACTGAATGTTGGTGAGCTTGCGCTTGGTCTTCGGCGCGCCAACGCGCTGGGGTCCCGCGAGGAGCAGAATGGCGACGATCGCAAGGAATGCCGGCACGGATTCGGCGAGCTGCAGCACCACGCGCAGCGCGTGACCGCGGGCTCGGCGCCCGGGATGCTTCTTCGCGTCCCCGTAGACGCCGTCAAACGGAAGCGCGAGGCGTCCACCCCGGCGCGTCCAGACCCAAATGAGCAGGAGGACCGGCAGCACCAGGAACACGAGCACAAAAGGCCGACCAAAA
>JBLIHL010000276.1:0-7753 GCA_047635895.1 Paracoccaceae bacterium | reverse complement strand
GGCGACGAGCGGCTCCATCGCCGAGGTATCCAGACTTGGGATGGGAACCGTTGGCCCAGAGGCTGGTGCGGAATCGGCGCCGCTACATCCAGCTAGCCCGGCCAGCAAGAGACTCGTCAAGTACTTCATAGCGGTTGCCCTTGGCCACGGATGAGCCTTTGGATCTGGCCCGTGCCGACGGAGAAAAACCGCTCTCGGCGCCCGTCCGGCCAGCGAGCCTCGACGTTCACGAACTCAGGCGCCCCGGGGAGGCCGAAGTGCACGCGGGGATCGCGGCTCGACAGGTAGCCGTCCGAGCTGCGCGACGTCCGCCGGCTGGTGCGCTCTCCCGCGACGACGGTGAGCTCGACTCCGAGCGCGGTGGCTGCCGACGGCGACGTTCGCGGATCCAGAAGCACCCATGTACCCTCGCGCCGAGCCTCGTTGCGGAGGACCTGGGGCGGACCATCGAGACGGCTGAATATGAGATCGATATCTCCGTCTCCGTCGATGTCACCCGAGAGCACAGCGCGGTCGACCATGACCGGAGACATCAACGAGCGAGCCTGCTTCGACGCCGCTGAGAAGTTCCCCTGCCCGTCATTGATCAGCAGCAAATTCGGTTCGGCGAGCTGCGCCCAGGCACCCGACAGCTCGCAGCCCGCATGAGCATCTCCGATCCTCACGCGCCCTTGGGCGATCGCCAGGTCAAGGTCGCCGTCCAGCTCGAGGTCGAAGGCGGCCACGCCAAAGCCCGTGCCAGGTCGAGTGATCATGCTGAGTCCGGCGGCGCTCGTTTGGTCACGAAACGTCCCTGACCCCCGGGCGCGGTAGAGCGTGTGGGTTTCGCCTTCAAGGTGCGTCATGAACAGATCCAAGGATCCGTCGCGATCGAGATCTTCCGCCACCACGCCCATGCTGGCCTCCGCTGCTCCGTTGCGGTTCAGCGCCAAACCGCGCTGCATGGCCTCGTCCCGCCAAGACCCATCCGGCTGGCGTGCCCAGAGCTGATTCCCTTCTCCATCGTTGGTGACGTAGAAGTCGATCATCCCGTCTCCGGTCATATCCTCTGCAACGACGCCGAGTCCGGGCGCAGGCGCTCGATCAAGACCAATCTCCGAGCTCACGTCCACGAAGCGTCCGCCATCGTTCCTCAGGAGCACATCATGCACGGGAGGGCCGCTCGTTGGAGGGCAGTACGTTCGCCGCCCCGATGCGTCGCGGCATTCGAGCCCTGCGCGGAGCTCAATGAATCGGACTACGAAGAGGTCGAGGTCCCCATCGCCGTCGTAGTCGGTGAAGGTCGCCGAGGACGACCAACCGGTGAGAGCTGCGCCCCATGCGTCCGGCGCCTCCGTGAATCGACCGAGCCCATCACCAAGGAGGAGAGCGTCTTCACCCAGCTGCGTGACGTACAGGTCGACGATGCCGTCCCCGTTGACGTCGCCGGTCGCCGCTCCCATGGCATAGCTGCGCAGGTGGCTGAGCCCCGCGTTCTCGGAAACGTCCTCGAAACGCCCTTCGCCATCGTTGCGAAAGAGGCTATGGCCAGCGCCCGACTGGGGTGATGCAGGATCCGCAGAACGAGTCCCGCCCGCAAGCAGGAGCAGATCGAGATCTTCGTCCCCGTCCATGTCGAAGAGGGCGCCGCCACCGCCCATGATCTCCGGAAGGGCCCACTTGCCCAGGGCGCCGGCGACGTGGGTGAAGCGGATTCCCGATGCGTCCGTAACGTCGACGAAGGGATCATCGGCGGCGGCCGCCTGGGAAGCGCTTGAGCTAGCTTCGCGTCCAGACGCCTGGCCTGTGCTCCCGTCGGCCCCAGGTTGCCCGCAGCCACCAGCCGCCCAAAGGACGCTTAGCCAAAGAGCTAAAATACGAGGAGAACGGATCGTCGTTGGCACGCTGCGAAGGCTATCACAACCGTGACAACCGGTGTTTGGACGCGTGACGCGTTCATCGGCGCGGAGGCTCCGCAGTTGACAAGAGGCGATCCGCGGATCTGCTAGGCACCGCGGATCGCCATTCCAAACTGGGCCGCCTGGCCACCGTTTCAGACCTCGCCTTTAGAGGAAGTCGAGCTGAAGGCCGTCCGTGAAGTTCGACGTCGGTCCCGCCAGACTGGAATCGCGGAATCATGCCTGGAAGTTCCAGGTCTCACCCGAGAGTACCGAGACCAAGCCGCTTGGCTGCGGGACGGCGGAGAGATCGATCGGCATGCAAAAGCGCGTGCCGAGCGTTCCGGATGACCCCTTGGCAAACTCAATTCGAACTCTCATCGTCGCCTCAGCTCCCGCCCCCCCCAAAGTGCTGGGCACTCAGGCCCCCCCCCCTGCCATGCACACGGCTGTCCCGCATCGAGCTGCGCGCCGCCCACGCCTCCGTCGAGGACGCGCGTCGCGCGACTGCGACGGGGAGTCACGTGCTATCCTGAGCGCTGCGCTGTGGGTAGCTTCGGTGCCCGCTTGCGTATTGATCTCGCTGCGACGCTCGCCGAAGGCATGACCCGAGGGCAGAGCCAAGCGTTGCTGCGCGATGGCACGATCTGATCACCTTCATGGACGACCTGATATGACCGCACTCTCCCGCGCCGTGGCGCTCATCCTCCTGGCGGCCCCCGCAATTGCAGATGTGACCTACGTCGACTTCTCGTCGACTGCGGGACTCACGCTCGCAGGATCTGCTAGCCAGGTAGGCAATCGCCTCCAGGTGACTCCCAACGCGCCCAACCAGAGTGGAGCCTTCTGGGCCACGGCGCGCCAGGACGTGAGCTCGGCCTTCACGGCCGAGTTCACCCTCCGCATGAGCGGCGCCGGGGAAGGCATGGCGTTCGTCATCCAGCGCGAAGCCGCTGACGCCCTCGGTAGCGCAGGCGAAGGCCTCGGCTATAGCGGCATCACAGGCGGCATCGCCATCGAGTTTGACACCGCCGGTAGCCTGATCCCGCAGGATCCATCAGGCAACCACGTGGCCATGCACTCCGGCGGCGCGGGAGCGGTCACGCCGAACCTCAACTCCTCGCTTGCGAGCACTTCAGCCGTCATCGACCTCGACGACAATACGGTGCACTCCGTGCGCATCGAGTACGTACCAGGTCTCTTGCAGGTGTTCGTGGATGACACGATCACAACTGTCCAGCTGCCCGTGGACATCGAAAGCCTGCTGAGCCTTACGGATGGAACGGCCTGGGTGGGCTTTACCGCGGGCACCAGCAACCTCACGCAGGTGCACGAGGTCCTCTCGTGGAGCTTCGATGAGCAGTCTTCTGTCCCCACCGGCAATGTAGCTCCGCTCGCACCCGTCATCACGGAGCCCGTCTCCACCTCCATCCCCTACAACCCGTTCGACGTCCACATGGAAGCGGGACCATTCGTGGATCCCGATGGCGGCAGGCACGTGTGCAGCGACTTCGAGATCTGGACGATGAACCCGTCGGAACTCGTCTGGCGCACCGACTGCATCAGTGGACCGGCAAAGGTCCACTCGCACTTGGGTGACGGAGTGTATTTAGGGTCGCACGCGGGCAGAACCGCACTGCTGCCCCTCAAGAGCTTCCGCTTCCGCGTGCGCTTCCGTGACGACAGCGGCGACCCTCTGACCGAATGGGGCACCTGGTCCGAGCGGACCTTCCAAACGGGAGCGGAGAGCACGTTCTATCCCTTCGAGACGGAGGACATCGTCGCCAACCCGGCCCCCATCTGGAAGTTCGCGGCCAGCAGCACCGAGCCGATTCTCCCAACCGCGATGCCCGCCCATCGCATCGTGCTGGAATCCCAGGATCGCCAGGAGCTCCTGGCGATCGAAGGCAACGACGGCGTCACGAACACCGTGGTCAATCCTGACGAGCTTCCGGAGCACGTGGACATCATGGTCCGCATCGAGTCGGGCGGCAACGCGCTCAGTCTCCCCGAGACAGACCTGATCGTCGTGGATGACGAGTGCAAACGAACGCGCGTTTTGATCCCGGCGATCAGCCTCCCACCCAACTCGTTCGTGAGGTACTGGATCTCCACGGATGGCGCGACCTGGGTCTCGTCGCCAGGGCAGACGACGCCGGACTTCTCGACGTTGGTCAGGGGCCTTGCGCTTCCATGGGTCGCCGCACAGCCTGGCTACCAGGTGGAAGTCGTTGCCACCGGCTTCCGGCTTCCCGTGAACGTCGAGTTCATTCCGAATCCAGGCCAAAACCCAAGTGATCCGTTCGCCTATGTCTCGGAGCTCTACGGCGCCATCAAGGTGGTCGCGAACGACGGCACGGTCGGGACCTACGCGAGCAACCTGCTCAACTACAATCCCATGGGCGGGTTCCCCGGCTCAGGCGAGCAGGGTCTCGGGGGCATCGCGATCGACCCGATCACAGGCGATGTCTTTGCCGGCATGCTCTACAACCAAAACGGCCCGCACTATCCCAAGGTCGTCCGTTTCAGCAGCAGCGACGGTGGCCTCACCGCCGCGACCGAGACCATCATCTTGGACATGGCTGGGGAGTCCCAGGGACAGTCGCACTTCATCTCTCACCTTGAGATGCTGGCGGACGGCACGCTGCTGGTCCATATGGGTGACGGTTTCGACGCTAGCACCGCGCGGGACCCGAACTCCTTCCGCGGGAAGATCCTCAGGCTCAACCTGGACGGGACGCCCGTCAATGACAACCCGTTCTTCAACGGTGCGCCGTTCACAGCGCTTGACTACATCTACGTCCTTGGCGTCCGGAACCCGTTCGGTGGGCGCGTACGTGCCTCCGACGGTTTCCACTACATGGTGGAGAACGGACCTTCCGTGGACCGCTTTGCGCGCATCGTTCCGGGGCGTGATTACCTGTGGGCCGGGAGCGACTCCCATATGCTGAACTTCGCGCTTCACAACTGGGCGCCGGCAACGGGCCCAGTGAACCTGGCCTTCATCCAGATGGAGACCTTCGCGGGCAGCGGCTTCCCGCAGTCGAAGTGGGACCACGCCTTCGTTTCAGAGTCGGGCTCGACGTTCGCTTCAGGACCCCAGAACCGCGGCAAGCGCATCACCGAGTTCGAGCTAGACGCCCAGGGCAACAAAATCTCAGGCCCCACGACGCTGGTGGAGTACGCCGGAACGGGCCGAGCCAGCGTCGCCGGCCTGTCCGCAGGCCCTGATGGCCTGTACTTCACGGACCTCTACCGCGACTCCGGCAGCAACGCGACGGCCACCGGCGCGAACCTCCTGCGAATTCGATGGGTCGGCGCCGAGCTCGGTGAATGTGGGAGCGTCGGGCAGAACTACTGCGGACCGGCGGTCCTCAACTCATCCGGACTGCCCGCCACGATTCGAGCCCGAGGCAGCGACCTGGTCGCAGATAACGACCTGCAGCTCGACGTGGAGCAGCTTCCGCCCAACGCGTTCGGCTACTGCCTCGGCTCGTTGACCCAGGGCTTCGCCGCCAACCCGGGCGGCAGCGCCGGCAACCTCTGCTTGGGCGGCACGATCGGACGCTTCGTGCAGCAGGCCCAGAACTCCGGATCATCCGGGACGTTCAGCGTAACCCTGGACCTCGCCAACATGCCGGCTCCGCTCAGCACCGTGGCGATTGGTGAAACGTGGAACTTCCAGGCGTGGTTCCGCGACTTCCAGATCTTCGTGACATCGAACTTCACGGACGGCGTTTCCGTGATGTTCCGATAGGAGCCGATCCATCTGGCGCCACCGGCTGCGGCTTGGTGGCGCCTCCGATGGGCGACGTCTCCAGCGCGCTCCGGAGTCAGGCCCGATGGCCCACCACGAGGAGTAGCAGCATCGGCCAGTCGACATACTTCTCTGCACGCGGGATCTCCGCGGCGATCTCGCCGGTGCAAAGGCGCTCTCGGATGTCCAGCAGCTCCAAATCGGCGGCCCGCACCGCCATGACGAAGTCCGCAATCGTGTAGCGACGGCTCGCAATCGTGATCAGGTCCCCGCTCTTTGGATCCACGAAGCGGGCCTGCGTCCCCTTCAGGAACATCGACGGGTGCATCACGCTAATGACGGCATGCCCCGTGGGCCGCAGCACTCTGCGGATCTCCCCAAGCACCTCGACCGGCCCGTCGAGATGCTCGAGAGCGAGCGCATGAACGACACGGTCGAATGAGCCGGATTCGAAGGGCAGCGCGTCGTGGAGATCGTGCTCCACCCAGTGGACGGCACCGTCCTCATCCCTCTCGCGGGCTACGGACAGCATGCCCTCGGAGAAATCGACTCCTGTGACGCTCGCCTGTTCCTTGGCCATCCGCAGCGCGTGGCGGCCCGTTCCGCACGCCAGGTCCAGAACATCAAGCCCCGCAACAGGGCCCAGCGCAGCCTGCACCTCAGGTTCTTCGAGGACGATCAGCGGATTCAGATACGCGTCGTAGCAGCTTGACCAGCGGTCATAGCCTTCCTGAGTAGCGACGTGTCCCTTGGCCTCGTTCATGGCCGCCAATGTAGCAAGCTCATCTTCGAACGAGCTGCCCCCTCGAGCGTGCTGCCCCCATGCCGAGCCGACGGCCGGCGTGGGCCACACGATCTCCGACTGCCGCACCGTAGGCGCTGGCGGCGCCCCTGCCTTCGGCGGGTTCGTGGAGGGGCTAGGCGCGCCGTGCCGAAGGCTCCGCGCGTGAGTGTGGAGGCTCAGACCTGGATTCTCCGGGCCGGCTGGACGAAGGGGACGGGCCGCATCTCTACAGCCTCCCTCCATCGCTTCCCTCCCCAGCCCGTGGACGACGTCCAGCTACGACTGCGAAGCCCATGCCCTCAGAGGCCGGTAATCGGCTCCGCCATCGACGCTTCGCGGTTCGAGAAGCGCAGCATCGCGCCCTGGAACTGCAGGTTAATGTCGCCCGTCGCGCCGTTACGGTGCTTCACGATGATCGCCTCGGCCTTGCCCTTGTTCTCGTCCGTCGGCGCGTAGTATTCCTCGCGGAACAGCATCATCACGATGTCGGCGTCCTGCTCGATAGAGCCGGATTCACGAAGGTCCGAAAGCTGGGGACGCTTGTTCTCGCGCGATTCCACGCTACGGCTCAGCTGGGCCAGCGTTAGAAGCGGGACCTCGAGCTCACGGCTGATTTCCTTCAGCGATCGCGAGATGACCGAGATCTCCTGCTGACGACTCTCCGCCTTGGCGGACAATAGCTGCAGGTAGTCGATCACGATCATGTCGAGCCCGTGCTCGGCCTTCAGGCGTCGCGCACGGCTCCGGAGCGCCATGATCGAGAGGCCCGGCGTATCGTCGATGAACAGCCGCGCGTTCTTCAGAACGCCGGCGGCCTCCACGAGGTCCGCGTACTCGCGATCGTGCAGGTGCCCGGAGCGCAGACGGTGGGCCTCGACGCCCGCGCGCGCGACCAACATCCGCTGGACGATCGAGGCGCGACCCATCTCCAGGCTAAAGAAGAGCACCGACGGGGCGTAGCCCAGGCAGTCCGCCGTGTGGGTAGCCGCGTGGTCCATGATGTTCAGAACGAACGCCGTCTTACCCATGGCGGGACGCGCAGCGATCACCGTCATCTCGCCCGGGTTGAAGCCGCCGAGCATGTCGTCGAGCTCGTAGAACCCGCTCGGGATCCCAGTGAACTCGCCGCGGTCGCGCTGGGATTCGATGCTGTGGAAGACCTCATCGAGGATCGAGCTCACGCCGGTTGCCCCGCGGGCCTCGCCCTGGGAGGCGATCGCGAAGATTGCGGCCTCCGATTCATCGATGAGTTCCTGGACCTCGTCTGCGTCCGGCGCCGTTTCGAACGCGCGCTCGATGATGCCGTTGGAGGCCTCGATGAGGCCCCGGAGCTTC
>JBLIHL010000275.1:0-7766 GCA_047635895.1 Paracoccaceae bacterium | reverse complement strand
GGACACTACGGGACACCCGATAGCGTCAACCAGAGCCCCTTTCGAGATCAGAGACTTCAGAGATGCGTCGTGCCGTTCGATAGGTGGCGCGCTGCCGTGAGGGGGCGGGAGCGGGTCACTGAAGCGCCAGTGTCAGCGCCGTGGGTCGCCTCCGGGGAGCATCTTTGCTCAACCCAGGAGGGGAGTGGCTCCCCGAGCAGGACTCGAACCTGCGACAAAGCGATTAACAGTCGCTTGCTCTACCAACTGAGCTATCGGGGAACACGAGGGCGAGAGGATACGCAGCCCGGCGGCTGTGTCAAGCAGGTCTCCGGCGAGACCTGCGAAAATCTTCTCTGGTGGAGGGATCGGCCGGGAGGGGGCTAGTACTTGAGGCCGAGCTTCTTGAGTTTCGGGGCGATGACCATGCGGCAGTAGCCCTGGGAGGCGTTGTCGAAGTAGTAGCCCTGGTGCTTCTCCTCCGCCGGGTAGAAGATCGAGGCGTCCGTGACCTCCGTCACGATGGGGTCCGAGAAAGTGGGCTGGACGTCCTTCTTGGAGGTCTCCGCGATCTCGCGCTGGGCCGGGGAATGGACGAAGATGGCCGAGCGATACTGGGTGCCTCGGTCCGCGCCCTGGCGGTTCAGGGTCGTGGGGTCATGGGACTTCCAGAACCAGTCGAGTAGGTCCTTGTAGGGCAGGACGGTCGGGTCGAAGGTGACCTGGACGACCTCCGCATGGCCCGTGTTGCCGGTGCAGATCTGCGCGTAGGTGGGGTTGAGGGTTTCCCCTCCGATGTACCCCGACACCACGGACTCGACGCCGTCTAACTGCTCGAGGACGGCTTCGATGCACCAGAAGCAGCCCGCACCGAGAGTGGCGATCTCCTGCTTCGGAGCGGCGTCGCTGGGGGCGGGGGCCTCGGACTCGGGATCAGGCGTGGTCATGGCGGCGGGTGCGGTGGATGGTGCTGAGGCCTCGGCAGAGACCGTGGATGGGGCCACGGGGAGGGCCGTTGCGGGAGCCTTTTTCGGAGCCTGCTTTGCGGCCTCGGAATCCGTGATCGGGACGAGTTCTGTGGAGTTGCCGTTCGAGGTCGTGGTCATATCCGCCGACATGCTGGCCGGGGATGACTCCCCGAGGCCCTGCTGTGCGCCCTCAGGCTCAGATGAGCAGGCGGCTGCCAGGATGAGCAACGGGAGCCCGAAGAGTGCGCGGACGGCGGTCCTGCGCGCCTGGGAGGCACCTGGGAGACGGGGGGAGAGGCTGGGACTCGCTGGTTGGTGCTGCTTCATGATGGTCTCGGTGAGGAAAGGCGCTGGGGCGTACGGACGAGGCCTTCGATTGGGACACAATTGAGTTCGAAGCTCCGGACCCAGCTGGATGCAGGCGCGGCCTGGTCTGGTCGGGGGAGCCCTATCGATGTGAGGGCTGCCAGGGCGCTTGGGATGCCCGCGGAGGCCGCGGCCCAGGTTGCCAGGGCCGCGGGACTCACGCCCGCCTCACGGAGCTCCTGGAGCGACAGGGAACCCGCGCGCTTGGCCAATCGTAGGCCATCTGGACCCAGTACCAAGGGGACGTGCACCTGGTCCGGGAAGGGCAGGCCGAGGGCATCCACGACGAGCTTCTGACGCGCGGCGCTCGGGAGGAGATCGTCCCCCCGGACGACCTGGGTTACGCCCTGGTGGGCATCGTCCAAGGGGGTCGCCAGCTGGTAGGCCGCCACCCCGTCCTTACGACCGATCACGAAGTCCCCGGCCGTCGCCGCGACGTCGACTCGCTGGTGACCGTGCAGGACGTCGTCGAACTCGGTGGGGGCTTCATCGACCAAGAGCCGGATCGCGGGCGTCCGGCCTGTGGCGCTCTGCGCTTCCTCGGGCGTGGCGAAGCGGCCGCGACAGGTCCCCGGGTAGGGCGTTTCGTGATCGTCCGCGTGGGGTGCGCTCGCGGCGTCCTCGATCTCGCGCCGCGTGCACACGCACGGGTAGGCCAGGCCGCGGGCGAGGAGCGAATCGAGAGCCTCACGATGCGCGTCGGCCCGCGAGGTCTGCAGGAGCAGCTCGCCGTCCCAGTCCAGGCCGAGCCACTCGAGATCCTCGAGCACCAGCTCGGTCGCGCCAGGCTTTACGCGCGTATCGTCCAGGTCCTCGATGCGGAGCACGATTCGACCGCCGCGCGACCGCGCTGCCCACCAGGCCACGAAGAACGACCGCGCATGCCCCAGGTGCAAGCGGCCCGTCGGCGATGGCGCCAATCGCCCGACCGTCTGGCCCTCAGCCATCACTCCGAACGTCGATACGCCGCCCTTCCCTGGCCGACGCACGCGCCGCGTCCAGGATGTCCATCACGTGCACACCATCGTCGAAGTCCGCGGCGCCCGGCAGCTCGGTCTGGCCATCCGCCACCGCCTTCAGGACGTCACGGAAATACGACGGCAAAACGCGGGGAAAGAACCCCGTCCCAGGAGGCATGCCGAGCTCCTCGTGGGTCGGCAGGGTGTCGGTGCCGATCGTCTCCGGCTCGCCGCCATGGGGGATCCACAGCAGCTCCGTCTCGCCCTCCAGGCGGAACGTGCCCTCGGACCCGTTGTACTCGACGAGCACGCCCTCACCCGCGTCACGCTTGGCTCCGAAGGCCATCACGCTCGACTCGACCTGGCATACGAGGCCGTTGTGCATCGTGGCGGTGAGGCAGAACGCTTCGTCGGCCGTCACCTTCACGGGCTGACCGCCAGGTCCCTCGCGCTCCTTCACATAGGTGGAAAGCTCCGCAAGCACCGACTTCGCGCGCGTGCCGAATTGGTCGATCACGCCGTCGAGCATATGACTCCCAAGCGCGCCGAGCGTCCCGCCGCCCCGCGCCGCGTCGTACCACCACGAATAGGGCATGCCCACGCGCTTCGCGGAGGCAAAGCTCATCTGAACGCGCGCACTCCATGGTTCGCCCGCCTGACCCGCTGCGATCCGCCGCGCCAATTCCCGGCGCAGCGGACTCCAGCGCAGCTGGTGATCGACCAGCGCCAGGCGCCCGCGCGCCACATCACGCAGCTCACGGGCCTCGGCTCCGCTCATCGAAAACGGCTTCTCACACAGGATCGCCACGTCCGCCTGGATGGCGGCTCGCGCCATCGGCGCGTGCAGGTCCACCGGCGTTGAGATGATCACCAGGTCCACCGACCCGCCCGGCAAGGGAGAGTCAAAGACGTCTTCCCACCGATCCGTCGCCACCGGGATACCCCAGGCATCTGCGGTGGCCTGGGCTTTCTCCAAGCCGTGACCTGCGATGGCCACCACTTCGTTGGGCGCGCCGTTCTCGGCCGCCCAGCGCAGCGCGGGCAGCTGGATCATGTTGGCAAACGAGTTGCCCAGGACCGCGACGCGAACGGCCCTCATCGGAGTAGCCCTCGCGGACCGCGTCCCTGCTTGTCGACCGGCAAACCTCGCGGCGCGGCATCGCCAAAGGTGGTGTAACAGGCGCGGGCTGCGGCGACGAGCGGGTCGTCCGCCGGGATCGTCCGCTGGCCCTTGGCCGGGTTCGAAATGTCGATGTGCGTGACGCGCCCGTCGACCCAGGCGACCATGCGATTGGCGTGACCATCGAGCAGCAGCTGCGTGGCGGCCGCGCCGAACTGCGTTCCGAGCACGCGGTCATTAGCCACGGGGGAGCCGCCCCTCTGCACGTGACCCAGGGTCACGGCGCGGGCCTCCACAGGAGAACGCTCGTCAATCAGGTTGGCCACGACCTCGCCGATCCCGCCCAGCTTCACTGGATCCGGTGACGTGAGATCCATGGCATGGACGACCTGTTTGCCGCCGATCATCGTCGCGCCCTCGGCGATGCAGATGATCGTGGCGCGGCGCCCTAGCCTACGACGCCATTCGATCTGCTCGATCACGTGATCGATGGAGAATGGAATCTCGGGCACGAGGATGCAGTCCGCTCCGCCGGCCACACCTGCGCGCAGCGCGATCCAGCCAGCGTTGCGACCCATCACCTCGACCACAAGGGCGCGGCCGTGACTCTCCGCCGTCGTGTGCACGCGGTCGAGCGCCTCCGTCGCAATCTCGACGGCCGACTGGAAGCCAAACGTCAACTCGGTCCCGATCACGTCGTTGTCGATCGTCTTCGGCACGCCGATGACCGGAATGCCCGCCTTGGCGAAGGGCTGCGCGCAGATCATCGTGCCGTCGCCGCCGAGGACCACGAGCGCTTCGAGGCCGTGCTCTTCGATGGTTTTGAAGCACTGCTCGGTGACGTCCTCCCAGATGACGTTGCCGTCCTCGTCGAAGCCCGTCGCGAACTTCTCGGGGTTAGCCTTGTTGGACGTGCCAAGGATCGTCCCACCCAGCTTGAGGATGCCGGACACATCGTCGTACCGCAGCTCCCGCACGCGGTTCTCGATCAGCCCAAGGAAGCCGTCCTCTATGCCGCGGACGTCGATCCCGGCCTGGAGCGCGTGCTTGGTGACCGAGCGAAGGACCGCGTTGAGCCCCGGACAGTCGCCGCCGCCCGTGAGGACGCCGATGCGTTTCGGAGTGCTGTTTGCCATAGGCCCGGCATCGTACTGCATGGGGGCGGCGCCATTGCGGTCCGTGTTGGGCGGACTTCCTGGGGTTCAGATCGACGCGAGCACCTTGAAAAGCGCGTCGTAGGCGGTCTTGGCTGCGGGGGCCAGCGGCAGGGACTCCAACAGGTTGACCTCCTCCCCGGGGTCCGCCTCAAGATCCACGAAGGTGTAGTACCCAGCCCCTCGGTTTTGGAAGAGCTTGTACCTGCCGGTCCGGACCGCACGCTGCCATTGAATGTTCATGCGCGACCGCGGGTCTTCACCGAGCTTGTCGAAGATCTCGGAGTATGCGTACCAGCGCGTCGTCGGGCCGCCGCTGAGTGACGCCGCAAAGGACTGGGAGTGGGGGCCCTGACTCTTCGGATCCCGCTCGATCCCGAGGAGCTCCGCGATGGTCGCGTAGAAGTCGACCATCGAGACGAGCGCGCTGTCCTCGCCCGGAAGGACACCCGGTCCAGTCACCCACAGGGGGACAACGATGCCTGTGTCGAGGAACGTGCCCTTGCCACCCGTCTCGTCCCGCGAGTTCTGGCCGCCGTTGTCCCCAAACACGAAGACCGTGTAGCCGTGGGACTCGGCGGCCGCGAGGACGCGCGCGAGTTCATGGTCACAGGCCTCCAGCATCAAGAGCGTCAGCTGCTCGTCGGAGAGGCCGTCGCCCTGGATCTCCATCGGCTGGCCCGCGACATCCAGTCGCGGCTCTAGCAGCTTGGCAGGCGGCACATGCCACGGCTTGTGCGGCGCGTGATAGCTAAGGGAGACGAGGTCCACGTTGTTCCCGATGGCGGCGATCGCGTCGTCGGTCTCGTCGGAGGTGATGTAGCGCCCCTCGAGCCGCTCCGTCTTCCCATCTGTCACCTTGGGGAACGACTCATACGTGTCCGTGGCGATCAGCAGGTTCGAGATCACGCCCTGGTAGCTCTGCCAGCCGCACTCGATTGGGTGCGACACCTCGCTCGCCTGACTCAGGTGCCACTTGCCCACCTTGGCCGTGGTGCGCCCGGAGCTCGCGACGAACGTGGCCAGGGGCTGAAGTGGCCGGACCGGCAGCGCGTACGCCTGGCTGCCCTTGTACTTATTCCGCAGGACGCGGCCGACCAGCACATCCGGGTGCGAGCACCACGCGCCGGTTTGCAGCATCGCCCTGGAGGGAGAGCAAGTCGGCGCCGTTACGAGCGTCGGGTAGTAGCGGCCGCTCTTTCTCAATGCGTCCAGGGTGGGGGTGCGGGCAGCCGCGACCGCAGCGTGCCCCACGTCATCCAGGTCGACGAGAAGGATCTTCGTCTTGGGCTCAGCGGCGGGGCCTGCGCTCGCGGAGGTAGACACCGTCACCTCGCGCCCGGAGCCTGCAACGTCCGCCTCCATCTGCGCTCGCATCCGTGTGAAGGCCGCGGCGGCCTCGCCCTCCAGCTCGCCTGCCTCCAGGAGATCCACCTCCTCGCCAGGATCAGCCAGGAGGTCGTAGAACGACAGCTCCTCTCCGCCCTTACGATGCCACACAAGCTTGTAGCGAGTCGACCGCAGCATCCGTGTCCAGCGCATCCGCTGGCGCTCGCGCGGGCTGTCGCCGAGGCGCCCGAAGATCTCCGCCGCCGCGTATTCACGGCCATGGGCTCCGCCTTGGAGCGCGGACACCATCGACAGCGAATGGGGGCCCTGGGTTGCCGGCCTTCGCTCGATGGCCATCAGCTCGGCCACGGTTCCATACAGGTCCGCGATCGACACGAGCGATGGGTCCGTCCCCGGTGCGACCGCGGGGCCCGCGACCCAGAGCGGCGCGACGACGCCTGAGTCCGAAAACCCCTTCTTGTCTCCACCGACGAACGACGATGAGCCGTTGTCGCCGAATACGAACGCGGTGTAGCCGGCCTCGCGGGCGGCGTCCACAAGCCGGCCGACCTCATGATCGAGGGCCTCGAGCATCAACGGCGCGACCTCGGCAGGTGTGAGCTTGGCCCACGCGTCCGGTCCACCGAGAGCCTTGAGCGCTGCGCGGGACTTCGCCGACAAGAGCGCGAGCGGCGGAACGCTCCAAGGTCCGTGGCAGGCGTGGTAGCTCAGGGATATCAGGTCCGTCCGTGCGTCGATAGCAGCCAGCGCATCATCGGTCTCATCGGTCGTGAGATAGCGGCCCTCCACAAGCTGGATCTCGCCGTCCTGGACCTTCGGGTAGCGCAGGTAGTCGAGCTCCTCGTCGCGGAGGTTGCCCATCACGCCCGCGTACCGCTGCCAGCCCAACGTCCGGGTGTTCGCCGCGTCCTCGGGCATACACAGATGCCATTTGCCGAGCTTGACTGTCGTTCGCCCCGCGGCCTGCACGAGGCCGGCCAACGGCGTCAGCTCCTTGGGCTCGAGCGTATAGGCCGTGCGCTCGTGGCGCGTGTCTAGCAGCACCCGCCCCATGAGCACATCTGGGTGCGAGGTTTGCGCCCCCATGTGAAGCATCGCGCGCGACGGCGAACACGAAGGCGACGTCACGAACGTGGTGAAGAAGCGGCCCGTCTTCGCCAGCTCGTCCAGGCGCGGCGTGTGGGCGAGGCTGAGCAGATCGTGCCCGACGTCGTCCATGTCCACGAGGAGGACGCGGGTGGTCCGCGCGCCCACGTCCGGACGTCCTGTGTCCTGCGCTGCGTCCTGCGCTGCTGTGTCCTGCGCTGGCGCCAGCCCCGTCAAGGCACAGACGAGCGCCACGGCAACGAGGGCGAGAGCGGGAAGAATCGATCGATGGGCCATGGGGAAAGGCTAGCAAACCGCCCTGCCCAATTCGGTCATGACTCTGCGAGCGTCACGGTGTCCTTCATCTTGGGATCGACCCGGGTCCAGATCTCGCCGTTGGGCGAGAGCTCGAGCCCGCTACATCCCGCCGGCAGCGCGAAGTCCAAAAACCCGTCCTCGCCCGCCCGGACCTTGCCCGCGATAGGGGGCTGGGCCACACGAATGCGCAGGTTCTTGCCGCGCCACGGAGCTCCCTGTGCTCGCCGTCAACGCGCGTCATGGACCCGTCGATCTCGGTGTACACGACTCCGATGTAATCGGACGGGCTCCGATTCTTGGGCCGCCCCGGGTCCGTGAGGACAAAGGTCACCCTCACGCTTGAGGCTGGCTCACCTCGAAATCCAGGCAACCACGAGGAGACTTGCGGTCACCACGAGGGCGAGCACCGCGTGGCGGGTCGTTCTTGATGGCATGACCCCATTGAACCGTATGGGCACAAAAAAAG
>JBLIHL010000274.1:0-7781 GCA_047635895.1 Paracoccaceae bacterium | reverse complement strand
AGCGGAAGCCGAGTTCCAGTGCGGGGAAACGCTCTAGATCGGGAGCCTCGAAGGTGAGGCTCTGGAAGAGCTCGAACGAAAAGCCCTCGAGCGAGGACGTGCCGCGGTCCGGATGGTGCAGCGCGTAGTGAATGGGGCCGCGCATGTCCGGCGGGCCGAGCTGGGCCATGACCGAGCCGTCCACGAACTCGACCATCGAATGGACGATGGACTGGGGGTGGACCGCGACATGGATCTGGGCGCGGCTGAGCGCAAAAAGGTGATGGAGCTCGATAACCTCCAAGGCCTTGTTCATGAGCGTGGCCGAGCCGACCGTGACCCGCGGTCCCATGTCCCAGTTGGGGTGGGCGAGGGCTTCTGCGGGCGTGGCGGCGGCGATTTCGGCCGCGGACTTGGTCCGGAAGGGACCTCCGCTCGCGGTCAGGTGGACGCGGCGGATCCGCTGGGGATTCTCTCCGCGCAGGCACTGAAATACGGCGGAGTGCTCGGAGTCGACGGGCAGGATCTGGGCACCGCGCTCGGCTGCCAGCTCCATCACGAGCTCTCCAGCGATCACGAGGGACTCCTTGTTGGCGAGGCCGAGGGTCTTTCCGCGGTCGAGGACGGCCAGCGTGGGGGCGAGGCCTGCCGCGCCCACGATCCCGTGAATGGCGATCTCGAAATCAGCCGCCTCGATCAGCTCCAGGGTGGCGTCCGGCCCGGAGAACACCTTGGTGCCCGCAGGAATCACTCGCTTGAGCTCGGAAGCCGCCTCGGGGTCGGTGAGGCTCACGAGCGCCGGCCGGAACTCGTCGACCTGCTTGGCGACGTCCTTCCATGAGCCTCGGGCGGCCAGACCGGCCACCAAGACGCCCGATCCAGGCTCGCGCACGAGGTCGAGTGTTTGCTGGCCGATGGAGCCAGTACTGCCGAGAATCAGGGTGCGTTTGTTCAAAGCGTGGCTCCGGAGGGCGCCAGATGGGCTCATCGGCTATCCGAGGCAGCGAAACGAGGGTCATTCTTCCCCGGAAGACGGGAGTCTAACGGAGCCGCACCGCTCGATCCCCACACTTCATGCAAGACCCCGCCCAAATGGGGGGCGTAGTTCACGCTGGGGTGTAGGACGGAGGCCCTTGCCGGACTAACCTATTGGGCGACCCTTGTGGGCGACTGGTGCGTCCCGCCCCGCTGGGCACCCCGCACTGGCGCCCCGCACTGGCACCCCCCCCTCCACCGGTTCCCCCCCTCAACCCAGCCCCAACCGTGACCGATCCCGCTCCCATCACCTACCGCGACGCCGGCGTCAACATCGACGCCCAGGATCAGGCTTTGGCATCGGCCAAGGAGTCCGTCCGCGCGACGTTCACGCCGGGGGTCCTCTCGGACATGGGTCTGTTCGGCGGCTTGTTCGACCTGGCGAAGGTCGGCTCGGAAGGCCACATTCTGGTCGCCAGCGCTGACGGCGTCGGGACCAAGCTGGATGTGGCCAAGCGAGCAGGGATTCACGACACGGTCGGGCGAGATCTCGTCCAGCACTGCATCAACGACATTCTGGTCCAGGGGGCGCGTCCGCTGTTCTTCATGGACTACGTCGGGACAGGCCGGCTGGAGCCGGATGTCGTCTCGGCCCTCGTACGCGGCTGCGCGGACGCATGTCGCGACAACGGATTGGCGCTTCTCGGAGGGGAGACCGCGGAAATGCCGGGTCTCTACGGCGATGGCGACTTCGACCTCGTGGGCTTCATCGTGGGCTCCGTGGCCCGCGACAAGGTTCTCGATGGCAGCCGCGTCCGCCCAGGGCAGACCCTGATTGGACTCCGCTCGAGCGGCCTTCACACCAATGGCTACTCGCTGGCCCGCAAGGTGATCTTCGAGCGACTTGGGCTCGGGATTGACGATCGTCCAGAGGCCCTGGGCGGCCAGACGGTGGCCGAGGCGCTGCTTGCGCCGCACCGCAGCTACCTTGAGCTCTGCTGGCCCCTTCTCGAGAACAACCAGCTGGCTGCCCTCGCGCATATCACCGGAGGCGGGCTGCTGGACAACGTCCCGCGCGTCCTCGGCGCCCACGATGCGATCATTGATCGGTCGACCTGGGAGACGCCACCGCTCTTCAAGATGATCGTCGACGCAGCCGGTATCGCGGGAACGGATGAGGCGTATCAAGCGCTCAACATGGGGATCGGCATGGTTCTGTTCGTCGCGGACGAGCACCTTGACGCGGTCGAGGCCCACCTCCGTGGCGCCGGTGAGGACATCGTCCGGATCGGTCACACGACTGCGGCGGCGGATGAGAAGGGGCGGGTTCGCTGGGCGTGATGATCTCGCGCTCCACTTCTCAGTCCACTTTCGAAGGCGGCCGCTGCGCCCTGGTCGTGGCAGGGTTTCTTTCGCTCATCGTGCTCGTGGCGGCGCGGGCGCAGGTCATGCCTCTTACGTCCCAAGCGGCGACGGGTAGCGCTGGATCTACCGCTGGACCTACCGCTGGCTCGGATGTTGGCTCAGAGAAGGCAGCCGCTGTCCTCAAGGTCCTCGCGCAGGAGCCTTCGTCCCGCGTAGGCGAGTTGGCTGACCGTGGACGGCTCCTTCGGGCGGGATTCAACGCTTTCATCGAGCGCATGGAGGCCTACGACGGGGATATGAGCGTCGCGCTCGCACGTGAACTGTTCGAGGAGGATCGCGCCGTCTGGAGCGCGTTCTGTCTCGAGGGAGCCCTGCGTCGCTCGGCGGCCGCCGATGCGGGTCCGGGGTCGGCTCCGTTCGACGAAGCGCTCTCGGTTCTTGAGGGCTTACGCACAACCTACGCAGCGGATCCGGTCATTCGAGTGGATCTGACCAACCGTATTGCGCTGCTCGCTGCTGGCTTCGGCGCGCGGATCAGCGAAAACGCCGCGCTGGGCCGCTCATTGGCCGCAGGCGGCATCGATGGGGCGCAGATCGCAGGCCTGGCGGCCCTCTCGGGCGAGCCCGATGTCGCAGCGCGCCTCTTTGGCTCACTCCTGGACCGATCCAACCTGCGGGTGATCTCCGCCGGCGATGGGGCGGAGAACCGCAAAGATGACGAATCCGTTAGCACGCCATCGTCTATAGACAACGTCCAGCCTCCCATCCTTCAACCCGAAGCGGCACCGTGGGCCCTGCGTGGACACGCATTGGCCACACTCGAGCAGCTTCGTGGACCTTCATCCATCCCGGACTGACCCCTTCGACCCTTCAAGCAACATGCGTTTCCCTACCTTGCTCGGCGCCGCAGGCCTCGGCCTCGCCTGCGCGGCCCTCGTCGCCGCCAGCCCCTTTGTTCCCCAAGCCGAGCGCCAGCTCAAGGACTCTGACGTCAAGAAGGTCGCCTCCGCGCTGGGCGACTACTACACGGCGTTGAATGAGAATAAAGGCCGCGTCCAAGCCGAGGCCGACTTCTTTGAAGAGCTCCAGAAGGTCAACGAGAAGAAGCTGAAGGGCGGCGACCTGCTCGCTCTGACGGGCGACATGAACCATGCGATCTACATGTCGAACGGCTACGACCGCAAGGCTCCGAAGCGCGCGAATGGATCGGTGATCGAGAAGTCGCTCAAGACGTCACGCGTGGCCAGCGGCTCCGTCGATTACGCCGTCTGGACGCCCCCGAAGTACAAGCCCAAGTCTGGCCCCTACACGCTTGTCATCACGATTCCGGACGAGGGCATGAAGCCCGAGTCCCACATCAAGGAGAACTACGTCAACGGCGATCTGCTTTCGTCGACCGTGATCGCGGCTCCGAAAATGCCGGGCAAGACGGACGAGTGGATGGGGCGGGATGGCCTCGGTTCCGTGCTGCTCACCATGCGGGACATCACCGATGTGTACGGCATCGACGTCGAGCGAGTCTTCATCGGCGGACGCGGCAAGGGCGGTGAGGCAGCTCTCAAGATCGCCAACATGTTCCCGGACCGCTTCGCGGGAGCCTTCTGCTGGGCCGGCGACGGCGGCGCAGATGTGTCCCCGGCGAACCTTCGCCACGTGCCGGTTCTGATCCTTGGTGGCGGTTCCAACGCGACTTCGCTCCAGAAACTGGCCAAGGAGGAAGAGCTCGAGAACGTCACGCTCGACCCGGCCGGCGGGGAAGAGGCCATCTTCGCCTGGATGGTGGACAAGCGCCGGAACAACTACCCGGACAAGTTCTCGGTGGTGCCCGGCGCCATGTTCCCGACCCGCGCTTATTGGGCACAGTTCGCCCCAACGGACAACATGGTGGGCACCCGCCTGGATGCCGAAGTGAACCGTGAGACCAACACGATCACGCTTACCGGTACCGGCGTCACGGAGTGCACCCTGTACTTCTCCGACGGCATCGTGGATCTGGACCGCCCGGTGACCGTGATCGCCAACGGTGCTGAGCCGGTCATCGACACGTTCGAGCGTGCTCCGTCCCTCTTCCTTCAGTACATCAAGGACAGCAAGTCCGATTCCGGCCGCTACTACGTCGCCTCGAAGCAGTACTCGCTTCCTGTCGTCGCCAGTGATCCTGGCAAGTGAGCGTCGAAGTAGGATCCAGGGATGGCGCGGCCGAGCCTGGCTCGGGCGGTGTCTTGACTCCTGAGGCGCCAGCGCTGGCCTCGCAGGGGATTTCAACGCCGGTGCTAGCACTCCTCGTGGGCCTTGCCGGTGCGGCGACCATGGTGATCGAGCTGGGCGCCGTGCGTCTGCTTGCGCCGTGGTTCGGCACGTCCAGCAGCGTCTGGACCAACGTGATCGGAGTCGTGCTGGCAGCGCTAGCCCTTGGCTATGTGGTGGGGGCACGCCTCGCTTCGGGCCGGTCGCCCCAGCGGATGCTCGGAACGGTGCTGCTCCTCGGAGCGGCCTTCGCAGCCTGGCTTCCGATCGCTGCCTCCGGCATAGCCGGCTGGTTCATGCCACAGGGCGTGGCGCTGCACGACGCGGCTGAGCTACTGGTCTGGGGAAGCCTTGGAGCGGCTGCCGTGCTGTTTCTCCCGGCGGCGGCCACGCTTGGCTGCGCCGGTCCCTTGGCGGTGGAGGTGCTTCAGCGCGCGCGCGGCGGCAGCGCGGGTCGCGCGGGTGGTCATGTCCTTGCCGCGTCGACCGTCGGCAGTCTGATCGGCACGTTCGGCACCACCCACTTGTTCATTCCAACCCTCGGCGTGACGGGGACGTTCTTGACCGCCTCGGCGGCGCTTGCGGCGTCAGGACTGTGGCTCTTGGCAGCCGCGCGCCGATCGACGCGCGGCGGCATGTCGGCGACGCTTGGCCTGCTAGCGCTCGCGGCGGCGGGCGGAGCCCTCTCGGGAACGCGGGCCAGCGACCGTCCGCCCGGCCAGGGTGAGACGCTCCTGGCGTCCGCTGATTCGTCGCTTCAGTCGCTGCGCGTGATCGAGAGCGGAGAAGGAGAGCAGCGGATGCGATTCCTCCGCGTGAACGAGAGCCTCGATTCCTTCCAATCGGTGTGGAGCCCGGAGCCTGGCCTTCTTCTGGGAGGGCACTACTACGACTACTTCGCCTTGCCGTACGCCTGGGCGTACCACGAGCAGGGAGAGTCGCTGGAGACGTGGGACGTCCTCGTTATTGGTCTGGGCGCCGGTACTGCGGTCCGGGTATTGGAGGGAGTCGTCCAGGGCGGGACGAAGCTTCGCACGGTAGGTGTGGAGATCGACCCCGCCGTGGTAGACCTCGGCCAAGCCTTCTTCGACCTTGAAAACAACGGCGGCGATCGCATCGCCGTGGGGGGGATGGACGGGCGTGCGGCGCTGCGCTATGCCGATCGTGCCTTCGACCAGATCATTGTCGATGCCTACGCGAACAACATGGAGATCCCGCCGCATCTCTCGAGCATCGAGGCATTTGCCGCGATGGGGAAGTTGCTCAAGCCGAACGGCTGGGTGTCGATCAACGTGGGCGGCTTCGGCCTCGACGATCCCGTTGTGCGCGCCGTGGCCGGCGCGGCGGCCGTGGGTCTTGATGAGCCGGTGAGTATTGGTCGCGTTCCCTTCTCGCGGAACCTGAGCCTGTTTCTCCGCAAGGGGCGCCTGGTGCCGACGCCGGGAACGTCCGAGTTCGGCTTCCGGGGCCGCGTGCTCGTGGGAGGGACGGATCAGCTTATTGGAAGCCTGGTGGTTCCGGGCGCATGGGAGACGCTGGCGCCTGATGATCTTCGGGCCGTCGCGAAATCGGATGACACGACGGCCATGGAGGAGCTCCAGCTTGAGTCCATTCTGCTGGCGGCGGAGCATCTCGCGGAGCTGGACGATGCCTCTGGTGATGGGGCCTCTGGCGATGGGGCATCTGGCGAGCCAGCAGAGGTGTCCGCCGACGACCAGTCCAACTTCCAGGCGGTCCAGGAGCTTCGGCGGAGCGGGAACGACCTCGCTCTGGCATTCGAAGCCGCATCGGAGATCGCATCCCCCGCTCTCAGGAACAGCGCCGAAGCCACGCTGCTCTGGGGAGCAGGCGATCTCTTTGGCGCGCTCGACTCCGCCAGCCAGGGCCTTCGTTATGCCCCGAGGGACCCTTCACTGCTCCTGACCGCTATCAACCTCGGGCTGATCGTCGGCGCGAGTGAGGCATCGGCGGTTCGCCTGGCGCGTCTTCAGGACGTGGTGGCGAGCGATGGCACGATGGACGACGCAGTGCGTGATTGGTACGTCGCCCAGATTGAACCACTGGTCGGGCTTCAGGAAGAAGCCAGGGCCCTCGGGTACGCGAAGTCGCAGGCGGTCAGGCTGTCGCGGATTGCGACCGCTCTGATGGTGGCCCTGGCGCTGGGTCTCATTCTGGTGCTCGCTTGGTGGGAAGCCCGAAGTCAAACTGCCTCTCTTGCCTCTACGACTGGGTAGGCTTCGAAGGAACCATGCGGGCCTCGGGTTCGTCCCAGGACCACGCCGTTTGGACTGGCACCGGCTTTTCCCAAGATACGCCCGGTCTGGACCCGTTCCCTCTTTCACCGCCCCTCAACGTCAACCGCCTCTCACATGCGCTCACTTCCATTCGTTCTCGCCGTTGCCGCTCTCAGCGGCGTCGCCTCCGCGCAGATCGGAAGCACCTACTGCATGGCCAACCCGAACTCATCGGGTTCCATCTCGATCATCTCCGCCAGCGGTAGCACCGACGTCGCCACGAACGACGTGACGCTTGACTGCTCGAGCCTCCCCCAGAACGTCTTCGGCTACTTCCTGACGAGCCAGACGCAGTCCTTCGTCGCCAACCCGGCGGGAAGCGCGGGCAACCTCTGCATCGGCGGGCAGATCGGCCGCTATGCCGGCAACATCCTGACGTCGGGCACGACGGGGATCGTGAATCTGGCCATCGACCTCGCCTCCATGCCGGCGCCGACGAGCTCCTACGCCGTCATGCCCGGAGATACCGTGAACTTCCAGTTCTGGCACCGCGACAGCAGCCCGACGGGCGCTACGTCGAACTTCAGTCAGGGCCTTGAGGTGCAGTTCGACAACGCTTCGACCGCTCCCACGTTCATGGCAGACGTCTACCCGATGTTGACCCAGCCGAACATCGGCGCGGACTCCTGCGTGAGTTGCCACGGCGGCATCTGCGGACTTGACCTCAGCACGCCGCAGGCTGCTTTTGCGAACCTGATCAACGTCCAGTCCACCTGCTGCTTCCCGGACTTCTACGTGGTCCCCGGCGACGCGCTGGGCAGCGTCTTCTACCAGAAGCTTCTGACTAACCCGGCCTGCGGCCAGCAGATGCCCTTCGGCGGCACGTTCGCCGGCGACGCCAACGTGATCCAAGACTGGATCAACGGCGGCGCGAACTTCTAGTCCGCAGACCCACCTGCTATGGGCTCGATCAGAAGAGAT
>JBLIHL010000273.1:0-7808 GCA_047635895.1 Paracoccaceae bacterium | reverse complement strand
GTGAGGCTCCGCGCGGACCCGCTTGGGCCAACCGCTCGGCCGCCGCCCACGGCACCGTCGCGTCATCTCGCCCGTGGATCGCGAGGAGCGGTCCCCCGTAGCGCGCAGCCGCCGCGACGATATCCAGCCGCCCTGCGTTCCTCTCGAAGTCGTCCAGCGCCTCCACCGAGAGGCGATGGATCTGCCCGGTGCGACCATTGGGAATCCGGAGCTCGCCCTCGGCGCGCCAGAGGGCCTTCGTGGCCTCATCAAAGCGATCTGATTGGTCGATCGCAGCCCACGTGACTAGCGCAGCAGGCGGCTCTTCCGCCGCGGAGATCACGCACATTCCGCCACCGCGGCTATGGCCCAGGAGGGCGTCACGCCGGGGATCGACGCCCTCAAGCCC
The DNA here is from genome assembly GCA_047635895.1 of Paracoccaceae bacterium. Classification (GTDB taxonomy): domain Bacteria; phylum Planctomycetota; class UBA1135; order UBA1135; genus Saltatorellus. Next base: position 7,420 of record JBLIHL010000273.1, on the reverse strand, counting down.
GCGCGCGTACTCCCGCACCCTTGCGATGTCCTCGAGCTGGCGCGTGTAGGTGTCGCGGAAGAACGCCTCTTCGTCGTCCATCACGAGCGGATCGTCACCGACTCCACAGCCTGAGGCGTTCAGCGAAACGCTCACGAACCCCGCGCGGGCCAAGCGCGTCGAAACGTAGGGCAGGAAGCCCCAGTCCATGAAGCCCTTGAAGCCGTGGCACAGCACGACCACCGGTCTCAGGGCGCTCGGCTGGCCTCCGTCCTGCAAGGCTCGCTCCACTCGAACGCCAATGCGACGAGTGGGCTCCCCGGGGCACGGGAGCCAGGTTCGCGTCTCGATCGTCTCAGGTGCAGCAGCCATCGTCTTTCAGTCATCGTCCGCCAATCGGCAGAGCGGATTCAAATGCGGAAAACCCAGGAGCACGTCCGGCCATGCGACCACCGGTCGCTCGCCGTTGAGCACGTACTTGATCTCGAGCGCGGCGGCGACGTTGGGCTGGATCGTCGGACCGCACTCCGTGACGACGTAGACCACGTCGAAGCGGCTCTCGAGGCTCCTCGCACGGCGCGCGACCTCACCTATCAGCTTCGGCGGCGCAGGTCCGTCGTGGACAAGGCGCAGCATGCCAATGGACCCGGTCGGCGCATGGTCCGTCGGTGGCGCGTCCCAGCGGTCGTCTCCCGCGAGGTAGCCCAGCGACCATCCAGCTCCTCGAACCGCGTCCAACGCCTCCCTTTCGTACCAGGATCGATGCTTCGCCTCGAGGACCAGCGGGGCCGACCCAAGCGCCCGCCCAAGCCGGCTCAGGCTCCGCACCTCCGCAGGCCCGTAGATGTACCCATCGCTCGGCAGCGTCGCCACGACGGCCCCCAGGCGCTCCCGCTTGAGCAGCGGCGTCAGCGCCGTCACGAACGCCTCGGTGTCCTCCGCGCGCTGAGCCTCGGTCCGCCCACGGTCCAGTAGCGCGCCCGGAAGGCGTAGGAGAAGGCGCGAGCGAGGGCTCCCCGCGATGCCCGCTCCCCACCGCGCGACGTGCTCCCTGCGAGGAATCACGTGCGCTGTCGTATCGACCTCCAGGCAGCCAAAGTGGCTCCCAAAGAACGCCACCCGATCGAAGTCAGGCGTCCGCCTCGCCGGCAGGAGCCCCTCCAGTGCGGGATGCATGAGGCCTGCAAAACCGATGCGGATCACCAGTCGACCTCCTTCCCCAGGGACCCAAAAGCGGTCGTTTCGGCCTCGATCAGGCGCGAGCGAATCTCCGTGGTCGCGGCCACCAGAGCGGCCTCGTCTGAGTCACGCGGCACATCAAGGGGCTCGCCAAACGCCACGGTCACGCGGCTAAACGGCAGCGGAATCGTGAAGCGATCCCAGGAGCCCAGGCGCAGGGCTCGCGAGACGCCAAAACCGATCGGCAGCACGGGCCGCCCGGTCGCCTTCGCCAGGAACGCGGCACCTCGGTTCACGTTGTGCCGGGGCCCCCGGGGGCCGTCAGGCGTAATGGCCACAGGAGTCCCTGAGGCCAGGAGCCCCCGCATCTCGCGGATGGCGCGGGCGCCGCCCTTCGCGGTGGACCCACGGAGCGTCCCGTAGCCAAGCCGCTTGAGCAGCATGTCTGCCAGCGAACCATCTCCGGAGGCCGAAACGAGCACGGTGGCACGCGTCCCAGCGAAGGCCGAGGCCGCGGTCGCCATGCGGCCGTGCCAGAGAACCGGAATGCACCCCTCGGGCGAGTCCAGGACGCCCGTCCGTAGCTCGGGTCGGATCATCCGAACCCGCCAGGTCCGCGCCAAGAGTCGCAGGAGCAGCGGAGCGACCGCGGGGACGATCGGGGCCGTCACGCGCCGCCGCCAGTCACGAAAACGCCGCCGCAGCGGTCCGTTCCGAGTGGAGCGGTCGCTGCGGCGGTAAACCCAGTCCTGGGTCGGTGGCGGTTCAGGCTTCTCGGGGGTCAATTCGTCCCGATGTCGTCGCCGCCGCCGCTATTGTCTTGGCCATCCGGCCCCATGGAGTGGAGCGTGTAGCCATCCGTGCCCTTGGTGTAGACGAACGCGTGCTCCCAGGCGTCCACGGGGACGTTGCCACCCTCGAGGTAGCCCTTCGGGTACATCTCGGAGGCCACCAGGAGAATCGCGAGGGAGTCCGGTGCGGCTCCCTTGTGGTCGAGCTGGTACAGCGTGAGCGCCACATCGACCTCCATGAGCGCCGCCTTGGTCAAGGCAGTGAGTACCTCAGCCGTGCCAGCCTCAGGGACGGCTCCTGCGGCCTCGTGCCACTCCTCCGGGGGCTGCTCGATCGAGGCCTCGACCGTCATGAGTTCCTGGGGTCCGGACGTCCGGGTCCCGAAGACCAGGGCCAGCATGGCGCTCGGAAGGAACGACACTTCGGCGCCGAGCGACGACTTCGCGTACTGCATCACCTTGCCGTCTTTCACCCTCGTCCAGTTCTCGCTCGGCTTGAAGTGGCGCGTCAGCACCGCGGCGTCCGGAAGCATGGCGGGATCGATCGGAAGTTCAGCACCGCCCGCGATGAGGGGCGCGAGCCCCTTGACCTGTGAGTAGAGCGCGCCGAAGAAGGTGGGCCAGTCCGCGTAGCCGACCGTCGTCGCGCCACCAAGGTCCCCCATCGCCATGATTTTCTCATGCACGGGGGGCTCGAGGCCTTTCTTGGCGAGCTTCAGAACACGGCGCACCTCCCTCTTGGCGTGGGTCGACAGCGTCGTCATCAGAACGCGGTCCTCCATGATCGTGATCGTCGGCTTGAAGAAGCTCGCGGGGTCGATCGGCAGGCCCTCGATCGGAAGGTTCAGGTCTCCCGTGAAGGAGAGCGTGTACATCATCGCGCCCTTGTACTCGTCGCGCACGAGCTGGATGTCCTCTCCGAACTGCTCGACGATCGAGAGGAGGCCGTCCATGCCTTTCGTGAACTTGTCTTTATCGTTCAGCCGAATGGCGCCCATGAGGTTCGGGGCCGACAGCAGCGACTTCAGCGGCGGAAGGCTGTAGCTCACGGCGTTACCGAGCGCTCCTGCGATGTCGCGGTCAGGACGGAACCCGAGTTCAGCGTCCATCCCAGCCAGATCATCCTCGGACATGTACTGCACAAAGAGCTTGGCGAGGACCGAGGCGTCCAGGCTCATCACCGACGTGATCAGCGCGTCAGGATGGACGAGCGCGAGCGCTGACGGATCCAGCGGCTGCGCACCGAGAACGCCGGAGAGCGGGCCGCCCTCGGACGGGTCGTGGATTCCCTGGGTGACGAACTGGCCGCCGTCGATGCCCATGCGCCAGTGCCCGCCACGGATCGCCATGGATGCGGCGGGACCGATCAGCGCTTCCGCCAGATCGAGCGCAGGAACCATTTCAGGCTGCTCTTCGTTCAGAACGTCCTCGAGGAACGGACGCATGAAGAGCTCCAACACCGGGGTTTCGGCCTTCTTGGTGAACGCAGCGCGTCCCGGCTCGAAGACCGAAACGGCCGACTCGTCCATCGCGTTCGCGCCCAGGGTGCGAACGTAGTCGCCAACCTCCACGTTGCCGGCGAAGAGCGCCAGGCGCGTGCCGCCACCGACCATGCGGAGCGAAGCGTTGAAGGAATCACGCCCCGCGTCGTTTCCAGCCTCCTCAGGCACGAAGCTCCAGACGCGGATCGCGCTGCTGCCGAAGCCCATGGCGCCTTCCGGCATCGTCATGGCCTTCGCGCTCAGCTTCATTCCCGGCGGACCATCGCTCCCAATGGCCTCGAGCAGGAACTCCGTCATCATCTCTGCGGACGGCTCATCCACGAAGTCGACCACCATCCGGAAGCCGAGGTTCTGGCTGGCGAAGAAGTCCTTGTCCTCGGCGACGTCGAGTCCCATGACAAAGCCAACGGCGTCAGCGCCCGCGACCTCGATGGAGAAGCTGGCTGACTTCAGTCCGTCGAGATAGTCCAGCATGGGCGGCAGTTCGCCGCTCGCTACCTGCGCGTAGTACTGCTCCATCCCCCAGGCGACCGGATCCAGAGGCGGACCCCCCATCACCTGCCCGATCGAGGTGTGCAGCTCCTCATCGGCCAGCATCCTCGCGACCGCCGTCGTCGAGTACGCACGCATGGCGGCCTGAACGTCCGGGATTTGGACGACGAGCATGGATGAGGCCGGGTGGAGCGCTGCGGGCTCCTGAATCGGGACGGAGGCGGCCACCGAGGCGGCTGCGAGGGCGATGAACATGGTGGGTTGCGGAGAAAAAGTGACGTCGGGGACGGGATTTGGGGGCGGAGTGAAGATCAGAGTCCGACGTAGGCGCGGATCTCTTCCTCACTGTCGGTGAGCTTCTTACGGATGGAGTCGAGGATCTTCTCGACGTCCTGGCCCTTTTGAAGGGTCTCCTGGAACTCCTTGAGAAGCTTGCCAAGCTCTGGATTGCCTCCATCGACCATGTAGGCCACGACAAGACCAGCACTCAGGATCAATGTGGCGGAAGAATCATTCGTCAGCTCGGCCTGGAAGCGGAAGATATCCTGCATGTTCGCGAGGCCGCCCTGGCTGCGCAGGTTGCTGGCGGACCACTCGATCGCCCAGCGCGGGTTGCCGCCCTGCTTCACCTGCTGATCCTTGAACCAGCGTGACGCGTAGTTGGCGGCGCCCCAGCGGAGCCAGCGCGGGATGCGGTGACCGCCGTAGCGCGCGTTGATGAAATCACCGACGTCGACCTCATCGTCCTCGAGCGCTTCGCTGACCGCCTCATAGCAGGGGTCGATGGATTCCGCGAAGGAAAGGCCGTAGGCGAAGCGCGCGTCATGGATGCCGTAGCTATCGCCGTTCGCACCCTCTGCGTCCCAGTAGGTCACGCCCATCCCTTGGTACTCGCCGGCTTCCATGTCGAACCAGAGGTCGGCGAACGCGGCGCGGGAATGGCCCGAGACCCCGAAGACGTCCACCTGGGGCATCTCGTATTCCTCGTCCCCATCCATGAAGCGCAGGTACTCCGCCTGATCCTTCACGACCATGAACGGAACGGCCACGTCGCCGCCGTATCCGTAGACCTTCTGCATGTCGTACCAGGCCAGTTCAGCCTGTTTAGCGGCCTTCATCGCCGTTTCCCGGGTGGTGGTCGCCCAGATGACCGCGCGGGTCGTCGGGATTTTCCACGGCGACTCCAGGTCGTCATGCCACTCGTTCGCGGCCTCGAGCGGCAGCCACTTGTCACCGCACTTCCAGAGGCCCTCCTCCATTTTGCCGAAGTCGTCGGGAGCGATCCATGCGAGGTCCTGCTGCTTCCAGCCGTCGGCCTTGCGCTTCACCGCGATCGGATCGCTCCATGCGCCGAACTTGTCGCGAATCAACCCCTTGGCGAGGAAGGGCACGTCGGCGGGCTCGACCCAGTCGCCGTTGAACTTCACGAGGCCGCGCTCTTTCGCGACCTTCTCCGCGTACTTGTCACGTGCCCGCTCCGTGTCGAACCACTTGCCGTCGTACGTCACGTGGCCGAGCGCGAGCCGAGCCTCTTCGTGCTCGGGGTCTACTTTGATCAGGGCCTTCAGGACGCGCTTGCGGTACTTCTTCCGCTCGTCGTCCTCGAGCGCCCACTGGTAGAGCTCCCATAGCTTGGCAGGATCCTTCTTGGCCTCGTTCAGGCGATCCTTAAAGTCCTGAGGTGCCGTCGCCGATACGGAGAAGGACGAGCTGCTTGGCGCGACCCCTCCCGTGTCCAAGGGTAAGGCAAGCGGCGCAGCAGCGATCAGGAGGGCGGTCAGCATGGTGGAGAAGCGTTTAAAGTGGGGGAACCGGGAAACTTGGGCTTGCAGTGGCGAACGAATCGCCCCCACCGCCCGGCGGGCATCTATAATGCCCGGCTCGGAAGAGCGCACCCACCGTTCTGCCGTGACGAATTCAATCCTTCATGATCCCGCCCACACTGGGCGGGGTTGACGACCCCGCGTTCGCGGCGATTTGCGCTCCTTCCAGGGACGCTACCGCCCGAAACGCCTCGCAAAATGAGTGAGCCCTTTCTGGGGCTTCAGGCACAGACAGATGGCAAAGCACAAGGCTGCAACCGAGATCAGCATCGCCCAAGAAGAGCGCTCTGCGTTCGCCGAGTTTGTCGATCAGTACAAATGGATCGGCCTGGGTATTCTGGCCGCGGTGGCTGCCGGCATCCTTTGGATGACGCGCTCCAACGAAGCGGCGATCCAAGAGCAGCGTTCCGACTGGAACCTCCTCTACGGCGCCTCCACTGGCGAGGACGCCAGCGCCGACTCCATCGCCGCTGCCGCCTTGGCCATCAAGGAGCCCTCCGTGGCAGCGGTTGCGCGGATCAGCCAGGCAGCCTTCCTTAGCGGTGACCGTGAATACGCGGAGGCAGAGCAGGCGCTAGCGCAGGCCCTCAACGATGCGCCCGCTGTCTTCTCTAAGGTCAAGTTTCCCGTCGGCGCCGAAGACGAAGAGATGACGCTCCTCAAGAGGATGAAAACGTCGCTTGCCGCAGAGGACGCCTGGATGGGCTCGCACAAGACGCTTTTCGAGCACCCGGAGCTTCCGGCCGACTCACCGCGCGTGGAGCTCAACACCACCGAGGGGAAGATCGTTCTTGGCCTCTACTTGGAGAAGGCCCCGGAGCACGTGAAGAACTTCATGAAGCTCGCCGAGGAAGGCTACTACGACGGGACCAAGTTCCACCGGATCATGACGGGCGCCTTCATCCAGGGCGGTGACCCCAACAGCCGCACGGACGACGCGGCAACCTGGGGAACGGGCGGTCCGGAGTACAAGGTCACGAAGGAAGACTCGGGGATCGTGCATGCTGCAGGCTCGCTTGCTGCTGCGAAGCAGGGCGGCCAGGTGGACTCCAGCGGCAGCCAGTTCTACATCACGGCCATTCCGCAGCACCAGTTTGACGGCAACTACGTCGTCTACGGCACCGTCCTGGAAGGCCTCGAGATCGTCGAGATGATCTCCAACGCCGAGCTTCGCGACGATAAGGCAGAGACCCCCAAGGACCTGATCGTGATCACGTCCGCCACGGTTCTCAAGTAGGTCCGCTGGGCCCGCGTCAAGCGCACTGAAGCGGTGCTGGAGTGATCTCCAGCGCCGCTTTTTCGTGCGGTCCGGGACGGCTGCAAATCGCAAAATCGGCGTCGACCCCCACCTGGGTACGCTGCAGGCCACCCTCCCGCGAATGTTCCACGTGGAACATCTTGGCGCCAGCCTCTGACCCGAGCACCTCATGACTGAATTGTTCCACGTGGAACAATGGGCATCCGGGCCCAGCCAGCGACTCGCTTGCGCGAATGTTCCACGTGGAACATCTTGGCGCCAGACTCTGGCCAGAGCACGTCACGCCTGAATTGTTCCACGTGGAACAATGGGCATCCGGGCCCAGCCAGCGACTCGCTTGCGCGAATGTTCCACGTGGAACATCTTGGCGCCAGACTCTGACCCGAGCGCGTCACG
>JBLIHL010000272.1:0-7817 GCA_047635895.1 Paracoccaceae bacterium | reverse complement strand
TCGTTAATCCTACCGCAGTAAGCGATGGCGCCACCCGGTCGCACAAGCACGGCCTCCGGCGTCACCTCGGCGCCGACCAACGCGGCGAGCGCATGGTCACGGTCCATCAAGATCGGCCCAGGCAGTTCGTATTCCGCTGCGTGCTCTGAAAGCGCCTCGACGGACGTGCTCGCCTCCACGTTGACGAGATAGAAGCGCACTCCACGATCCACATAGTCCGAGTGGATCGCCCGGATCTCAGGTGCATACCCGTTCGCTACCGGGCAGTCGGAGGCACTGAAGATCAGCACCGTGAGCTCGTCCGCCAGCTGTGGAATGGGATGATGGACCGAGCCGTCGAGCGCGCGCAGCTCAAGCCGCGTCGGGCTCCCTAAAGTAGATACAGCAGGAGATACAGAATCGTTGCAAGCGGCCATGCCGAAGCAGAGTAGTGCGCTGACCATCAAGAACCCGCCTATCTCAATCCTACGCATCGTGCCCGTCATCGCCGCGTAGTCTACTTCAGTCGAGGCCGAACGGATAGAAAGCCCAGGCCGACGGATGAAGAACGGCGCCTGCATGCGCACTCTCCCAACACGACCGCGCTGCGGCACAGCCATCGAGTCTGGTTCCAGCCGCGGGCGAAGCTCATGTCTTTCGACGTCGCCGGCACCGTCGCCGCGCGTCTGAGGCACGATTTCGACGTCGAGGGTCTGGTCCAGCTTCACGCACTCCGCCAAGACGGACGTCGAGGTCCGGGCAGGCGGATTCGCGGTAGTGACCATAGGCCCCTGCCCTCGAAGCTCTGGCCATGGCCGGTCCCAGGCTGCTGGCGGCCCGGGACCCGGCAAATTTGGCAGTCACTGTAGCGATAACCCTAAAGGTTCAGGCAGAGACTCCCGATGCTCACAGCATGGCCATAGAGATCGACGACTGCTCCCTCGCCGGGGAAAGAGTGGACCGCGTAGCGGCACCACTTCCCTCGGACAGACGTGAGGGCTCAAAAGGCACGCGTGCTTGCTTGACCCTGATCTCCTTCGGCTTCAAATACGGGCCCCCACCCGCGAACCACGTCTTCGACGTTAGTTTTCTCAAGAATCCCGCCCGCGAAAATGGCTGGTCCCTCTGGAGTGATCCGGGCCCAAAAATGCGCGAGTGGGTAGTTCAGCAGCCCGAAGCGTCCGCGTTCGTACAAGCCGCCCTGCCCCTTCTACGCGTCCTTGCGCGCGTCGACGAAGACGCTCGAGTCGCCTTTGGCTGCTCCGCCGGAAGACACCGTTCGGCGATCCTCGTCGAGGAAATCGCGCGTGTCCTGCGCGAAGAAAACGTCGAAGTGAGCGTATTTCACCGCGAGCGGGCCCAGCTGAGCCATTCGCCGCAGTAGCGGACCTGTACTATGAAAGTTGCTGTTCTTGTTGTCTCCAGAAACCGTCCTGACCTCGTCGCTTCGCTCGCGAGCTACCTCGAGCGCAATAGCTCCATCGACCACGACCTCTACGTCATAGAGGCCGGCACGGACGACGATAAGCTCTGTGAGCACTCGACCGTGAGGTACGCCGATGACGATTTTCGTGGTAAGGCCTTCGCTCACAACGTGGCCCTGGAGGAGGCTCGTCGCGCTGCCCGGGAGAAGGGCGAGCACTACGACTACTACTGGATCCTGATGAACGATCTTGTCTTCCCGGAAGGGGAGGACGCGATGCGCACGCTGGTCAAGAGTATGGAAGCCTCGCCCAAGCTCGGCATCCTCTCGCCGACCTGCGCGGACGGACAGTACCCGAGCAGCAAGCGACGCCCCGCGGGCGGCTGGCGACCCGTGACGACGTGCGACTATCTTGGCTTCATGATTCGCGCAGAGATCGTTGAGACGATCGGTTTCCTCAATCCCGACTTCAAGTACTGCTGGGGAGCGATCCACGAGCTCGCTCATCTTTGCTACAGCCACGGATGGACCGTCGCCTACTCCGATGACGTTGAGTACCAGCACCTCGGCGGCACCACCTATGGGGCACCCGGGACCCGGACGATTTCCCGAGAGGAATACCAGAAGCGCGCCAAGCGCCATGCCTACTCCTACTTTTCAGAAGTGTACGGACCGCGCTGGAACGAAGTGTTCTGGCACGTCGCGCGCAACTCTGCCCACGGATCTCGTATCGAGGTCGACACCTTCAGCGATCACCGCAGCTATTGGGCGAGCGCGCTAACCGCGGAGGAGCGCGCTGCGATTGACGCTCCCGTAGCGCCGACGTCCTCCAGCCCTGTACCTGCACCTGCACCGTCCCCCATGTCCCCGACACACCCCCAAGCCATGAACTCGAATCAACCCGTCAAGCTTCACCTCGGATGCGGTCCCGACAGTCGGGACGGCTGGGTCAACGTCGATGTGAACGAGCGTTTCGCGCCAGATCTTGTCGCGCCCGCTGACTCTCTCCCCATGCTCACTGACGGCTCGTGTTCGGTCATCGAGGCCTGTCACCTCTTCGAGCACCTCACGCTGACCCAGGCGCGCGCGGCGCTCAGGGAGTGGAGGCGCCTACTCATCCCAGGCGGCGAACTTCAGCTAGAGCTTCCGAACCTGACGCGCTGTGTCGAGCTGGTCGGGACAGACATGGACGGCTTCGATCTCGGGATGATCTCGCTCTTCGGCTATCCCCCTGAGGTAGATCAGCAGGGTGAGCCGCAGCTGCACAAGTGGGGCTGGACGCCCGACACGCTGGGCGCCGAGCTTCGGAGAGCCGGCTTTGAGAGTGTGGTCCAGGTTCCGATCACCCAAACGCATCGCAAGGCAGCCCGTTTCAACCGCGACATGAGGCTGATCGCTTGTGCTCCGCAGCCCGTAGTGGCCCCGGTCCCTACGCCAGCCGTAGCCGCCGCACCTCAGCCCTCCAAAGAGACAGCGCCCGCCATGCAGGCCGTCCTCGCATGGCCCTCCTATGGGGACGCCGCTGCCCTGGATTCCTTCTTCCACGTCTTTGCCCGCGTTCTATCCGACCGCACGGACGTCGGACTCTTCCTGCGAGTTGATCCAGAGCTGGATCCGCCCACGTCGGAGGTCCTCGCCGCACTTCAGGCTGCCCACGCCCGCATCCTGGGCGTGGAGACGCGCCTGCAGATCGAGCTCCTCGAAGGCGAGTTGACTCCCGAAGCCTGGCGCGTCATCGGCCAGCACTTCGTCTGTCGCATCCGCTCTGGCAGCGACGCGCCGCCCCGGGACGCGATCCGTCAGGTCCCGGCCCCGGTGGTATCCGACGCGACTGGCCTCTTCAGCCTCGTGAATGGTGGGCAGTGCGCGCAGCCTGAGTCAGGCGACTCAAACCAGGAGAGCTCGATCGAAGCTGAGCTGCTCGCGAACCCGGAGAGCGGCCTCATCATTCCCCAGGGGACCTTCGCTGATCCAGCACTCGCGAGGAAGATCGCGGAGCTTCAGCCGTGGTTCTACCCGGTGACGATGGATGGATTCACCGTCCTGCCCGGCATCGGTAGCGTGTGCGACGTTGAGTGGCTCGCGAATCGCGCGGCCTGCCGAGCGACGCTCCTGGTCGAGCAAGTGATTCGGCGTATTGACATGCGCGGCAAGTCCGTGCTTGACCTTGCGTGCAACTGCGCTTTCTGGTCGTCGCACTACGCCGATGCGGGCGCGACTCGCGTGCTGGGCATCGAAGGACGCCAGCGCCACGTGGAACAAGCTCGCCTCTTCTGGGACCGCAACCAGTTCCTTCCCAAGGGCTCGTACCGCTTTGAGCAGGGCAACATCTCCGACGCCTCGGACTGGGAGTCTATCCGCGCAGAGGGCCCTTTCGATGTAACGCTGTGTGCGGGCATCCTCTATCACGTCCCGAACTACATCGAGGTGCTGACCTGGGCCGCCGAGGCGACCCGTGAGTACCTCATCGTGGACACGCGCGTCTCGAACGAGGCCGAACGGTTGGAGACGGAGCCCGGCGATCTGACATTCAACGCCATCGCGGAGACCCGCGACAAGGTCGTACCCAACCTTCAGAACTTGCTGGGGGCCCTGCGTGGTCTGGGCTTTGCTCCGGAGGTCATGCCAGTAGGATTCGAGCGCCAGCTCGGGGTGGATAACGTCGACAGCTACGCCGACGGATCCCGCGTCACGATCGTTGCCCAAAAGGTGGCGGTCCCGGCCATCCAACGCCCGAGTCCCCTTGTGGGAGGCTCGGTCTGATGACGCTGACTCGCGACGCCCTGCCAGTTTCGAACCAGCTGCCACGGGCTGAGCGACTCCGTCTCTCGATCGAGCTGACGAACATCTGCAATTTCACCTGTCCATTCTGTCCGCAGGCGCACAAGGGTAAAGAACAGCCGGCCGGGTCACCCTACGACCGGCGCCAAGGACGCATGGCCGATGAGGTCTTCGAGCGCGCGCTAGCCGAGGCCGAGCGCGTCGCGGAGACCGTAGAACTTGGCTTCTTCGGCGAGCAAACGCTGCATCCACGCTACGCGGAATTCCTGCGACGTATGAAGACGCGGAGCTTCGGCCTGGAGCTCAATACGAACATCTCGTTTCTCACCGACGACATGATGGACGCCTGGGTCGAAGCGCAGGTGGATATGACGAGGCTCAGCCTCGACGCCGTCACGCCCGAAGTGTTCGATCGCGCTCGGCCGGGTCAAGTACGTGATCTTGCGGGCAAAGTCGTCCCTCAGGAGCGCCGGCTCGCAGCGCTGCACGAAAAGGTGGAGCGCTGGCTCGCGCGCCCGGACCATACGCCGACCCGGCTTGTCTTCGTGAAGAGCTCTTGGAATGAAGGCGAGCACGATCTATTCCTCGAGTACTGGCTCCCCAAGCTGGGACCGGACGACTACGTCTTGATGAAGCAGGTTCTCTCCTACGGCGGAAAAACCGCCGACAAGGAGGTCCAGGGCATTGGCAACTGCAACGTTTGGGACATGCGGTTCCTCATGATCGACTGGCAGGGCAACCTTTCGCCCTGCAACCTCGATACGAACATGGACCTGAAGATCGGGAACATCATGGATGACTCCGTGGAGACCCACTACCGCGGCGCGGTCGCCGATCGGCTCCGGGGTCTCACGGGCTGCGGCGGCAAGATCACGCCGTGCAGCACCTGCACCGACGGCAACAACTGGTCGCAGAACGAAACCCACTCGAATCCTAAGTTCGCGGCCGCTAGCGCCCAGCTGGCTCCGCTCGTCCACTCCTGAGGCCGACTCGCTCCGTGGAACCCGCCGAAGCTTCAGGACGGCCGTTCACCGCGGCCGATCTCTCGCCGCTTCCCGTGGGGCTTATTCACTGGGGTACCGAACTTCAGGGTTGAAGACTGGGTAGGTATGGGGCCTCCCAGGATTCTGCGCCGTGGGCGGGGGCAGATCAGGTGGTGCCGCATGGATGGGTGGCCGTCGAGCGCGTCCGTAGTACGATGCTCTCCCCCATTAGCCCGTCGCGGCCGCTCGACGTTGATCGTTGACGGTGCGGAAAGCAGCGTGCTTCCCGCTACGCCGCAGGGCCGTCCCCCTGAAGATTCCATGGCCGTGACTTCGCTCGGTGTACTGTTCCTCGCTTCGTTCCTGAGTGCACCGCAGCCCGGACAGGGCACGGCGCCGCCGGCTGTCGGGACGTCTCCGTGGATGATCCCGTCGGATGTCGACCTCGACGAGAGCTTCAGCTTCCGCCTCTCCGTACGGATAGACGCGGTCCCCTCGGACCTCCCGACGATCGCCTCGAACAAGGCGTGGGAGTCCGGGGACATTCGCGACTACACGACCAACAACAGCTACGGAGTCGGACGCGAGTCCGGCGCGCTGCGGGGTTTCGCGCTAAGCGTGCTCCCGGACGGCGCGTGGACCTGGAATGCGGGCGACGGCAAGGGCCGCATCGACCACCGGCCTGAAGCGGCTGACCAGGGCATCGCCGACGGTGCCTGGCACGAAGTGGGCTTTGCGGTCGACCGTTCGATGGGCGTCGTACATTTGTTCCACGACGGGCGCCGCGTGGCCATCCACGACCTCCAGGGCGTAGGCGGCTGGGCGTCGGAAGCCTCCGCCATCCGGTTCAGCAGCGCATCTGGCATCCAGACGCAGGCGCCCATCCTCCGGCCGGGCATCCTCACGTCGGAGGAGGTGGCGACCGAATTCATCGGGCGCTTTGGTGAGGCTCGCAGGCCGCCGACTGCCGCCGTGTGGGACGGCCAGCCGCTCAAGGTGCTGGCTTGGAACATCTGGCACGGCGGACGGCGCAAGGGCGTCGACGGGGGTCTCGACGAGGGCGTCCAGCGCGTGGTCGAGGTCATCGAGAAGTCGGGCGCCGACATCGTCCTGATGCAGGAAACATACGGCAGCGGACCGCGCATCAGCGGGCGCCTCGGGTTCGAGTACTACCTCCGTTCGAGCAATCTCTCGATCATGAGCCGCTACCCAATCCGCGATGTCCACCGGCTCTTCAGCGGCTTCCGATTCGGCGGCGCCACGATCGAGCTCCGGCCTGGCACGGTGATCGAGGCCCACTCGCTATGGATCAACTACCTCCCAAGCGTCCAGCAGCAGCTGGCCGATGGGGCCACCCCAGCGAGCCTCGCCGCCGCGGATGCGAAGACGCGCGGAAGTGAGATCGACGCCATTCTCAAGGTGCTCCAACCCCACCTGGACGGCCAACCGCACGTCCCGGTGCTTGTGGGCGGGGACTTCAACAGCGGCTCGCATTTGGACTGGACGGAAGCCAGCGCTCACCTGGAGAACCACAAGGGGCACGTCGTCCCCTGGCCCGTGAGCCTGTCGATGCAGGACGCTGGCTTCGAGGACACGTTCCGTGTCGCCCATCCGGACCCCGTCGCCGCCCCTGGACTCACATGGTCGCCGGAGTTCCCCACCAGCCACCAGGACCGCATCGACTACGTCTACGCCAGCAAGGGCGATTGGGAGGTCATGGACTCAAGGGTCCTCTCCACGCACCCTCTCGGATGGCCAAGTGATCACGCGGCCGTCCTGACGACGGTTGAACTCAAGGCGCCCGCGCCCGCGCTGAAGGTCATGTCCTACAACATCCACTACGGGATCGGGATGGACGAAGTGCGCGACCTGGCGCGCATCGCGGCGGTGATCGCGGCCGAGGCGCCTGACCTCGTCGGCCTGCAAGAGATCGGCGACAAGGCCATGGCCGACGAACTCGGCGCGCTTACCGGGATGTCGGTCGTCTTCGGTGCATCCAAGGGCAGCGATGATGCCTACGGAGACGCGGTGCTCAGCCGCCATCCCTTCACCTGGGTCGGCAACCTGTCGCTACCCAGCGCGAGCGCGAGTCGTTACCAGGCCATGGCCGTAGACGTGGATCTCAGCAGCCTCTACGGGGAGGGCGCGGGCGTTCGTTTCATCAATACGCACTTCGACTGGACGGGCAGCGTCGGGTCCCAGGAGTCGAGGCGCGCGTCGGCAGCCGTCATCGAGCGAGGCCTTTGCGCTGATCTAGTGGGGCCGGCAATCCTCACAGGGGACCTCAATGCGATCCCTGGCAGTGCGCCGCTAATGGACCTTGGGGCGCTCGGCTGGCATCTACCTGCGTCGGGTCAACCGCTGCTCACCTTCGGTGCTCCGAGTCCGACGAAGCAGATCGACTACGCGCTGGTCCGGCCGCGGACGGCCTGGGAGTTGATTGAGTGCCGCGTTGTCGACGAGCCTGTGGCTTCGGATCACTATCCTCTCCTGTTGACCCTGCGGCTTGTGCGCTAAGACCGTGTGGCGTGCAGTACCCGCTACTTACCGCTCCACCACTGATCCAGCTCCGCCCGAAGCGCCGCCGCCGTGGCCGGTTCGAGAAGCGGTCGCTCCTCCGTGGGATCCGCACGGACGTCAAAAAGCTCAGC
>JBLIHL010000271.1:0-7825 GCA_047635895.1 Paracoccaceae bacterium | reverse complement strand
AGGATGGAGCGCGCGCAGGCGTCCTCGCCGGACGGGCGTGCTGCCGCACGGGCCTCCTCGCCGGAGGGGCCGCGAGGGCGAGCCTCGCGCCGGGCCGCACGAGCCCTACGGGCTCGCGCTGTGGTCCGGACGTCCTGCGGACGCGCTGGACGCGTGGGCAGTGTTCCACACCGGGGATGATGGGTGCTTCGACGGGTCGGTAGCTACGGCAGGAGGTGGTTACGGGCAGGGAGGGCTTTGCGGTACCGCGATCCGCAGTATCAAAGCCAGCACCCACTCACCGCAGCCACCATCCTCAACGCCATTATCCCTGATCAGGCAAAGGCAACCACTTTGGGTCTACTTTCCTTCGCGTGATTGCCTGTCCGAATCGCGCCCAGAAACGAATAGCCTCCGCTGCAAGTGCCTCACTTCGCTCGCGCTCGGCGGCAAGAAGTTGCTGGGTCCCTTCGAGCTCTTCCGCGAGCTGCCGGTTGGAGGCCTCATGGTCACAGAGTTCCTGGTTCCGGGTCTCGATGAGGCGGGCCACCTCAGCGCTGAGCGCTCGCGTGGCGTCTTCTTCGGTGGGCGTCAGCGCGCTCTGGATGTGTGATCGGGCTCCGCCGATTTCGGCGGTCCGTTGCGCTAGCTCTGCGTTGAGCTCGCCAAGCTGCGCGCCTCGGGATTCGAGCTCCTCAAGTTCTTGCACGCGCAGCTTATTGAGCTCCGCCACCATGTCCTTGTGACCGGCGAGATCCGCGGTGAGTCCCCCAATCTGCTGGTCCTTGTCTGAGGCCACGGCTTCAGCGTCTGAGCGCTCCTGGGCGAGCTCCTCGCGCAGTGCCGCGATCGTTCGGTTGTGCCCGGCCAGGTCCGTCTCGATCGTCTCGACCGTCGCGCGATGCTCCTCGGCGTTCTTGGTCGCCGCTGCCACCTGGGCATGCATTCGATCCAGCTCAGGCTTGTACGTGTCGCGGAGCGAGTCGTACCGCAGAAGTTCCGCTCCCATTTCGATCATGGTCTGCGTCGCTTCCTTCGGGGCGGATCCCGGCGGATCCAGCGCGCCCTCCAGCGTGGGCATCGGCGCATCGCCGAACACGCCGACGATGGCGTGACGATAGACCTCTCCACCGTGGTCGCTGCGGAATAGGTGCTCGTTGTAGAAGCGGTAGATCTGCGGCGCGATCCCGTGCAGGAGCCCCTCGTGCTCTACGTAGAGCTCGAGCATCATCAGGAGTAGCCAACGATCGAGGGCTCCGTGCCCGAAGGCCTCAACCTGCGCGCCACCGGCTCTGAGAATGCTGC
Organism: Paracoccaceae bacterium; assembly: GCA_047635895.1. Classification (GTDB taxonomy): domain Bacteria; phylum Planctomycetota; class UBA1135; order UBA1135; genus Saltatorellus. The sequence continues at coordinate 6,541 of JBLIHL010000271.1, read as the reverse complement.
TCGTTGCTACCGCATCCGGCAGGCCGTTCTCACGATGCTCGGCCAGGTAGCGGTGCTCCCAGTTGAGCCGGACCTCCAGAAAGTCGAGCAGGTGCTGCTCGGCCTCGGCCACGCGCGGTGAGTCGTAGGGGCCCGCGAGCATGACGTAGCGCTTCGCCACGCGGCCACACTCGGAGACAAAGGCGTCTCGCAGGGCAGGCGGCACGTGCTCAAGGGTGTCGAAAGCCGCCACCACGTCGAAGGAATCATCCTTGAAGGGCAGCTGGGCTCCGCTTCCCAAGATCAGTCCCTCCACCTCGGAGGGGTCCACGTCGACTAATTCGACCTGGTCCTGGGGCAAGAACTGTCGGAGGAGAGCCGTGCGGCCCCCCACGTCGAGGACATGGAATCGTTCACCTTCGGCCCGAACGCTGGCAAGTAGGGCTGCAACGAGCCCATAGCGCTGGTATTGATCGAAGGGGAGGTCGAGGACTTCAGACATGGGGAAGGGGGGGGATCTGGGACACGGGCTGTGATCTTCGGCAGCCAGAGCGAGACACTGCTCATCATTATGGGCTCTTGGGGGCCATTCACGCTCAGCCTGTTCTGTTCAGGTCGCCGGGCCCCTCTGACCGATAGCGCATCCATAGGCGCTGATGCGCCCTGCACGCATCCTCAATTGCATGGACCTTCAGGCTAAAGTGCGATTCCAGCTCTCCCCCTGCCCCCTCTACTCCACTCCCATGAAGGTTGCCATTCTCGCTGGCGGCGTCGGCTCTCGACTCTCCGAGGAGACCGTTTCCAGACCCAAGCCCATGGTGGAGGTCGGTGGACGACCCATCCTCTGGCACATCATGAAGGGCTACGCCGCCCAAGGCTTCAGCGACTTCGTGATCGCCCTCGGCTACAAGGGCGAGGTCATCAAGGACTGGATGATCAACTACGCGCCGCTGAGCGCGAACCTGACCGTCCACACCCAAAGCGGTACGGTCGAGCATGAAACGCCCGAGGAAACGGAGGACTGGCGCGTCCAGCTCATCGACACGGGCCAGCAAACCGGCACCGGCGGCCGCGTCAAGCGCCTGAAGGAGTACATCGGCAACGAAACGTTCATGCTGACCTGGGGCGACGGCGTTGCAAATATCGACATTGCCGAGCTCGTCAAGTTTCACAAGAGCCACGGCAAGCTCGCCACCGTCACGGCGGTTCGGCCGCCCGCGCGCTTTGGCCTCCTCGAGATTGAAGGTGACTCGGTCAAGAGCTTCACCGAGAAGCCGCAGCTTGGCGAAGGCTGGATCAACGGGGCGTTCTTTGTCCTCGAGCCCGAGGTCTTCGACTACGTCGACAGCGACGACACCATGTGGGAGAAAGCACCCATGGAGACCCTCGCCCGCGAGGGACAGCTGATGGCCTACAAACACCCCGGCTTCTGGCAGTGCATGGACACGCTCCGCCACCGCAAGATCCTCGAAGACCTGTGGGACGGCGGCAACGCCCCCTGGAAGAACTGGCGCTGACCCCCGACCGCTCATACGCCCCATGAAAGTTCTCGTCACTGGCCATGAAGGTTACATCGGCTGCGTCCTTGTTCCACTCTTCCAGCGTGCGGGCCACGAGGTCGTCGGCCTCGACAACGGCCTCTTCCGCGGCTGCGACTTCGACCCGCCCATCCTCGACTGCAAGACGATCACGCTAGACATTCGTGACGCCGAGCCGGAGCACCTCCAGGGCTTCGACGCCGTGGTTCACCTCGCAGGGATCTCGAACGATCCCCTCGGCGATCTGAACCCGCGCGGAACGTACGACATCAACCACGAGGCGTCCGTCAAGCTCGCGCGCGCCGCCAAGGCCGCGGGCGTACCGCGCTTCATCCACTCGTCTTCGTGCAGCCTCTACGGAGCCGCCGGTGACGCCCCGATTGACGAGACTGCAGACTTCAACCCCGTGACGCCTTACGGTGAGTCGAAGGTCTTCGTGGAGCGTGACGTCACGCCCATGGCCAACGGAGGCTTCTCGCCCACGTTCCTGCGGAACTCGACCGCTTACGGCGTGTCGCCCCGCCTGCGCGGCGATCTGGTGGTCAATAATCTGACGGGCTACGCCCTCACAACGGGCGAAGTTCTCTTGAAGAGCGATGGCACGCCGTGGCGTCCCCTCGTCCACATCCAGGACATCTCCCGCGCGTTCCTAGCGGTCATGGAAGCCGACCGCAGCCTCGTGCACGGCAAGGCCTACAACATCGGCGCCACGACGGAAAACTATCAGATGATCGACGTGGCTCGCATCGTCGCCGACGTCATTCCCGATTCCACAATCCGCATCGAAGAGGGCGCCGGCCCGGACAAGCGCTGCTACCGCGTCGACTGCGGCCTCATCACGCGCGAGCTTGGCTTCGAGTGTGAATGGACGGTCCGCAAGGGCGTCGAGGAGCTCTTCGAAGCTTATAAGGCTCACGGCCTCACCCTGGATGAGTTTACGAGCTCCCGCTACGTGCGCATTCGTCATGTGCGAGACCTGATTAAAAGCGGCCAGATTGGCACGGATCTCCGCTTCAAGAAGCGAGGCGCCGCATGAGTCCGACGAGCCAAAATCACCCGCGCGTCGAAGCCATTGAAGGCTGCCGTTCCTGCGGATCCACCGATCTCCATACGTTCCTTGATCTGGGGGCGATGCCGCTCTCCGACGGACTCAAGGATGCGCGCGAGATCGACACCGATGACGAACGCTTCCCGCTCGAGGTCGCGTTCTGCTCGGCCTGCACGCTGGTTCAGATCCGGCACACGGTGGCCCCGGAGGTTCTCTTCGCGGACGACTACCCTTACTACTCATCGTTCTCTGACGCGCTGATCGCGCACTCCAAGAAAAACGTTGATTCGCGCATTGATGAGCTCCGGCTCGGTCCAGGCGACCTCGCGGTCGAGCTGGCCAGCAACGACGGCTACCTCCTCCAGCACTACGTCGCCCGCGGCGTGAAGGTCCAGGGCATCGACCCCGCCAAGGGACCGGTAGAGGCCGCGCGCAAGAAAGGCATCCCCACGCACCATGAGTTCTTCACCGAGGCGTTCGCTGAGCAGCTCGCATCCGAGGGCGTCCGCGCCGACGTGATCCACGGCAACAACGTGCTCGCCCACGTCGCCGACACCAACGGCTTCGTCCGGGGACTCAAGGTGCTCCTTGCCCCCGACGGCGTCGCCGTGATCGAGGTCCCCTATCTGCGCGACCTCATCGAGCACACCGAGTTCGACACGATCTACCACGAGCACCTCTGCTATTTCTCCGCGCATGCGCTCGTGGAGCTATTCAAGCGCTCTGGCCTGTACCTCAACCGCGTCGAGCGGCTCTCGATCCACGGCGGCTCGCTGCGGCTCTTCGTCGGACACGACGACGATCCCGAGACCTCGATCACGAGGCTCCTCGCCGAGGAGAACGCGCTCGGCATGACGGGGCTCGACTACTACAGATCCTTCACCGGCCAGGTCGAGGCCGTCCGCGACGGCCTTCGCGAAATCATCCTCCGCCTCAAGCGTCAGGGCATGAGAATCGCCGGCTACGGCGCGGCCGCCAAGGGCGCGATCATGCTGGAGTACGCGGGGCTGGGTACAGACGAACTGGCATGGGTCGCCGACCGCAACGTGCACAAGCAGGGCCGACACATGCCCGGCAATCACCTGCCGATCGTGAGCCCCGATAGGATCCTGGAGGAGCGCCCCGACTACCTTCTGATCCTTCCCTGGAACTTCAAGGACGAGATCATGTCCCAGCAGTCCGAGTTCGCGGCCGGCGGCGGACAGTTCATCGTGCCCGTTCCGACCCCCGAGATCCTCACCCCCGGCGTCATTGCCAAGAAGGAGGCCAGCTGATGGCAACCACCGCATCCACCACGGCCGGCTCCCAGGCTTCCGCATCCGCCACGACTCACTGCCAGGCCTGCGGGTCCCAGTCGCTCGAGTCGTTCTACACGCTGCCCGCCGTCCCCGTGCACTCGTGCCTGATGGTCAAGTCGCGGGAGGACGCGCTTGCGTTCCCAAGCGGCATGCTCGACGTCGCCGTCTGCCACGAGTGCGGCTTCATCCAGAACCGCAAGTACGACCCGACGCTTCAGAACTACTCGCCTGAGTATGAGGAAACGCAGGGCTTCTCCGGTACGTTCCGCAAGTTTCAAACCGATCTGTGCCGCGACCAGGTCGCGCGCTACGGCCTTGGCGACAAGCTTGTCCTCGAGATCGGCTGCGGTAAGGGCGAGTTCCTGACCGAGCTTTGTGAGATGAGCGGCGGCCACGGCATCGGCATCGACCCAGGCTATCGCCCCGAGCGCAACACCTCCGAGGCTGCGAGTCGCATCGAGTTCCGCAACGAGTTCTACGCGCCTGAACACGCCTCGCTGCGCGCCGACTACATCGCATGCAGGCACACGCTCGAGCATATCGGTGACGTCAAGGGCTTCATGGACATCGTCGCCAAGTCCGTCGAGGGACGGGACGACGCGATCCTGTGCTTCGAGCTCCCCGGCACGGAGCGCATCCTCGAAGAGCGCGCCTTCTGGGACATCTACTACGAGCACTGCTCCTACTTCACGCTCGGCAGCCTCGCGCGCCTCTTCCGGCGCCATGGTTTCCAGCTCCTCGACCTCTACAAGGGTTACGACGATCAGTACCTTCTGATCGAGGCCCGGACCGGCGATGGAAACCATGGGCGCAGGTTCGACGCCGAAGAGGACCTCGCGAAGACGCTGCGCGGTGTCGAAGACTTCAAGCAGGCCATCGGGCCTAAGTTCGACGCGCTGCGCTCGGAACTCGCCGAGGCAGCCGCCCGCGGGCCGGTGGTTCTCTGGGGCTCTGGCTCCAAGGCCGTCAGCTACCTGACGACGCTCGGGCTCAGCGACGAGGTCACCGCCGTCGTCGACATCAACCCGCACAAGCACGGCAAATTCCTGGCAGGCACCGGCCACGAGATCGTGGCGCCGGATGCCCTCAAGGAGATCCAGCCCGCGCACGTCCTCATCATGAACGCCATCTACGTAGATGAGATCACGCGCGACCTGCACGCGATGGGCCTTGCCCCCACAGTCGCAGCGCTCTGAGCGCGTCCCGTGTCGATTCCCACAAGAGTCCCGGAGAGTCTCCATCTCATCCAATAGTGCGCTGCCAAGTCTGCCAATCCGCTGATCTCGACGTGTTCTTCGACGCGGGCGAGCAACCCGTCTTCGCGAACGTCCTGTACGACACGCGTGAAACGGCTCTGGCCACGCCCAAGGGTCGCATTCGCCTCGGCGGTTGCCCCGTGTGCGGCTTCGTCCACAACGTCGACTTCGATCCCGAGCTTACGGCTTACGCCCCGGGCTATGAGAACTCCCTGCACGGCTCGCCGACGTTCCAGGCCTTCGCCGAAAAGCTGGCGAGCGGTCTAGTGGAGCGGCACTCCCTGCGAGGCGCACGGGCGGTGGAGATTGGTGGCGGTCGCGCCGAGTTTATGGCCCTCCTCTTGGAGGCAGGCCTCAGCGAGGGGCTCGTGGTGGACCCGAGCTCACCGGACGACTCGCTTCTCACCTCCGAAGCGCTTCGCATCGAGCGCCGACTGTTCGAGCCGGCGGACGCGCGCCGGGAGGGCCGCCCAACGCGGCTCCTGCTGACCCGCCACGTCCTCGAGCACATCGAGGCGCCGCGCGCCTTCGTCGACCTTCTGGCGAGCGCCGCGCGCGACGCCGGAGCAGGACTCTACATCGAGGTGCCCAACGGACTCTGGACCGTGCGCGACCTCGGCGTCTGGGACGTGATCTACGAGCACTGCTCTTACTTCACGCCCAGCGCGCTGCGCGCACTCATGGCCCAGGTTGGTGCGATGACCACGCCCGTGGAGGCGTTCGGCGGTCAGTTCCTGTGCGCTGAAGCACTTGAGATAGGAAAGCCCGTCAGCTTCGACCGCTCGGAGCACGGTGCAGGCGCCGAGGAACTGGAGCTCCGCGCCCGCTTCGGCCAGACCTTCGCGGACATCGAGGCCCGCTGGTCGACCCGCCTTGACGCAGCCCGAAAGGCCGGCCAGAAGATCGCTATCTGGGGTGCTGGGTCAAAAGGCACGACCTTCCTGAACACCGTAAGTGAAGAAAACGCGATCTTGTTCGCCATCGACGTGAACCCGCGCAAACTAGGACGATTCATCCCAGGAACGGGCCACAAGATCGTGGCTCCGGACTCCATCGGGAATGCCGACCTAGCCGAAATCGTGGTTATGAACCCCCTCTACCGTGACGAGATCGCCGAGATGGCGAAGAGCCTGGGCTCCCGTGCGGTCGTGACCGTCGTCTAAGACCATGCCTTCGCCAAGCACTCCGATCCCCCAGGTTTCGATTGGCCTCCCCGTGTACAACGGAGAGGCCTTCCTGGAGATAGCGATTCGCTCGGCGATGGAACAAACGTACGGCGACTTCGAGCTGATCCTCTGCGACAACGCTTCCACGGACGGCACGCAGGCTATCTGCGCGGAGTGGGCCGCGCGCGACCCCCGAGTCCGGTGGGCTCGCAGCGAGGTCCACACGGGCGCGGCGCGCAACTTCAACCGGGCCTTT
>JBLIHL010000270.1:0-7842 GCA_047635895.1 Paracoccaceae bacterium | reverse complement strand
CAGGTGGCGTACGTCGCCGATCGAAGAGGCGTAGAGGCCATTGCGTTCGACCGGGAGAATCCCCAGAACTCCGTGCCGATCGGCAAGGTCGTGCTGTCGGGCGTGGTCGACCTCGAGCTCGACTGCGATTCGCTCCAGGGCCACGGCCGGACGCTCTTCGCGGCGGAGAGTGGGCGTGGGATTCACTCGCTCGACGTGAAGGATCCGCGTGAGATCCGGCACGCAGACTTTCACATGACCGTGAACCCGCGCGGGATGGACCTCTCTGGAGAGCACCTGTTTGTGGCCGATGGCGTCGGTGGACTGAAGATCTTCCGCGTGGCGGATCCAGGTAACCTCGAGCTGGTCGGCGCGGTTCCCACGATCGATGCCCACGAGGTCGAGGTGCGCTGGCCGTACGCCTATGTGGCGGATGGGCCCGGCGGGCTGCTCGTGGTGGATGTGCGCTATCCGGTCGCGCCCAAGGTCGTAGGCGGGCTGGGGCTAGCGGACTTCACTTCCTCGGGCGAGGACGGTCGCGGCCTCGTCGATCTCGACGTTCTCTTCCAGTACAGCCGGCCCCTGGCAACGAAGGATGGGCTGCCTAGCGACGAACGCACTCAGTCGCGGAGGCTTGTGGCGGTATGCGACGATGAAGGCGGCCCCGTGCTCGTTGACGCGACCGAGCCGGAGTACATGTTCGTGATTGGGTCGAAGAACCGCCGGGCTGGCGCGGCAGAGGCGCGTGCGAGTGGTCGGCACTACACGGGACTGGAGCTTCGAACCCACGTGGACGTGGCGGCACCCCAGGGCGGCGAGAAAACCGTGGAGCGCGACAACCTCTACTTCACCGAGGTCAGAGACATGGGCAACGGTCAACAGCGCACCAGGCTGCGGATCGTGGACGTTTCGGATCCAGAGCGCCAACAGCAGCTCTCCACCGTGGCGCTGGGGAACAGCAGCGAATCGCTGACGATCAGCTCCTGGTACAACGCGCCCTTCCTGCGGCCACTGGCGCTTCATTCCGGAAGTGGAGGGCTTCGCATGGGGGATCTGTCCAACTCCAAAGAGGTCGTCACGCTCGGCTCGCTCAGCCGCATTCGTAGGGCGAGCGCCTTTGTCGCGGAGGAGTTCCCCCTCGACGCCATGGTGGATGAGGATCGAGGCCCTCTCAAGGACGTCAGTCACCCCGGATCGCGGTGGCTCCAGCGCAGTGAAATTGATCGGGCGCTCTCGGTCACGGGAGACGCGCTTGGGACCATCGGGCCCTTTGCGCAGAAGTCGATCGCGGCGGCGTCGTCTGCGCGCGCGATGTTCGCGAACGCGGACAAGGATCGGAGCGGCCTTTTGACCGGGGACGAGCTGAAGCTTGTGGGCGGCACACGGGCGGATGACGATGGGGACGGGCGCGTGACGCTGTTCGAGCTCGCGAAGCTTGGCGAGCCGATCGGAGGAACCGTGGCGGCTTCGCCTTCCATGGGGATGGACCCCGAGCCCGCATCGGAGGAGGAGGCGCGGCGGAGGGATCCGCGCGTCGGACTGAACGGCGACCTGAGTCAGCTCCTCGATCGGGTCGACCCGTTTGACTTCGACAAGAAGAAGGATGGCAAGCTCACGGCCAAGGAATTCAAGGTGGCGTTCTTCGCCGCGCTGGATCTGTCCGGCGATGGGCGGCTTTCCATTCACGAGCTCTCGAGGCTGTCGGGCTCCTACCGCAGCCTCCGGTTCGGGGACGAAGCGAGCCAGAATTCGCTCGGGAAGCTAGATAATTCGGGGGGCGGGAGCCTGAGTCTCCGGGAGTTCAGCGTGCCTCCTGACGATTGGGCGGCGCTCGACCGAGACGCCGACGGTGCGATCCAGCTTGATCCGCGGCGGATGAATTCGATGGGTGGTCGGGGCGTGGACATGCCCATCGACGAGTGGCCACAGCGCCGCGACGTGCGGCTGATTCCCGTGTCGCCGACGACGACTCGTGAGACTCTTCTCAAGACGTTCGACTCGAACGGCGACGGCGTCCTTTCCAAGCGGGAGCTCTCTAACCGGGCGGATCTGTTTCAAAGGCTCGACAGCGACCGCTCCACGCTCCTGGAAGCCGACGAGATGGATGGTGTCGGCGATGCGATCGCTAACTCCGGCGTGGAAGCGGTGCCCGACGGGTTCCTGGAACGCTGGGATCTGAACGGCGACGGCAAGGTCGAGGCCAGCGAGATCCCTGAGCTCATCACTACGCTTCTTCGCTCACGATCACTTCAGCGGCGGCGAAGGTAGCGGACTCAGCTATGCGCGACAGGTTCCTACATCAAGGTAGACTGAGCCCATGACGCAAGGCGATGAGATCCCGATCGACCACCTTCTGACGAAGGTGTGGACGCGCTATCACCTGGAGTTTCCCCGCTTGCAGCAGCAGGTGGATGGGGATGACAGTGAGGTGGACTTCGTCTCGCTGCCTCGGTGGGAGTTGGGGGAGCACCTCATGGGGCTGCTCGTGCTCGATGAAGACGACAGCGTCTCGGGCGTGAGTGGCGAGATGATCGAAGCGTGGGGAGGAGACGCGGCGCAGCTCTGTGGCGAGGCGGAGCTGAGGACGGCAGGCCTCGTGGGGGTCTGGGGCATCATGGATGCCGAGGACGGCGGCCCGGGGCGGCTGATCATCCCGGATATCGACGAGGCTTACGCATCGTCTGCCTTCCTATGTACGGCGGCTTTTGAGGGCTTCGGGCTGGCGGACGGAGCGCTGGCGTGCGCCCCGACCCGCGGATCGTTCTTCATGTTGGAGCCGGGGAGCCTGAAGCTCGAGACGGCCTTCCTGGAGGAGATCGAGAAGGCGACGGAGGAGGAAGGTCATCCCCTGTGCCCGGTGCCGCTCGAATGGCGCGAGGGGCGCTGGCATGCGTGGACGGCTCCACCTGACCATCCGCTCGGTTCCCGCTACCGAAACCTCGAGCGCGTGTTCTTGCACCACGTCTATGAGGAGCAGAAGGAGCTGCTCGATCGGCTCCACGGGGCGCGCCGCGAGAGCGTGTTCGTGGCCACCCACGTGCTGCACGAGGTGGAGGCGCAGGCTGACTATGTGTCGCGGGCGGTCTGGAGTCGCGGTGTCGATTCGCTCCTGCCACGGGTCGATCGCATTGGATTCGTGGATCTCAAGGCCGACCCGCCCATACGGCTCCAGGTGGACTGGGCGGACGCGGTGCGGATCACGGGGCACCTCATGGAGGAGGTTCCAGGGATGCACCCGCCCCGCTATGCAGTTCGCGCTTTCCCGGACGACGGGGCCCTTGGGGCCCTGCGGGACCTCGGAGAGCAGCTCTGAATGCTCACCCGGAGGCACGGAGGGCTCCATCCGCCTCCCCGGAGAAGGATTAGGGCAAGTGTGAGAGAAACGGCGTAGGGCCGGGCCCAGGATAGATGCCCCGTCGAAATCGAGGGGGACGACCGACTCATTGGGGCGCTCAGGGTGCCTTCTTGCTATTCTGTTTCGCCATTTCACTACTCAGATGACCTCCTCCAACACCCCCTCAACGCCGTCAGATCGGCCCTCGGTCTCCCCGGATGGCCCCGTACCTGGGGCAGGAGTGACTGCGCCTGAAGTGAAAGGCAAAAAAGGTCGCCGAGAGCCCAAGCCGCCCTGGCTCAAGGTCCCGCTCCCCGGAGGAGAGGGCTACACGAAGCTGAAGGCGCTGACGAAGGAGCTCAACCTCAATACGGTCTGCGAAGAGGCGCGTTGCCCCAACATCGGCGAGTGCTGGAAGGGCGACCACGCGACCATGACGATCATGGTGCTGGGGGATGAGTGCACGCGGCGCTGCCGCTTTTGCGCGGTCAAGACGGTCGACCGGGCGAAGGCGCCGGACCCGCACGAGCCCGAGCACGTGGGCCGCGCCGTCGGCAAGATGGCCCTCGACTATCTTGTGATCACGAGCGTGGATCGTGACGACCTCGCGGACGGTGGCTCAAAGCACTACGCCGACTGCGTGCGCTCGATTCGCACCCATTCGCCCGAGACGCTGGTGGAGGTTCTGATCCCCGACTACACGGGCGAGAACCTTGAGACGATGATGGCGTCTCGGCCTGACGTCCTCGCGCACAACGTCGAGGTTGTCCCGCGTCTCCAGCGCAAGATCCGCGACCCGCGGTGCAGCTACGAGCGATCCCTCGACGTGCTGCGTCAGGGCAAGGCCTATGCCGCGGAGCAGGGCTTCGAGATCTTCACCAAGTCATCACTCATGGTGGGGCTCGGTGAAACGCAGGACGAGCTCTTTGAGTCGATCGGCCTCCTGCGCGACGCCGGCGTCGACTTCTTGACGCTGGGGCAGTACCTGCGCCCGACACCCAACCACGCTCCGGTTCGCGACTACGTGACGCCCGAGCGCTTCCGTGAGCTGGAGATCGAAGCACGTGCTCTCGGCTTCCTCTACGTCGCTTCCGGCCCCCTGGTTCGCTCCAGCTACAAGGCGGGCGAATATTTCGCCACGCGATTGATCAAGGGGCGCCGCGCGATGAAATCCTCCTCAAGTCCGAAGGAAGGCAGTCCAAAGGAAGGCGCCCCAACATCATGACTGACATGCTGACCGTCATTAGCTCCACCGGAGCGACCAAGAAAGGGTACGACGCCGGGCTATCCGACGATGAACTCCTGCATTGCTACCGCACGATGCTCCTTGTTCGCTCGTTCGATGAGATCTGCCTCAAGCTCCAGCGCTCCGGGCGGATTGGCTTCTCGATTCCGAACCTCGGCATCGAAGCGACCCAAGTGGGCGCCGCGAGCGCGCTCCGCAAAACGGACTGGATCTTCCCGAGCTACCGCGACTTCGGCATGGCTCTGTACCACGGCATTGCGCCCGTGGACATGATGCACAACATGTTCGGCAACGCCGAGGACGCTGCGAAAGGGCGTCAGATGCCCGTGCACTTCTCGTTTGTCGAGCCGATTCACTTCTTCAGCATCAGCTCGCCGATCGGGACGCACCTGCCGCAAGCGGTGGGGGCGGCTTACGCCAGCATGATGCGCGGCGAGGACACCGTGCACCTGGCGAGCTTCGGGGACGGCGGCACGTCTAGCAGCGGCTTCCACAGCGGCCTGAACTTCGCCGCGGTCTGGAAGGCGCCTGTCGTCTTCCTTTGCCAGAACAACGGCTACGCCATCTCGTGCCCGTCGGAAGAGCAGACGGCCAGCGACGGCTACGCCATCAAAGGCGACGCCTACGGCATCCCGCATCAGACGGTGGACGGCAACGACCTCCTCGCCGTTCGACAGGCGGTCCTCGACGCGAGTGTACGTGCCCGCAAGGGCGACGGTCCGACGCTGATCGAAGCCGTGACGTTCCGCATGGGCGGACACTCCACTTCGGACGACCCCACCAAGTACGTCCCGAAAGAGGTCGTCGACGCGTGGAAGAAGAAGGACCCCGTCGAGCACTTCCGCCGCTTCCTTGAGAAGCGCGGGCTCTGGACGCAGAAGCTCGAGGACCAGATGCGTAAGGACACGCTGGCCGAGATTGACACGGCAGCCAAGGCTGCCGAAGTCACCGCGAAGCCGGGGCTTGAGACCATCTTCAGCGACGTCTTCGCCGAGGTCCCCGCACACATCCGCAAGCAGGGCGAATTCCTGTTTGACCTGTCCAAGCGTCGCGGCGAAGCCGACGCCGGCGACGGCGAGTTCCCCCTCTGATCTGGTCACGGCCCCTCTCCTTCGGAATCCGCCCTCCGCAAACGGCGCCGCGCCCCGCGAACACCCCCAGATACCCATGGCACACCTCACACTCATCCAGGCGATCAATGACGGCCTAAAAACCGCGATGCGCGCCGACGACTCCGTCGTCATGTTCGGCGAGGACGTCGGACCGAAGGGAGGCGTCTTCCTTGCGACGGAGGGACTGACCTCTGAGTTCGGCAAAGAACGCTGCTTCGACACGCCGCTCTCCGAGGACGGCATCGTTGGCGCGGCGATCGGCATGGCCATGAACGGCCTCCGTCCCGTGGCCGAGATTCAGTTCCAGGACTTCATCTTCCCGGCGTTCGACCAGATCGTGAGCGAGGCGGCGAAGCTCCGCTATCGTTCCGGTGGTCAGTACACGGCTCCCATGGTGATTCGTACGCCCTACGGCGGCGGCATCCGCGGCGGCCTTTATCACAGCCAGTCGGGCGAGGCGTACTTCGCCCACACTGCTGGCCTCAAGGTGGTGATTCCCTCGACGCCGCACGACGCCAAGGGGCTTCTCCTGGCAGCGATCAATGACCCCGATCCCGTGCTCTTCATGGAGCCGAAGGCGCTCTACAGAGCGGTTAAGGGCGAGGTGCCTGAGGGCGAATATACGGTCGATCTTTCCACGCTCCGCACGGTCCAGGAAGGCCGTGACGTGACCGTTTACTGCTACGGCGCCATGGTGCCCGTGGTGGAGAAAGCGGCCGCGCAGGCGAAGGAGCAGCGCGGCATTGACTGCCTCGTGATCGATCTGCGCACCCTGATGCCCCTCGACGAAGAGGGCGTCATCGAAGCGGCCAAGCAAACCGGCCGCGTGGTCGTCGTGCATGAAGCTCCGCGCTTCTGCGGCTATGGCGCTGAGATCAGCGCGATCATTGCCGAGCGCTGCATCGAGTACATGGAGGCGCCCGTCAAACGCGTCACCGGCTTTGACACTCCGTTCCCGAACACGCTGGAACACCACTACCTCCCCGACGACCGCAGGGTGCTGGACGCCATCGAAGCCGTTTACGACTTCTGATCGCCCCGCCCTTCTCTGAGCACAAGTTTCCAACAGCACACCCCATCCCATGATCGAGTTCAAACTGCCTGATATCGGCGAAGGCATCGCCGAAGGCGAGATCGTCCAGTGGCTTGTCGAAGAGGGCGCCTCCGTCGACGAGCACCAGCCCATCGTCGAAGTGATGACGGACAAGGCCACCGTCGAGGTGCCCGCGCCCGCTGCCGGCACCGTGACGAAGTTCCTTGCCGCTGAGGGGGATACGGTCCCCGTGGGCGACGTGATCTTCCATCTTGATGTAGGTGGTGCGGGCAGCGCTCCGGCCGCCGCGCCTGCTGCTGAGTCTCCCTCTGAGTCTCCCGCTGCTGCTGCAGCCCCTGCTCCGGCAGGCAAGCTGATCGAGTTCAAGCTCCCCGACATCGGCGAGGGCATCGCCGAGGGCGAGATCGTCCAGTGGCTTGTCGAAGAGGGCGCGTCCGTTGAAGAGCACCAGCCCGTCGTCGAGGTCATGACGGATAAGGCTACGGTGGAGGTCCCGGCTCCGGCCGCTGGCACCATCGTCAAGCTGCTCGCTGACGAAGGTGCGACCGTGCCGGTGGGGGATGTCATCTTCCATCTTCAGTCCGGCGCAGCTGCCGGCGGTGGTAGTGCTACGGCATCTGCTACGGCACCTGCTACGGCACCTGCGGCCACGGCTGCTCCTGCGGGCGGCCAGCCGGCACGCGTCAGCCATGCTGACGGCAAGGTCCTCGCGGTACCGAGCGCACGCCGCGTGGCGCGCGAGCTTGGCGTCGATCTGATGAGCGTTAGCGGCACGGGCCGCGGTGGCGTGGTCCGCCGCGCCGACGTCGAAGCGTTCGCGAAGTCCGGTGGTGGAGCCGCCACTCAGGCGGCAGCACCAGCCGCTGCTGCAGTCGTGACCGCTCCGCCCACGCCCGTCAGTGCACCTCCGACCATGGCCGCTCCGGCTGCTGGCGGCCGCGCTGCAGCACCCGCCCAGCCGATCCCGGTCATGGCGGAAGAGAAGCGGACGCCGTACCGCGGCATCCGCCGCAAGATCGGCGAGGCGATGACGCGCTCCAAGCACACGGCGGCGCACTTCACCGTCGTCGAGGAGATCGACGTCACCGAGCTCGTTGCAACGCGTACGCGCGCGAAG
>JBLIHL010000269.1:0-7874 GCA_047635895.1 Paracoccaceae bacterium | reverse complement strand
CAGCACCTCAGATGGGCTGAGGCCGGCGGCCTGCATCGCCTCCAGCTCCGGGAAGACGGACGGTCCATGAAGGGTCAGGGGGTTGCCCGCGTCCGTGCCCATCACGATAGGGACACCCGCTTGGTGGAGCTTGAGGAGGTTGGCGTACATCACCTGGCGGCTACGCTCGGCCCTGGCATTCAGGCTCGCACGCATCGTCCTCTTGTCTCCGCGTGACTCAAGGCCCTCCGTGGCCAGCACCCTTGCGCGGACCGTCGGGTGCACGAACTCGAGCTGGGACCGAACTTCTTCACTGATCTCCCGCAGGTACAGCTGGGCGTAACCATCGAAGACCGTCAGCGTCGGGCACAGGCTTGTGCCTTGCGCCACGCAGGCGTCGATGAACGCTTCATCGATGGCAGCATCATCAACGCTGTGCACCAGCAGGGAAGCACCGGCGGCCACTGCGACCCTGGCCGCCTCCAGCTGCGTAGCGTGCACGATGAGCGGCAGACCGGTGGCCTGCGCTTCCTCACCCGTGGCCATGAGGAGCGGGGTGAAGGTCTCGATGTCCGCCGCCGACTGGACGACGAACCAGAACTTGATCGCCTGGCTCCCCGATGCGGCGTGACTGCGGACCATCGCACGGGCCTCGTCTTCCGTTTGCGGGAAGATCATCTGCTGGCGATCGAACAGGTTGAGGCCCGGGTCATAGGTCGAGAGCAAGGGGCCCGCCGCGACCACGTGGGGTGCCTCCCGCGACGCCTCCGTCGCGGCGCCCAGCGAGCGCGTCCACGGGTACCCGCCGTTGTCAAAAACCGCGGTGATGCCGTTGGCGAGAAAGGCGCGGTGGAAGCGATCCGGATGGGCCTGATTGGTGGCCATCGCCTCTTCATACGGATGCGTCGCGCGTACGTTGCCTGCGTCCGGGCGGCCGTCGACCCAGCCGGTTTGGCTGTAGTGCACGTGCGAATCAATGAGGCCCGGGATCACGTGCTTGCCCTTGAGATCGAGGGTGTCAATGCCCGCGGGCACGGTGACTTCGGCGCGCGGGCCGACCGTCTCAATCCGACCATCACGGAGCACGATGACGGCGTCTTGGATCGGTTCGCCGCCGGTTCCGTCGTGCACGGTCGCGCCGACGAGGGCCACCGGCGGAGAGGGCGTCTTGTCGTCGACTTCGAACGCCGTAGTCAACGCGATCTTCCAGCCGTCGGCTGTCGCAGTGAAGAGGCGCTCGCTGAGTCCTTCGACCCACTCGCTGCCGTCGAACGACACGCGATAGCGGTAGGTCCCATAGACGAGGCCGGTGCGCATCCACGTAAGCTGCACGTCGCGCGCGAGGAGCTGGGCGGGCCAATCGTCGCTGCCGGTGAGGGCGGCGCCCGCCGCGAGGTCGTCCCAACCCAGGTCGAACCCGGTCGCACCTGAGCGCACGAGGCGATCTGAGTTCAGGTACGTAGCAAGGTACTCTTCGCGGTTCCGTCCCGTGATGGCGGCGAGGTTAGCTTCGAAGATGGCTCGCGCCGCGGCGAGGTCCAAGGCTTGCGCTTGGCCCTCATCCCCAACGGTGCCTTGGACGGCGGCTGGGGCCGGAGACCAACCGTACGCGACGGGAGCGCCAGGGGCGCCAGGCGCCCAATTGGCCGGGGCCATGAGGGCCAGGCTGAATGCAGCTGAGAGGATCGACATGGAAGAGAGCATACGCTCACCCTCCGGCGCCGATCCCGACCCTGCTCCGGGATTCGCGTTCCGTGACCAGGAGGCGGCCCACCGCTTTCACGCGGGCGGAAATGGAACGTTTGGTTTCGGCGCTGACGCAGGAATCTCGCGAGTCGGCTCTGCCGTCTCGGTAATTTCCACCTCGACGCCCGGCTCCAGCACTTCGACCCGGGGATCGTCGAGCGCCTGAATCGACCGGAGGATCTCGCCGCGGTAGGCGGGCTTCATGTGCGTGATCAGCACGCGCACATTGTCCGGCACCTTCTTGAGCTCTTCCTCCAGAAGCGCCGGCGTGAGGTGCCCTGCCGACCTCGCGACGTGGTCCATGTGGTTCGGGAAGCTCGTCTCCAGCACGACCGCACGCACGTTCGGCTGGTCACGCACCACTTCCCAGAGCCGCTCCGTCGGCCCCGAGTCCGATGCGAGAACGACCGCGTCGTGGCCGTCACTGACCCAGTAACCGGTCGTGGGCACCGGGTGATCCACCCGGAACCCCAGGGCCTCGAAGCCCGCGATCTGGAAGGGCTCCTCCAGCGCAACCTGGATGAACTTCATCAGCGGACGCCCGTCCTCCTCCGTGAGCGTCTCAAAGTCCGGGAAGATCACGTTATTGAAGAAGTGAGCCCGGAGCGCCTCGATCGTCTCGAGGCTCGCATGTACTGGAATCGGCGCTCGGTCTCTCGACAGAAGCGCTTCGAGCCACATCGGGAGCGTAGCGATGTGGTCGATGTGCGCGTGCGTCAGCAGCACGTTCTGGATCTTCGCCATGTCCTCGGCCTCCCCCACCATCCCGAGACTGCCTGCGTCGATCGCCAGCGGGCCGGGTCCATGATCGCTTCGCAGAATGAAGCTCGTCAGCGGCTGGGACGGCGGGATGCCGTCCGAGGCCGGGATTCGGTGAAACGCGCTCGGCAGAAGACGCAGGTGCATCGGTAACAGGGGTTAGGAGAGCAAAGGGAGATCAGCGGGCGGACGGGCCCATCTCGGGCAGCTCGCGGATGAAGATATTGCGGAACGAAGCTCCGACCTCGTTCTCTGACTCGGCGGCCGAGCCGTGGCGCTGCATGCCGATGAACCCGGCCATCGCGCGGTCGGCGAAGGCCGGACCGCTCTTCGGCTCAAGGGTGGCCGTGTCCACGTCCCAGAGCAGCGTGCCGTTGAGCGCGCAGTTCATGCGGGTCCCCACGCACGTGACCAGGTACGTGTTCCACTCGCCGATCGGACGCAGGGCGCTCTTCGCAGGCGCCACCGAGCCGTAGAGGCCACCGGTGAACTGGTACGGCGCGAGCTTCGAACCCGATGCGGCCTCCCAGTTGAAGTCATCGAGGATCTGGACCTCGGCGCCGTTGAAGCTCGGGTTCGTGCCGTCGTCCACGGAGCGCAGGTACACGCCCGAGTTCGCGAGCTTCGTCAGCTGAAAATCCATCCGCAGCGCGAAGTTGCGGAAGTTCGTGCGCTCGGTGCGAATCACGCCCGCAGTGCCGTGGTGGAGCGCCTCGAGCACGCCGCCCTTGGCGCGGTAGCCCGCCGCTTCGAATTCCTCGGCGGTCAGCGGCCCCTGGGCGCCGGCCGGCAGCCAGCCGTCCAGGTTGACGCCGTTGAACAGCGGCTGCCAGCCGCGAGCTTCGCCCGCCGCGGTCAGGCCCATGAGCCCATTCGAGTCGGTCGTGAAGACGTCACCCGCTGCCGCCGGGAGCCGGCGCGCACGCAGGTTCTTGAAGCGCACGGCGGCGTCCTCGGGGTCGTTCATCCCGCCGTGCACCTGGATGCCAATGCGGCCCTCCGGAGTGAACGCTTCGTCCATCCCTGCGGGCACCTGGTAGTCCACCACGAGCTTGCCGTCGATCCAGCCCATCAGGTGCATCGGATGACCGACGCAGCGAACGCGCGTGTGGCACCACTCGCCCGAGCGCCAGGCCGCGTCGCCACCCGACTGGTGGAAGAGGTAGCCGTTGGAGTAGATGCCGAACAGCTCACCGCCCGGGCGATCATCCAGCGTGAACTGGGCCCCGCGCTTCTTCGGCAGCATGCGAACGAAAATGCCGCTGTCGAAGGGCGCGTTGATCTTGACGTCGCACTCGAACTCGAAGTCGCCGAAGAGCTCGTCCGTGTAGAGAAGCCCGCCGCGCGCGCCCTCGGCCTCGCGGCCCACGATGACGCCGTCCTCAATCGTCCAGTCCGCATCCCCGTCGTAGGGTCCGCCCTTCTCCGACCAGCCATCCAACGTCTTGCCGTCGAAGAGGTTGACCCAGCCGTACGAATCGGCGACGGGGCTGGAGGGCTGGGCAGCCGCAAGGACGAGGGGCGCGATCAGTGAATGAAGAAGCATGAACGTGGCTTGGAGCGAGAGAGAAGATCAGGCGAGATCGCGGACGGCTTGCGCAAGGAGCGCCACGCCGAAGCCAGTCGCCCGGCCTCCGCGCATCGCAGGATACGCCATGTCGACGTGCACCCACCGAGCATCCGTGTCCGCCATATGCCAGTGAACGAATTCCGCGGCGCAGCTCGCCTGAGCGTTGGCCCGATTCGCCACGGAGTTCCGCATATCGGCGATGTGGCTCTTGAACTCGGACCGGTAAAACTCAGGTGCATAGGGCATGGGATGCACGAGATCACCGCTCTTGCGGCCCGCCTCGATCATGGTGGCCTCGATCTCTCCGTCGTCAGCCACCAAACCGCCGTGGAGGACGCCCGTCGCGACGCCCTGGGCGCCTGTCAGCGTGGCGATGTCGATCACGATGTCCGCCTTGAGCTTCCGCGCCGCATAGCTGACGCCGTCCGCCAGGAGAAGGCGGCCTTCGGCGTCGGTGTTGTTGATCTCCACCGACTTGCCGCTGTGCATCCAGATGACATCATCGTTCTTGTACGCGGCCGGGCCGATGGCGTTTTCAGCCAGGCAGATGACCGCACTGACCGTGCACGGCGCCCCGCCCTTCACAAGGGCGCAGAACGCACCCAGAACGGCCGCGGCGCCGCCCATGTCCATCTTCATCCCGACCATGCCGCCGCTGATCTTAAGCGAAAGCCCGCCGGTGTCGTAGGTCACGCCCTTGCCGACCAGCGCGATGTGCTTCTTCGCCTTGGTCTTGGCGGCCGGCTTGTACGTGAAGACAAGCATCCGCGGCTCATCGAGGGCCGTACGGCCGACGGCGTGAATGCCGCCAAGGCCCGCCCGAAGGAGCGCGTCACCCACAAAGGCCTTGCGGGTGAGCCCTGTGACCCCGCGGAGGAGCTTGGCTGCCTCATCTTGAAATGCCTTCGGATTGAGGTCCGTCGGCGGCGTGTCCACGAGGCGGCCGGCTTCACGGCTGTAATCCATCACCGATTGGAGCCACTTGGGCGGCGCGATCGGAGCTTCATCGGGCCCGATGGCCATGATCCCGAGCTTGGGCACGGGCTTCGACTCAGCTTTGGCGCCTGCGGGCGCCGCTCCCTTTTTGCGGGTCAGCTGAAAGAGCGGCAGGGCCCGCGCTACGCCGCAGGCGGCCGCGGGGAAGTGCTCTTCTTGGTCCAGGACCATCAGAATGGCGGCGCTGCCGGACTTCCCGGTGCTCGACTGGGCCACCACGCGACGGATCGCCTCGGCCCGAGCGGGCGAGTTATGCCGGGAGACCTCGTCGGGCAGCACGCCGATCGCCAGCTTCCGCGGCGCATCCCCGGTCAGGGTGCCCGCAGCGATCCCGGTCAGGCCGGGATCCAGGTCGCTCGCCAGGTCCAGCGCAAGGCGCATGACCGGCTCCGGCAGGGCATCTAGAAAGGACCCGTCGTCGAAACGCGACTTCGGGGCGATGATGAGAAGGGCGTCGATGCCCTTGAGGAGGCTGGGGAGACTCTTGGTGATCCTGATCCGCGTCATGCCAAGAAAATAGCTACCTGGGGCCCAAAGCCGCACGACTTCCTTGGGGTCTTCCTCCGTTTGAAGACCCCTCTCATGCTGGACCTGGCGGTATCCTCCCGCATTATGAGCCGTTGGACTACCGAACACAGCGCGGACCTCTATCTCGTTGAGAAGTGGGGCCATCCCTACGTGAGCGTCAACGAACTGGGCCGGATCAGTATTTATCCTGAGGCCACCGAAGAGGATCGGGGTCCCGGGATAGACCTCTATGAACTCGTCGCCCAGATTCGGCGCCGGGGAGTCCATACGCCCTTGCTGCTGCGCTTCGACGGACTGCTCCGCGCCCGCGTCCGAGACATCAACCGCGCATTCAACAACGCCCGGGAGGAGTACGGCTACGAGGCCCCCTACCGAGGCGTGTTCCCCATCAAGGTGAACCAGGAGCGCTCGGTGGTCGAAACGCTCATGAGTGAGGGCCGCAAGCACGGCATGGGGCTTGAGGTCGGCAGCAAGCCCGAGCTCATTGCGGGGATCGCGATGGAGGCGGGCGAGCACGCGCTGATGATCTGCAACGGCTACAAGGACGCCGAGTACGTCGAGACGGCCATTCTCTCAAGCAAGCTTGGGATCACTGCGATCATCGTCGTCGAGAAGTTCACCGAGCTAGCCACCGTGCTCCAAGCGTCGAAGGACCTCGGTATCCGGCCTCGTATTGGCGTGCGCGCGAAGCTATCGATCCGTTCGTCCGGTCGGTGGCAGGACTCGGTCGGCGATCGGTCGAAGTTCGGCCTGACCACGCGCGAGATCGTGCGCATCGTCGACACGCTCAAGCGGGAGAACATGCTCGACTGCCTCGAGCTACTGCACTTCCATATCGGAAGCCAAATTACGCACATCCGCTCCATCAAGCAGGCCATGCGCGAGGCGACGAACATCCTCGCCGGACTCACCGAACTGGGCGCGAACATACGCTGGTTCGACGCGGGCGGTGGGCTCGCCGTCGACTACGACGGCTCGAGCACGGACTTCGAGTCGAGCCGCAACTACTCGCTCCAGGAGTACGCGAACGACGTCGTCTACGCCCTGCACGAGGCGGTTCAAGAGCACGGGTTCACGGCACCAACCATCGTGACCGAGTCGGGGCGCGCGCTCGTCTCGCACCACGCGGTGCTGATCGCCGAGGCGATGGGCGTCACGACGTTCGATCCCCACGACGACCCGGACCTCCTCGCCGTCACAGAGAACACACCGGAGGTCGTCACGTCCATGGCGGAGCTGAGCCAGCAGATCACGCCGCGCAACTACCTTGAGACCTACCACGACGCGGGCGACCTGCGCGAGCAGGCGATGCTGCTGTTCAACACCGGCCAGCTGCGCCTCGATGAGCGCGCCCAGTTGGAAGAGCACTACTGGCGCGCATGCCACGCAGTACTCTCGATGGCGCGCAAGAGCGACTACGTCCCTGAGGACGTGGAAGACCTCGAAAAGGCGCTTGCGGACACGCTGTTCCTCAACATGTCGGTGTTCCAGTCCCTTCCGGACGCCTGGGCCATCGGCCAGATGTTCCCTGTTGTGCCGATCCACCGGCTCGACGAGGAGCCCAAGCGTCGCGCCGTGATAGCCGATCTCACGTGCGACTCCGACGGCAAGATCCAGCGCTTCATCGACCTGCGCGGCGTGAAGAACACGCTAGAGGTCCACGAGCAGGTCCCTGGCGAGGGCTACTTCATGGGCTTCTTCCTCGTGGGCGCGTACCAGGAGATCCTGGGCGACATGCACAACCTGTTCGGCGACACGAACGTCGTGCACGTCGATCTGTCCGAGGACAACAAGCCCAAGCTCGTCCATGTGCTGCGCGGCGATCGCGTTCGAGAGGTCCTTGAGTACGTCGATTACTCCGAGGCAGACCTCCTGCGCAAGCTCCGTGGTCACGTCGAGGACGCACTCCAGGCGGGACGCCTCACCTACGAAGAGTCCGCGCTATTCTGGAAGCGCTACGAATCTGCGCTCGCCGGGTACACCTACCTGGCGCCGCGCTACGAAGTTCCGGCTGGCAATGATGCCAGCATCACTACCCCAAGACCTGCCACGCCAGACGTGGCCCCCAATACTCCCCATGCCGAACCAGACAGCCAGTCACGGATCCACCGTTAGCCTCAAGCTCGAAGTCCTCGACGAGGACGGGGAGGTCGTCGAGACGAGCGATCCGGACGAAGATCTGGAGATCGTCGTCGGCGAGGGCCAGCTGCCCCCGTCCGTCGAGGAAGCGCTCGTAGGCAAAGAGCTCGATCAGGAGTTCGAGGTCAAGACCGCCGAGGGCGAAGCATTCGGTGAT
>JBLIHL010000268.1:0-7934 GCA_047635895.1 Paracoccaceae bacterium | reverse complement strand
ACTTTGAACCAGGTTCAAAGTGCGCCAAGCTCGGGACAAACGGACCAGGTTCGAATCGCGCCAAGCTCGGGGTGGATGGACCAGGTTCGAAAGTGGCGCACGGGGGCTTGGGGGCCTCGATGGCGGTTCTTGGGGAAGTGGGGCCTGGTCAGGTCGGGGTTTGGGATGGGTTCCGGGGTCCTGGGGTTCACCGGGTTGGGGGGGCGGGCTAGGATCCCTGGCACGCTTGGCCCTTCTAGCCCTGCGTCTACCGCCTCACCCAAGATTTGAGAGGGTCCGACTGGGGCCCTTTGCGACGATGTACGACCCCCAAATGGTTCAGCCCTTCCGTGACGAGCTCACCTCTATTGGCGTTCAGGAGCTCCTGACGGCCTCGGATGTGGATTCCGCCATGAAGGAGCCAGGCACCACGCTCGTTTTTGTCAACTCCGTTTGCGGGTGCGCGGCCGGTTCCGCTCGGCCCGGGCTTCGGCTCTCGATGATGGAAGGCGTCAAGCCCGACCGCATCGTCACCGTTTTTGCCGGCATGGAGCGGGAAGCTACCGAGCGCGCTCGCGAGTATTTCAAGCCCTACCAGCCCAGCTCGCCCCAGATCGGTCTCATGAAGGACGGCCAGCTCGTTCACATGATCCAGCGCCACGACATCGAGGGACAGGACGCCAACGCCGTCGGTCGTACCCTCGCTGAGGCCTACACCAAGCACTGCTAATCCAGTCCATGGATACCGATCGCATCGCGCTCGCCGAGTCTTTCCTGCAGGAAGCGGTCTACCGCTCCCGCGGCGACCAGGCGGGCGCGACGCTACTTTCAGCAGGTAGCGCCAGCTGCGGCCTCGGCGAGAAGCCCAGCGTCGTCCTCGATCTCTCGCCTCGCGCAGAAGAGCTCTTCACGGAGATCTTCGCGGATGAGACGGTCGCCCTCGAGAGCTTGAAGGAGGTTATGGCCGCCTGGGTCAAGCGCCAGGACGGGCTCGACCGCAAGCGAAACCACTTCCTGAAGGACTTCAGGAACGCACACGGCTTCGACCGCAGCGGCTACAACGAAGAGCAGCTACAGCTCTTCCAAACCGGCCTCGAAGCCGTCAATGCCGAGGTCTCGAACGCACGCCGTGATGCAGCCCTGTCGCTCCTGGCAGCTGCTCCAGGCTGAGAGTCCCCTCGCGATCAGCCGGATAGCCCGACGATAAGAGTCAGGACACAGATCGTAAAGAGAACGATCTGGGGGAGATGGTTGATCTGGCCGGGCGTGTAAGCAGCACGCCTGGACGGAGAGATCGTTGGATTCGGCATAGCGGAAAAAAATAGCCGGCGTGGGGGGAGAAGGAGAGACACCTCGCCAGCGGCGACAGTTTGGCGTGTTAAGCGGCTGTGTGGGGCCGCTGATGGCCCGGCCGAGGGTGTTCCCCAACAGATCGTGCATCACAGTGAGATAACGGTGCCTGCCTGGCCCAATCTTCACGGTTCGCAGGACCCCCCTTAGCGCTCAAGGTGCGGACAGTGGCGGCACAAGTTGTCGCAGCAAGGTCTACCCCAGAGCGTCCCCGCCGTCATCACCCAGAGACCGGTGGAGGGGTCCTCGTACATCGCCTGACCAGCCTCGATGGCGGCCTCGTGCCTCCGGCAGATCTCGCCAAAGTCACGGGCACCTGGGCCCAGGCGATCCGGATGCGGCACGAGGCGATCCTCTGGCAAGGAGCCGGAGCCGCCCCGCCTGGATGGGGGTTTTGGGGTCATAGCCCCGGAATTGAATCCTCCCCTTGGCCTCAGCGCTCCCACGGCCCCGGGAAACTCCGTGATCTCGCGAATTGAGCGAAGGGATCGGCGTGCCCGCCTCACCAAATTAGCGCCCCTGCCCCGAAACCAAACCACGCCCTTTGCCATGCAGTTGAACGTCATCACCCCCGCCGCCCTCACCGTGACGGCCGCCCTGCTCCTCGCCGCCGCGGGCCCAGACGATTCCGTCCAGCTCCGCTTCGCCCCCACCCCGGGCACGGTCACCACGCACGCCATCGAGATCGGCCGAAGCGTCGAAGCCCGCGACCTCGCCGTGTCCATGAATGGCGAAGAGGTCAACCCCCAGTACCTCCCCGAACTCTTCATCGAGTACACGACCGCCACCACCGCCGAGATCACGGACCACTTCCTCCCCGCCGAAGACGACATCGCCGGCCTGTGGCGCAGGCGCACAACAGAGGGACTCCAAGGGTCCTTCGACATGGGCCTGAGCATGGGAGAACAGGACATGGAGATGAGTGCCGAGGCCACCAGCGAGCTCGACGGCGCGCCGTTCCTCATCGGGCGCAATGCAGACGACGAGGTCGTCGCCCGCTGGGCCGACTCCGACAACGAACTCTCCACCGAGCTGCTGGACTCTGTGCGCCCCGAGTTCCAGCCGACGGGCCTCCTCCCTAAGGATCCAGTTGGCACCGATGACACCTGGGAAGCGGACGCGTCCGCTCTCTCCGACCTCCTCGGACTGAGTGACTCCCTTCCGTGGACTTGGTCCGGCGCTGACGCTGGCAGCATCCCCGCAACCGGTGAAACCACCTACGAAGGCGACCTTACCCTCCGCCTCGTGGACATCCGGACCGAGGACGACGTCGTCCTCTGCACCATCGCCCTCAGCGGCGACCTGATCGAGACCGAAACTAAGCCAGGCGACCTCTCCCAGGCCCCCGTCGAGGGCACCGCCACGGATACCACCACCACGACCTACGTCCTCAAAGGCGAGTTCGTATGGAACGTCAGCGCCCACCACCTCGCCTCCCTCGAACTGACGGGCGAGGGCGAAGGCGAGCAGCTGACGGTCAAGGACGCGGGCCAGCCCGGCCCCGAGTACAGCTCGACCGTCCAGCACACCGCCACCCTCAGCGTCTTGGTGCGGTGAGGGCGCTGGGACGCGGAGGGAACGGAACTGGTACAGCCCAGCCGCGGTAATCCGCAGGAGCGCCCCAGCGCGCCTCGCCCCGAGACGGTGAAATAGAGCCCCGGCGCGCGGAGCCGCTGGTCCCCGTCCGGCCCTCCCCCCGCGCCCCCCACCCCTCTCTCTCACCGCCATGCTCCACACCTTCGCGACGCCCGTCGCCCTCGCGCTCCTGGGCCTCGCCCAAACCACCCCACCGGCCGCACCGGCTGGCCTCTCAGCTGCCTTTCCGGTTAGCCCACAGGACGGCCTCCAGGCGGGCGACGACGGCGCCATGGACTGGACCGGCGTCCTCGACGAAGCCAGCTTCGCCGCCCTCCACGACCTCACCGACGCCGAGGCCCCGGAGCTCACAGGCGAGTCGATCAAGGTCGGCGGCATGGACTGCTACCTCAGCAAGCCCGCGATCGGCGAGTCCCTCGGGGCCGTCATCGTCATCCACGAGTGGTGGGGCCAGACGGACCACATCAAGCACTGGACCGACCGCCTCGCGTCGGACGGCTACACCGCGCTCGCCATCGACCTCTACGGAGGCGTGGTCGCCACCGATCGCGAGGGCGCCATGAAGGCGATGCGCTCGGTCGACCAGGACACCGCCATCGAGCAGCTCCTCGCCGCCCACGAGTACCTCAGCGACCCGGCCGGCGCCGTCAAGGCCGAGCGGACCGCGTGCATCGGCTGGTGCTTCGGCGGCGGCTGGTCGCTCCAGCTCGCCATGGCCGAGCCCGAGCTCGACGCGGCCGTCGTCTACTACGGCCGCTTGGTCACGGAGCCCAAGGAGCTGAAGGGCATCAACGCCTCGATGTTGGGCGTCTTCGGCAACCAGGACGGCTCGATCCCGCCCGCGGCCGTCGCCGGCTTCAAGGACGCCATGAAGACCGCCGGCAAGGAGCTGCGCCTGCGCCAGTACGACGCCGAGCACGCCTTCGCGAACCCGTCGAGCGGACGCTACGACGCGGAGAACGCGGCCAAGGCGTGGCGCGAGACGCGCATGTTCCTGGTCGAGAAGCTTTGGCCTGCGCGCCCCGAGGGCTCCATCGCGGGCAAAACTCGGGACCTGGAGTTCCGGGCCCCCGAGGGTTGGGAGCCCATGAAGGTCGGCGCCTTCAGCACCGCAGCCTTCCAGGTCGGCGCCAACTCAAAGTGCACCGTGACCTTCCTCGGCGGCGAAGGCGGCGGGGTCCTCCCGAACCTGAACCGCTGGAACCAGCAGATGGGCGCGGATGCGATGACGCAGGCCGAAGTCGACGCGCTGGCGCTGCTCCCAGTCCTGGGAACCCTCGCCCCGACGATGCACGCGAAGGGGAGCTATACGCCCATGGGCGGCGATAAGGTCAGCGACGCCGCGCTCATCGGAACCGTCGCGCCGATCGGCAGTGAGACGGCGTTCATCAAGCTGATCGGCCCGGCCGCAGAGGTTGAGGGCGCAATCGAGGCCTACACGGCCTTCTGTCGCAGCATGCGCTAGGCCCTATGGGGCGTGTGGGCGCCTGCATGATGTCCTCTCCCCGGGGACGAACGGCGCCCGGCGCGCGCCCTCAGCGGTAGTACTCGCCGTAGAACGCGAGCGACTGCGTCTCATCGGCGCCGAACCAGCGCCGGCGGCCGATGCTGGCGCGGCGCGTTTGACGCATGCCGAGGGCTGAGCTGGCTTCGGCTTCCCCAAGGCTGCCCTCGGGGGCAGCCCCACCCGGCTCGTGGTCCGCGGATTCAAGTCGATCGTGACCCGCAGGGCTTGCGCTGTTGAGATCGGTCATAGGGGGGCTCTGAGGTGCGTCAGCGGCCCTGCGGGCCGTGGGAGTCGAGTCAGGAAGCAAAGGCGAGGACAGCGGTATCGGCGAGAGATAGACCACGGAGAGCTCCTGTAGTAAGCCTGAAAGGGCGGGCTGATCCCGTGTCCGGGGCGGCAGCGCCGTCCCACGAAGCGCGTTCCCGGGCAAGGGGGTGCGCCTCTCGGATCTACGTAGAACTTGCCCGATTCAATCGACCCCTGCGCGCCCCTCACGGTGTTGTCACGGAGACCCGGCTCCGCCGATTGCCGCCAGAGCCTCGTCAGCCTACCTTGGCTGACATAATGGCCATCTTCACGTCCGCATCTGAGCCCACCGCCCCCTACAAGCCCAAGAACCCGGTCCGAATCGTGACCGCTGCGTCGCTGTTCGATGGGCACGACGCCGCGATCAACGTGATGCGTCGGATCCTCCAGTCCTCGGGGGCCGAGGTCATCCACCTGGGTCACAACCGGTCGGTGGCCGAGATCGTGAACTGCGCGATCCAGGAGGACGCGCACGGCATTGCGCTCACGTCCTACCAGGGCGGGCACGTGGAGTACTTCAAATACATGGTCGAGCTCCTGGCCGAGCGTGGCGCTGACATCAAGGTGTTCGGCGGCGGCGGCGGGACGATCCTGCCCACCGAGGTGGCCGAGCTGCACGCGGCCGGCGTAGCCCGGATCTACAGCCCGGATGACGGCCGCTCCATGGGCCTCCAGGGGATGATCAACGATCTCCTCACCCAGTGTGACCGCGTGGCCGACGGTCGCCTCACCGTCGAGGACTCCCTCGCCCGTCTCTCCGAGCGCGACCCGCGCGCCATCGCGCGGCTCATCTCGGCCGCCGAGAACGAGCCCGGCGCCGCCGACACGATCCGGACGGCCCTCGGCGAGCTTCCCGGCAGCGCGACGACGCCGGTCCTCGGCATCACTGGCACGGGCGGCTCCGGCAAGTCGAGCCTCGTCGACGAACTCGTCCGCCGCTTCCTGCGCGACCAGCCGACGAAAACGATCGCGATCCTCAGCGTGGACCCGAGCAAGCGCAAGACGGGCGGCGCGCTCCTCGGCGACCGCATCCGCATGAACGCGATCGACAACGAGCGCGTGTACATGCGAAGCCTCGCGACGCGCCAGGCAAACCTCGCGCTCTCGAAGCACGTGCAGTCGGCCATCGACATTGCGAAGGGCGCGGGCTTCGACCTCGTCATCGTCGAGACCAGCGGCATCGGTCAGTCCGACACCGAGATCACCGACCATTGCGACACGAGCCTCTACGTGATGACGGCCGAGTACGGCGCCGCGACGCAGCTCGAGAAGATCGACATGCTCGACTACGCGGACCTCGTAGCGATCAACAAGTTCGACAAGCGCGGCAGCCTCGACGCTTTCAGGGACGTCAAGAAACAGGTCCAGCGCGCGCGCGGACTCTGGGAGACCTCCCCGGATGACATGCCCGTCCACGGCACCATCGCGAGCCAGTTCAACGACCCTGGCACCAATCGCCTCTACATCGCGCTGATGGAGGCGGTCGTCGAAAAGACGGGCGCGCCGCTCCAGCCGCACAAGGACGACATGGTCACGGAGGACGGAGACAAGCGCTCGGTGATCCCCGCCGACCGCGTCCGGTACCTGGACGAGATCAAGGAGAGCGCCGCCCGCTACGACGTGTGGACCCAGCGCCAGAGCGACATCGCTCGGCAGCTCTTCAACCTGCACGGTTCGGTCCTCGCTCTACGCGGCCAGAAGCTCAACCTCGACGTTCTCCCCGAGCTCGCATCTACCGACAGCGACCTCCCGGCCGTCGTCGCGCTCATCGAGCGTTACAGCGAACTCAAGACCGAGCTCGACGGCCGCGCCGTCAAGTCTCTCTCCGAGTGGCCGGCCCTGCGCGAGCAGTACAGCGGCGACGTCTTTGAGTTCACGGTGCGAGGCAAGACCCTCACCCAACCGCTCACGACCACGAGCCTCAGCGGCACCAAGGTCCCGCGCGTGGCGCTCCCGCGCTTCCAGGACTGGGGCGAGATCCTGCGCTGGCGTTCCCAAGAGAACCTGCCCGGCATCTATCCCTACACCGCCGGCGTCTTCCCCCTCAAACGACAGGGCGAAGACCCGGCCCGCATGTTCGCGGGCGAGGGCGGCCCGGAGCGAACGAACCGCCGCTTCCACTACGTCTCCAAAGGCATGCCAGCCGCGCGCCTCTCCACGGCGTTCGACTCGGTCACGCTCTACGGCGAGGACCCGGCCCCGCGCCCGGACATCTACGGCAAGGTCGGCAACTCGGGCGTCTCGATCGCGACGGTCGATGACGCGAAGAAGCTCTACAGCGGCTTCGACCTCTGCTCGCCCACGACGTCGGTCAGCATGACGATCAACGGCCCGGCGCCGATGGTCCTCGCCTTCTTCTTCAACGCAGCGATCGACCAGACCTGCGAGAAGTACATCAAGGAGCACGCCCTTGAGGCCGCCGTCGAGGCAGCGTTCAAGGCCAAGTACGACGACAAGAACCTCACCCGCCCCACGTACCAAGGTGACCTCCCAGAAGGTAACGACGGTCTGGGCCTGATGCTCCTCGGCCTCTCGGGCGACGACGTCCTCCCCGCAGACGTCTACGCCAAGCTCCGCGCCGAGACTCTCTCGACGGTGCGAGGCACGGTCCAAGCGGACATCCTGAAGGAAGACCAGGCTCAAAACACCTGTATCTTCAGCACGGAGTTCGCCCTGCGAATGATGGGCGACATCCAGGAGTTCTTTGTTCAGCACAACGTCCAGAACTTCTACTCGGTCTCCATCTCCGGCTACCACATCGCAGAAGCGGGCGCGAACCCGATCACCCAGCTCGCGCTCACCCTGGCCAACGGCTTCACCTACGTGGAGTACTACCTGAGCCGAGGAATGAGCATCGATGAGTTCGCGCCGAACCTGAGCTTCTTCTTCTCGAACGGCACGGACCCCGAGTACTCGGTCATCGGCCGCGTCGCCCGCCGCATCTGGGCGAAGGCAGTCAAAGAGCTCTACGGCGGTGGCCCAAGAGCTCAGAAGCTCAAGTACCACATCCAAACGAGCGGCCGTTCGCTGCACGCGCAGGAGATCGCGTTCAACGACATCCGCACGACACTCCAAGCGCTCTACGCACTGTTCGACAACTGCAACTCGCTGCACACGAACGCGTACGACGAGGCCATCACCACGCCGACAGAAGAGTCGGTCCGCCGCGCCCTCGCGATCCAGCTGATCATCAACA
>JBLIHL010000267.1:0-7943 GCA_047635895.1 Paracoccaceae bacterium | reverse complement strand
GCATCTTGAGCGTCCGCTGAAACAGCGTCGCGCCCACCTCGTCGCCGTGCTCCGCATCGACCGCCGTGAGAGCCGTCTGGAAGCTCGTGGAGAGCGCACCTTCCCCGAGGAACCGGCGGAACAGGTTGGGCACTCGCCACGCCGTCAGGAAGGCGTCGTAGATGCCGGAGTTGTTTCCAAAAAGCGCCGTGGCAATCCCCTCGCGGATGAAGCCAAGGATACGGCTCACCAGCGTGAGGCTCGACACCAGCATCGTCCGGACCCCAAGCCGCGAGTGGCGATCCGCGGGGGTCTTTCCGGATCCGGGTTCTTCCTGTGGCTGGTTCAAGGGGCCCGGTGGTTGCTTCAAGTAGCTGCGTTTCTAGGAGTGTCCGTCCCCGACGTGCGCACCGCGTTCTTGCAGTCATCCGTCGCCGGGAGAGGCACGTTAGCGGCTCGAATCGGGCCACACTCGCTCGAAAACCCCGCCATTTCAACCTGAGGCAGAGGTCCAAGGCGCTCCGCACCCGCCCCATCTGGGGGCACGGGCCTGGTTCTCGCCAAAACTGGTGCTTCGGCAGGAGGCGGGGACTGCCTCAGGCTTACGATGAGAGTGATTCCACGAGCCATTTCCGTGTTCCTACCTTCGCCAGCACCAAGCCCCGCGCCCGCGCCCTGGGGCGCATCTATCCGGCCCCGCCTGAAGGGCACCATGCAGCGAATCGCCGCGTGGAGCGCTCCATGCGCGAGGCTGCTGGCG
The DNA here is from genome assembly GCA_047635895.1 of Paracoccaceae bacterium. GTDB lineage: Bacteria > Planctomycetota > UBA1135 > UBA1135 > Saltatorellus. Next base: position 7,204 of record JBLIHL010000267.1, on the reverse strand, counting down.
CCGTGCATTTTGCCGTGCCTCGTCGCGGCGCCGAGCCTGGGCCAGCGCGTGATGGTTCCCCACAACCGTCCCCACGCCCAGGTGGCACTGGTGAACATCCGCGCGGGCGCCCTGGTCGATGGCGCCTGGATTGACGTCTACGCAACCGGCAACCCCACGCCCGGCAACAACGCGCTCAAGGACGCCGAACTCGTCGGCGACGAGGTCTGGATCGCCTCGTCCTTCTGGATCTACCGCTACGAGGCGCGCGGCGACCGGAACTTCATCGACTCGTTCCCGGTTCAAGACCCCGTTCGGAGCATCGAAGCGCAGTCGAGCGCCCAGGGCCACCGGGTCATCGTCACCACGACCGATGCCCTGCTCCTCTACGACACGGACGCCAACCCCCTCGGGCACATTCACATCCACGGAGCTGGCGACACGCTCGAGCTCGAGGATTCGATGCTGGTCGCGATCCAGGACGACAACCGGATCGACCGGTACACCTTCAGCGGCCAGTGGCTGTCCACCTTCGCGGGACCTTCGCTACCGAGCCCCCTCGGAATCCTCTCCGAGCCGCTCCAGCTCAGCTGCCGCCGCAACGGAAACATCCTGGTCGCAGGCGACGTACGGGTCTATGAGTTCCTCGCCAACGGAGACTTCGTGGGCGAGTACGACGTCGGCCCGTTCGAGGGCGGCGTCACCGAAGCAGTGAGCGGACAGCTCTTCGTGCCTCTCCAGAACGGAGTCTCGCTCTACGACACCAGGACCCAGCTGACGACCTCGATCGGCGGGTTGTACTTCGGCCAGGGCCGACGGGTCGGGTACTACGATGATGGGACCCGACTCGTTCTCCGGCCTGGGGAATGGGCCAGTAACACCACCTGTCGTGGGGCCGAGCACTCGGGGAATGACCGCGCTCGCATGGGCATCCTCGGCAGCCCCCAGCTCCGTGAGGAGTCCCTCGCGATCTTCGTCGACCGTACGCCGCCGCTGGCGCAGACGCTCCTAATGATGTCGCGTGATCAGGCCCTGACGCCCTTCGGGTCCATCGGGAACCTGTGCCTCGATCGGAAGAACGTCGTGTTCGTGGGCGCGCCCGAACGGAGTGATGCCTCGGGCCAGGCCCTCTTCACGGTCGTCCGCGGCCCCGAGGTCATGATCGCACTCGGCGGAGGCTCCACCTGGTTCGCCCAGGCGCTCTACAGAGACGGCGCCCAGATGAAGCTGTCCAGCGCGATCACGTTTACGCTGAAGCCCTGATCTTCAGGGCTCGCGGCGCTACTCGCGGGAGAGCGCCTTGAGGAACGCGACCAGGTTCGCCGCATCGTCATCGCTCAGCCGGATGGGCTTGATGCGACGCGACAGGTGCGAGTTCGCGTTGCCGCCGCGGCGGTAGAACTCCACGACTTCCTCGAGCGTCGCGAGGCTGCCATCGTGCATGTACGGCCCCGTCTTCGTCAGCATCCTGAGTCCAGGCGTGCGGAACGCGCCGCGGTCTACCTCGACCTCGGTCGCGAAGTAGCGGCCCACTTCAGGCGCCTCGCCGGTCACACCGACCCCGGTGTTGTGGAAGCTGCCGTCCGAGAAGTTAGGACCGTTGTGGCACTCCCAGCAGCGGCCCCTGCCCTCGTAAAGCCAAAGCCCAGCCTCTTCGGACGGACTGAGCGACGCGACGTCACCGTCGCGGAATCGATCGACGGGCGAGTTGCCCACCGTCAGCCCGCGGACGAAGGCTGCCAAGGCGTTCGCGAGAGCCGCTTCATCGACTTCGCGGCCGTACACGGCCTCGAAGTGCGCGGGGTACTCGCCCTCCTGGCTCAGGCGGTTGATCGCCGCGGCCTTGCCAAGGGCCATCTCCTCGGGATTCTCGATCGGCATCAGCACCTGATCCTCGAGAGTCGCCGCGCGACCGTCCCACAGGACGTGGGTGTCGAGCCCCTTGTTCAGGAGGCTGGGCGAGTTGCGCCGCGTCAGGTAGCCTTCGACTCCTCGCGAAGTCTGGCGGTTGTCGGCGAACGCGAACTCCGGGCGGTGACACGAGGCACAGGCCACGGTCCGGCGCGCGGAGAGGATGGGGTCGAAGAAGAGCTTGCGACCGAGCGCAAACTCCTCTTCGGTGGCGCTGAAGCCCTCTGCCAGGGGTTCAATCCCGAGCGAAACCGAGCGCACAAACGGCGTCGGGAGGGTGTCAGCAGGAACGAGCGGACGGGTGTCAGGGCCTATCGCCTTGCGCGACCCATCCTCACCGGACTGCTGCGGCGCCGAAGCGCCAGCGACCAGGACGGTACAGGCCAGCAGCGCGCACGAAATGACGCCCCGACCTACGAGAGATCCGCTTCGTTCCTTCAGAACCATCTACTTCTTCGCCTTAGCAACGAGGTCGGCGACGACCTGGTCGATGGCATTGGGGTTGTGGCCGCGGTGGACGATCTTGCCGTCCACATCGAGGACCAGGTACGTGGGGTAACCCTTCACGGCGTAGAGGCTCGCGATCGCGGAGCCACCTTGGCCCTCGAACGCGCTCAGCCAGCTGACCTCGAATTCCTTCACGCCTTTGCGGTAGTCCTCAGGACTGTCGCCAACGTTGATTCCGATCAGTGCAAACGGGTCATCTTTGTGGTGCTCAACGAGCTCCTTCAGGTGGGGCATGCCCCTCCTGCACGGGCCTCACCAGAACCCGTAAAAGTCGAGGACCGTGACCTTGCCACGGTAGTCCTCGAGGCTGAACTCGAAGTTGTCAAGCGACTTGGCCATGAAGCCAGGTGCGATCTTGCCGACCTCTGAGTCCTCAGGCTTCGCCATGGAGGCGCGAGCCATCATGCCGAACGAGGTGTCAGCGTAATCGCTGAGGACGCGGTTCATCATCTCCTCAGCTTTCTCAGGCGCGTCCTTCTGGATCGCGTTCGCGCCGAAGAAAAGGACAGCCGCCTTGGTCTTGTCCTCCTTCGCCGCCTTGAGCATCGAGTCGATCAGCTTGCTGGACGTCTCGAGGCCGAGCGTGCCGCCGTCGCGGGCGAAGCTCTGTAGCGCGCCCTCGAACCAGTCCTGGTTGACGTGGTTAGCCGCAAGCGCCGTGTAGATCGGCGCGAGTGCCGCTGGACGGCTCTTCGACTTGATATCGCGGTTGCTCTTGAGGTTATCCGCAAGCCAGACGAGGGCGCGGCCTTCGCCGCCCTGCGCCATGGCCTCGAAGCGCGGCCAGTACGCCTTGATCGGCGCGTTGTCGCGAAGGGCCTTGCGCTCCTTCTTGTCGGCGGCGCTCAGCTTCTCCTTGAAGTCAGCTTTCGCCTGCACGTATTCGGCCGTGAGGTCGTCATACGGCGACGTCGCGGCATCCTGTGCAACAGGTGGGCCCGCTGCGCCTGGCGATCCGCTGCCGGACGCGAAGAGCGCGGAGGTGGTGATGGCACCGCCAACCACCAGAATGGCGGCAGTGAACAATGTTGTGGGTTTCATGATGAGAGCTGCCCTCCAAAGGGAAGTAGGGATGCATTCTATTGGCAGCCGAGGCTGTCCATGAGTGCATCAAACGACCAATTCGGATGAATTGGCCGTTCGTGACAGATCAAAACCCGGTCTTGACGCAGACATTACAGCGCCGGGGACTCTCCAGGCCAGGGCGCTACAGCTTCTGGCCCGCGAGGCGGTTGACGAGCTTCCCATCGACGAGGGCGCCGTGCTTGGCCATCACAGCCTTCATGACCTTACCCATGTCGCTCTTGCCCGCCGCGCCCGTTTCGGCGATCGCGACGTCCACGGCAGCCGCGGTTTCGTCCTCGCTCATCATCTGGGGCAGGTAGCCGTCGAGGACGTCGATTTCCGACTCCTCCTTCTCAGCCAGGTCGGCGCGGTCCGCGTCGCGGTACTGCGTGGCGCTATCCCTACGGGACTTAACGCCCCGCCGAACGACGGCGAGGACGCTGTCTTCGCTGAGATCATCTCCCCGCTCGCCCCGCTCTATCTGCTCATTCTTCATGGCAGCGATGAGCATGCGAAGCGTGTCGCGCTTGAGCGTATCGCCCGAGCGCATCGCGTCCTTCATGTCGTTCTGAATCTGGTCTTGAAGGCCCATGGTGGCTATTCCTCCTCTCCCTCTGCGTCATCCGCCGCGCCACCTTCCGGGTCGGCCTGGCCAGAGACGTCGTCGGAAGAGGCGTCATCCACAGCTTCGCCCGCGTCAGACTCAACAGCGTCCTCGGGCGTCGCGCCTTCAGCGCCCCCTTCAGTCGGGACGGCACCAGCCTCTGCGCCATCGTTGGCGAAGCGCTCCAGATCGCTGCCCGAGACCACCTCTACGGAGACGAGCTTGTCGTTTCCCTTGAGGTTCACGAGGCGCACGCCCTGGGTGTTCCGACCGATGGAGGAGACGTCCGCCACGTGGGTACGGACGATCATGCCGCTGGTCGTGATGAACATCAGGTCGTCATCTGCACGGCAGAACTTGGCCTGAATCACGGAGCCGTTCCGCTCGGTCGACTTGATGTCGATGACGCCCTGGCCGCCACGGCCTTTGATCGGGTAGTCGATGAGCGGCGTCCGCTTACCGAAGCCGTTTTCTGTCGCGGTCAGCAGGAACGCGTCCGGCTCGGCCACGACCATGCCAACGACCGTGTCGCCGCCCTTGAGCCTGACGCCCTTCACGCCGCGCGAGGTCCGCCCCATCGAGCGAACGCCCGCCTCGTCGAAGCGAATCGCACGACCACCGGACATCGAGAGCAGGACGGTGTCGCCTGGCTTGGCCAAGCGGACCGAGACGACCTCGTCATCCTCGTCCACAAGAATGGCGCGGATGCCGCCCTTCTTCGGACGAGAGTAGGCCTCGAGCTTGGTCTTCTTGACGATACCGCTCTTCGTCGCGAACACGATGAAGCGCTCGTCGTCGAACTCGGGCACTCGCAGGATCGTGTTGATCTCCTCGCCCTCGCGGAGCTGGAGCACGTTCGTGATCGAACGACCCTTCGCATTCCGGCCAGCTTCGGGGATCTGGTAGCCCTTCTGCCAGAAGACCTGGCCCATGTTCGAGAAGAACAGGAGGTAGTCGTGGGTCGAGGTCACCAGCACCGAGCGCTGGACGTCCGAATCCTTGAGGTCGGAGCCCTTGATGCCGCGACCGCCCCGCGCCTGGGCGCGGAAGGTGTCGAGCGGCACGCGCTTGATGTAGTTTTCGCGCGAGAGCGTGACCACCGTCAGGTCCTCGGTGATCAGGTCGGCGATGTCGACGCTGCCATCGACCTCTTCCAGACTGATGACCGTGCGACGCTCGTCGCCGTACTTCTCAACGATCTCGAGGATGTCCGCACGGATCATCGCGGTGACGCGATCCGCCCGGTCGAGGATGTCGCGGTAGTCCGCGATCTCGGCCAAGAGTTTGGCGTGCTCTTCTTCCAGCTTCTCACGCTCAAGACCCGTCAGCGAGCCGAGGCGCATATCGACGATGGCCTGGCTCTGACGCGGCGAAAGGCCGAATTCAGCCGACAGAGCCGCTTTAGCGTCGTCGCGGTTGGCCGAAGCGCGGATGATCGCGATCACGCGGTCGATATTATCGACCGCGATCCGCAGACCGTCCACGATGTGCATGCGCTCTTCCGCCTTGCGGAGCAAGTACATCGTCCGGCGTCGGAGCACGTCGCGCCTGTGCACCAGCCATGCGCTCATCAGGTCGCGCAGCGGAAGCGTCCGCGGCTGGCGACGATCGATGGCCAGGTTGATGATCGAATAGGTGCTCTGCAGCGGCGTGTACTTCCACAGCTGGTTCAGCACCACCTGCGGATCCTCGCCCCGCTTGAGTTTGACCACGAGGCGCATGCCGTCGCGGTTCGAGTAGTCGGTCACGTCGGAGATACCGACGATCCGGCCGTCCTTCACGACCTGGACGATCTTGGCGATGATGCCGGTGTCGTTGCCGCCCTTCTTCGTCTGGTACGGGATCTCCGAGAAGACGATCTGGGCGCGGGTCTTGTTCTCCTCGATCTCGTACTTGGCCCGGACACGGACCAGTCCGCGACCTGTGGTGTACGCCTGAACGATTCCACTGCGGCCCATGATGGTGCCGCCCGTGGGGAAGTCCGGACCTGGAACGAGCTTGAGCAGCTCGTCTGTTTCGAGGTCCGGGTCCTCCAGGAGCGCGACGAGGCCGCGGCCGATCTCACGCAGGTTGTGCGGCGGCAGGCTGGTCGCCATGCCGACGGCGATGCCGTCCGAGCCGTTGCAGAGCAGGTTCGGGAAGCGCGAGGGCAGCACCGTGGGCTGCATGCGCGTCTCGTCGTAGTTCGGCTCGAGGTCGACGGTCTCCTTGTCGAGGTCCGACAGGATCTCCATCGTGATCCCGGCCATCTTCGCCTCGGTGTATCGCATGGCGGCGGGGGGGTCGCCGTCGATGGAACCGAAGTTGCCCTGGCCGTCCACGAGCGGGTAGCGCAGCGAGAAGTCCTGGGCCATCCGTACGAGCGTCGGATAGATCACCGACTCACCGTGCGGGTGATAGTTACCAGACGTGTCGCCCGCCACCTTGGCGCACTTCCTGTACTTGGCCCGAGGGCTCAGGTTCAGGTCGTTCATGGCGACGAGGATACGGCGCTGGGAGGGCTTGAGCCCGTCCCGAACGTCGGGGAGCGCGCGGCTGTGGATGACCGAAAGGGCGTACGTCAGGTACGACTCCTTCATCTCCTTTTCGATGGAGCGCGGGGTCGTCCGGCCTCGCGATGCGAGCTCTTCGGGGGTGGCCGCGACGATGTTCTCATCGTCTGGCTCTGCGCCCTCGGGGGCCTCTGGATCCGTCATGGCTAGGGGCTGCGGCTCGCAATCGGAGCCGGCAGTCTGGGTGGCGGCTTCGGAGGGGAAGCTGCCTGGGGGGGGGTTGCAAGGAGGCGCGAAATGTCCCCCAGAGCCCCGTTATGAGGGTCTTGCGGGCGATTTGGCGCGGCCAACAGTAGGCCAGACATTATCCAGGAAACCCCCCTCCGAGCGCCACTCTCAGACCCCCTTTCTGGCCTCCACGGCCCCTGAAACGCCCTACAGCGAGGATTATGAATCTGGGGGACCCTGCGGGCAGCCGCAGGCCCCAAGCGTCCTCGCCCCCCGCCTTCCAACTGGCCGCCCCTGACGCTTCCCGCGCCACTTGCACCCGGAGGACTCGCATCTTGAGCCCCTCGCTCACCACTCGCAGGCTCCTCCTCGCCCTCCTGGTGGGTGCCGCCTCTCTCCTGGCTCCTCTTCAAGCGCA
>JBLIHL010000266.1:0-7961 GCA_047635895.1 Paracoccaceae bacterium | reverse complement strand
CGAGGAGGCCCGTGCGGCAGCACGCCCGTCCGGCGAGGACGCCTGCGCGGCGAGCGCACAGGGACATAATCGCTCCAGCGCCGTCAGGCGATGGGCGCATAAATACAGCGCGGTGTCTCAGCCATCGCACGGTTCGGCATTCACTGCCTTGGTAGCAGCCGTGACGGGTGCCGACCTGGCCGCTACCGACTTCCCGGTACCGACCTGCTGCCGTCGGCGCGCAGCGCCCGACGCGTGGGCGGTGTCGTGACCGCCGCGGACGTGCCCGGTACCGACCCTGCCCGGTACCGACCTGCTGCCGTCGGCGCGCAGCGCTCGACGCGTGGGCGGTCGGGCTGGGCGACATGACCGAAGACCGAAGACCGAAGACTCGCCCCTGCGGGCGAGCAGTCCGCGACACGTCGGTGCAAGCTTCGGTGCTGCAGGCATCAGTGGCAGAGCGGCTAGGAGCGTGTCGCGCATAGCTGGGCTGAAGTCGCCGGACTGACACCCCACCACCATGCTCCGGATCGAGAACCTCCCGTCCCGATTCAGACCCTTCGCTCGGACGGAAGATCTTTCGGTCCAGAGCGCCGCAACAGGGAGTCGAGAAACCTCATGGAACGAAGACGCATTCCAGGAATGCCGTCTGACCCTCCCACATCTGACATGAAGTTCATACGCCAACAGAGACCGCACGGCCGCCCGTCAACGCAGCGCCGTCCCTCGAGAGCAAGCCAGGCTGGTTTGACCATGATCGAGTTGATGATCTCGGCGGGGATCATCGCCATCCTGCTCTTGGCTTCCGCAGGAGCCATGGGTGAGAGCCTCGACTCGACGAAGCAGTCGCGCAACCTGACCCAGGGTGCCCTCTTCCTCGAGTCGGTCGAGGAGGACCTGACGGCCGTTTCGGCCTCGGACCTGCTCTCGATGAACGGCCAGCGAATCTTCTCTACCGAGCCCCAGGACGACGCCCTCTACCGAATCGAAATCACCACGTTCACGGCCTCCATCGACATCGTTCAGATCCGACTGAGCCTGGTCGACCAGGGTACAGGCCGCCGGGTCGCCGCCGTGGACTCGCTGAGGGCACTCTGATGAAACTCCTTCCACGTCGAAAACGCTATCAACCTGGAACGCGATCGGGCTTCACGCTCATCGAGATCGTTCTGGCCAGCACGATCTTTGTAGGCATCGGTTACGTCCTGATCATGTCGTCGCGGGCAAGCGAGCAGTCCCACCGCACCGTGTCCATGAACGTGGAGTCCAACAGCACGCTGCGCAAGGTCACAGGCCGCCTGCGCGACGAGCTGCGATCTGCTAACCGCGAGACACTCCAGCTCGATCAACCCGGCGCGGGCAACGCCACGCTTCGGTTTCAGACGGCCATCGACGGCGGCCCGACCGTCGCTTGGGGCGTCTTCGATCGACGCCTCTCACCCAACGAGGCGAACTGCAGCTGCGAGGGTTGGTTCATTCAATACTCGGTCGAACAGGGCGGACTGGCGATCAACGAGCTCGTCCGCCGCGTGATCGATCTCAACGGAGACACCCAGCTGATGCACGTGATGGCGACCGATGTGGTTCGCTTCTCGGTGGACAGCTCAGGAGATGTCTGGGTTCTCCGACTGGAGACCCTGGGCGACGAAGGCAGCAGAAAAGACGAGTTCGATGTTCGCATCAGAAATGACTAGCGGGCATACCAGCACTTCCCGACAGCGTGTGCGGCTGTCGGCGAACCCGAATCGGCGCGGCAGCGCGCTCGTCGCGACCATAGTCGTCTTCGTCGGTGTCGCAGGACTCGTCATCGCTTCCACTCAATTATCGAGTGTCGAGATCTCGGCCTCCCGGCGATCCATCGACGACGTGCGGGCTACGGCCCTCGCTGAGACCGGCGTCGAGCGGAACAAGGCCATCCTCGCGGACGCTGTCCGAAAGAACAGCGTGACGAATCCGCTCGAAGGCATCCGCGCTCTCTTCAACTCCAGCGGTGGAGAGGGCAGCAGCCAGCTCACCTTCGCCGCGGAGCCTCTGATGTCAGGCAACGCCAACGTGGGCGAATACACCACGTCGATGACGCTGCGCCAGGACACAACGAACAGCGTCTTTGTCACCATCACTTCCACCGGCTACATCCCGCGCGCTCCAGAGAATCTAGGTCCCAAGGAAGACCTCCAGGCGTGGGACTCGCTTGCCGTGACCGTCGAGTACTCGCTCCAGGCGAGCGAGGTCTTCGACAACGCCTACTTCGTGAACAACTGGGGCTGGCTCTACGGCAACACGATCGAGGTCAACGGTAACGCCCGAAGCAACGGCCAGATGGACATCGGCGGCTATCAACCGATCATCACGGGCCAGCCGCTCTTCGACTCGGTCACCCACGACGGGACATCCGCTTCGCTCGGCGACCCCCAAGGAGATGACGGCCTGATGTCCGGTTGGGATATCGTGAACGGCGACAACGTCCGGGACGGCGAAGGCGGCACCACGGACCAGTACGACTATATGGACCAGGTTGAGATGCCCAACCTCACGGACCTGCAGCGCTACGAGGACATCGCGACAAGCGAGGGGTCTTCGATCACCATCGGGGGCAGCGTGGTTTCCAACGGCATCACGGGCGACGAACCTGGTGAGCAGGAACACATCTACCTCCACGGCACGGCGGCCAATCCAATCGTCCTGAACGGCCCGGTCGTGGTCCGCGGCGACGTCATCATCAGCGGCTACGTGACGGGCCAAGGGAGCATCTACTCCGGTGGCAACGTGTACGTCCCGGACTCCGTCTACTACCTCAACGCTCCGACCTCGGAGCGTCCCGCAGGGGACTCTCCAGCCGAGATCGAGTTGTGGCTGACGGACAACTGGAACGCTGATTTCCTGGGTCTCTTCGCCCGCGAGAGCGTGGTGGTTGGCGACTTCACCAACAGCAGCTGGGCCAGCTACGTCAACGGCTGGCTCCAATCGCCGCTCAACTCTTCACGCGAAGACGCGGGCCTGGACATGATTCCTAACACCCGCGCCGGACGCGACGGCGTGATGGGCACCGCCGACGACGACTTCCTTGAGGGGGACGGCGAGTTCACGGTCGAGCGCTACACCCCCGAGGACGCAGCGGCCGGCCTGATCCCAGACGGGTTCAGCGCAGGCGACGTGATCCCCGGAACCGGCGAGGACATCGACGGGGACGGTCAGTACGACGACACGCTCTCGGTCTCAGATTTCGCCTTCGAGGAAGACCTTGAGGCCATCAAATGGGAGGGCAACATGCCGCCCGCTGGCATCAACGATTACTCGGACATCGCCTCGATGTACGCCAACCACCTCGACGCCACCTTCTACACGAACCATGCGTTTGCCTGGGTGGTCTTTGGCAACCAGGACGCAGAGCTGAACGGCTCGCTAGTCGCGCGGAACGAGAGCATCGTCTACGGCACGCCCAAGGCGATCATGAACTACGACTCGCGCCTCCTTGGCGGTAGCAGCGGCCTCATGGGGAACATGCTGCCCAACACGCTGGCCCCAATGCGCGTCGTCCAATGGCGCCGCCTCGAGAAAGACCCCCACCGCGCCGTGGTGATGCCCTGATGAAGCTTCCTCAAGTCAACAAGAGTCGCGTCCTGCGCGTCTCTCTCGCGTCGGGACTGTTCGGCCTGGTACTGGCGAGCGCCTCAGGCGCACCTCCTGCGCCCCAAACGAGCGAAGAGCAGCCCGCCGCAGAGGTGGACAGCGTGGAGTCGTTTCAGCTCGTTCAAGAGCGCCGACGGGACCTCACACACCCGGGGGATCCACTAGACATCAGCGGCGTTTTTGAAGGTGATAACGACCTGGCAGCCGGCCGAGGCGCCCTGGGTCGTAGCGACTTCAAACCCGTCCTTGTCAATGCGGCCGAGGGCTACGAGCGCCAGCTCGCCATGCTCGAGAACAGAACCAGGTTCGATACGTCCTACACAAGGACGCGCCAAGGCAACGCGCCCCGGGTCCAGGCGCCCGTCCGTGGCAAGGGCGCTCCCGACGACGCCCCCGCAAGCAGCAGCGGCAAGTCCTGGCTCGCAGCCTTAGCCGTTGCCGTGGCGGCGACCTGCGCGCTGGTCCTTCAGGGCCGCAAGTAGACGCGCTACTGCTTCAGGTACTTCTCGATATAGAGCTTCCAGCTGGCCTCGAACTCGTCGAGGTCAATCTGGCCCCATGAGGCGGCCATCGCGTCCTCCCAGATCTTATTCTTGTCGCGCGGGTCGAGGTCGAATCGGTTGATCTTAAGGTCCTCCGGGTCCAGTTCCTTGCCGTCCTTCTTCGCCTTGGCAACGCGCTCCACGCGGATCTTCTCATAGGCAGCTTCGAAGCCGCCGTTGAGCGTCCGGACATAGTTAGGGAGGATGTCGGCGTACTCGTCCTTCCATACCTTGCGGTTGACCTTCCGCAGCGCACCTTGGCGCAGCATGTAGATGATCGACCAGGACTGGGCGTAGCAGCTCACGCCCGACGGTCCCTGGCCCTGCCACTGTGTGTGCGTGAAGTTCAGGTGGTCCACGAGCGGCGCACACTGATCATCCCGAACCATCCCTCGGATGACGGAGAGTCGGTCCAGACCGGACGGCATCTTCGGCGTGATCTTGCCGCGCTTACCACGAATCTTGAGGCCACCGTAGTAGTCGCCGTGCCCCTCGTCGAACCAACGATGCGCCTCGGACTGATTGAACAGAAAGTGGCAGTACTGGTGGAAGGCCTCGTGGCTAACCACGGCGTACGTGGAGTTCCGGTCCACCTCGAGGTTGTCGTACATCACGAGCTCGACAGAGCTCGGGCTGAAGTAGCCCGCCACTCCGCGAGGCGTGCCGCTGAACTTATGGAACTCGTCAGCGTTCGCGCAGATGCGCACCACCGACACCGCATCAAACCCGGCGGGCGGCGGGAAGTCCTGCTCGTAGATGTCGCGGCTGATCTCCAAGCGCTCAATCACCTCTTTGACAAACGCCATCTTCTCAGCGTTCGTCAGGATCACGAAGCGCTCGGATGGGGTCCCAATCGCCTGCCAACCGGGCGTCTTTGCGGCCTCCTGCTCGGCCCACTCCATCTGGGACTCGTAGGTCCGCTCGCTCACGTCGATCTCGACCTCCGCGATGCGCTCGATCAGCTCGAAGGACTCGGCGGAGCTCCGCAACGCCTTCTCGAGCTTCGAGTCGAGCTCCTCGGCGATAAAGTACGCGATGTGAATGTCCGCGTGATCAAGCGGATAACTCCAGACATCCAGGACCACGGGCGTTTCGGACTTGGGCTGCTCCGATCGAATCACCCAGTTGAACTGCAGGTGTTTGACGGTGAGCCCCTCGATCTCGACCTCCTCTTCGATCGTTGGGTTCTTGATGTCCTTCTTGCTGAGGCCTCTGTAACCGATGTCCGCGATGATCGACGTCACGCTGCGTCGAGCTTTCTTGGCAACGGACTCGCCCTTCTTGGCCTTGCCTTCGACGACCTGGTTAGCGGCCGCATAGGCCGTAATCGTGCTCTGATCCTGGCCCATCCGAAGGACGGTTTCGCCGCCCCGGGAGGAGTCCACCGGAATCGAGTCAAATTTGTCGAGGGGCTTGAACTGGAAGCCCTGGGAAGGGCACTCCACGAACGACTTCGCGACTCGCTGGGCAGGGGCCGCGGTCACAGGCAGCGCGGTCGCCATGAAGGTCACGGGCGCAAAAAGCAGCGTGAGTGCGAGGGTTCTCGGGGCGAGTCCCAAGGAGAACGACTGGAGCATGGTGCGGAAGGGGGCGAAGGTGGAGGAAGCGAGGGGCATGTAGTGTAGTGCGGCGCGGAGTCAGGCCTGTTTCCTGAATTGAGGGCCTAGGAACCCGTCAGCCCTTACTTTGTGCGAACATGCCTATCGGGGATCGGGGCCTGCAAGGCGCCAGTCGTCTACGGTGACACCCACGAGGTCAAAGCCGCGCGCGCCCATCTGGAGCGTGCCGTTGATCAGGAAGTAGTTCTGTCGGAAGTCCTCGTAGGAGTGATCGAGGTCGTGCTTTTCCATCGCACTTCGGAGCTCCTTCGGGATCGACACGCGGACGGCCCGGCGCTTATCGCCGCTGCGCAGGAGCACCGTCCGGGAACCGTCGTCCTCCTCGTAGAAGCGATCGATCAGCGCGAGCACCGTGACCTTGCGTGGCCCGCTCTTGATCGCGGCGGCGAGGGCATCGGGCTCGTCCACGGCGACGTAGCGAAGCGGATCCTTGGCCGCCAGGTCGCGGTGGGACTGCACCGCTTCGGCACGCGCCTGCCACCAGGGGAGGAGCTGCTCGTACGGGCGCTTCTTGCCGTCCTGATTCGTGTAGCGGTGCCAGATGCCGATTTGCTCGGCGTTGGCCGCCACCTGGGCCGCCACGAAGCGCTCGTGGTCGATGCGGCTGTTGCCGTACTTGTTGAAGTACGGGCTGAGGCCGGTACGCACCATCAGAAGGTTGAAGTCAATGCCCTCGGTCGTCACCACGTGGCACAGGAGCCGGCCGTAGGGGTCGTAGGACTCCATGCCGTCCGGGAAGCGGAGCCCCACCTGGATCGGGCCCTCCGAGGGACTGCGGGGCATCAAGAAGCCCTGGGCCCATCCGGTCGCCTGCTCGCCAAAGCGGGTGAACGGCTTGGTCTCGCTCGTGTTGCTCTTGTTGTACTTCTCCTCCGTATCGATCGAGAGGAGGCGCAGCTTCTCACGCTCCCCGTTGCGCTCGATATGGATCGTGTCGCCGTCGACGACCCGGAGAACTCGGAAGAGCTCTGTGGGCTTCTCGACGACGCAGGCGGCGAGGACTTCCGCGAACGTGGCCTCCTCAGCGACCGTCCGCGACACTTGTGCCGGGGAGCCGGAGAGGTGCGAGGCAGTGGCCGCCAGGCCCAGGGAGAGCGCGATAATGAGGTGAGTTGGGATTCGAAGCATGCGTCCATTCTCCCGATGCCGCCCCGGACTGTCAGGCCCAACCTCAAGCTTTAGGAAGATCTTGCCGAATCGTCAGGATATGAAAGCCCTCCGCGCCGCCACGATCATCCTGCTCCCCACGCTGGCCCTCGCCGCCGTGGTCATCACGGGCTCCGCCCGGCCCCTCCAGGCCGCCGCCCGCGCGCGCCCCAGCGCCAGCGCCACGGGGATCATGATCAACTACCCCATCGCCGAAGATGTCGATGGGATGCCCTCGCTAGCCTTCCAGGGCACGTTCTCGAAGACGCGCCTCGCCCTGGTCGTCGATAGCCCGGAGGGCGGCATCATCGGCTATGACCGAGACACCTCCAAGGTGACGCGCTTTGCCGACAGCGCGGGGAAGTCGCTCATCGATCCGGAGGCGCCCTTCGGCCCGTTCGCATTCGGTGACCGAATCGTCCAGAACGGGCACCGCCTGGCGCTGGAGCTGGAGAGCCCGGAAGCGCCCAGCCCGGGCGCCACCAGCGTGCTCGCCACCGGCACAATCGACGTTTCGATCGCCCATGAGAAGAGAATCTACACGAGCGAGCCCGCACCGCTTGAGGACTACCACGGCGTCCAGGCTGGCCCGATCCAGATGACCATCAAGTCCTACGGAAAAGCGAACTGGGGAGACGGCCACGAACTACGGGTGGTGACGACGGCCTCCCTCGACGCCATCATCCAGTGGACGGCTATTCTCCCGGACGGAAGCCGAGTCCCCCTGGACCGGCGCTCGACCATGAGTTTCGACGGCACGAGCGACGTCACGCTCGCCTGCGAGACCGACCTCGGTGAGGTCGCAGCCATCGAGGTTGAGACCTGGCACGATCCGAAGGTGCGTCACGTGCCGTTCAAGATCGTCGCGAGCGTCGGCCTCGAGTGACCATTCCAAGCTGACTCCCTTCAGTGGTCTTGCAAGCTCTTCCCAGATCAGGCCGCCGCCAGCCCTGCTGCCCATTCGTCGCCAACGGACGTCTGCCCGTCGCCGTACGGTGATGGACTCAGCTGCCCCCAGCTCTGCCGCCACCCCACCAGTTCACCG
>JBLIHL010000265.1:0-8040 GCA_047635895.1 Paracoccaceae bacterium | reverse complement strand
AGCTCGGCAAGCGCTTCTCGACCCAGAACTCCGGTGCCTTCATCAACGGCATCCTCGACAAGATCAAGAACCGTATCCCCGCCAAGGACGCCTGATTCATGGGACTCTTCGATAGGTTCAAGGAGCGCCTCTCCAGAACGCGTGCCGCCATTTCCGACGGCCTCACTGGTCTGTTCAAGGGCGGCCGAAAGATCGACCAGACGCTCCTCGACGAGCTCGAAGAGTTGCTCTACACCAGCGACCTGGGCCCCCTCGCGGGCGAACTGACCGAGGACCTGGCGCGCCTGCATCGCCGCGGTGAACTCAAGGGCGAGGACGACGTTCGCGAGGCCATGCGCGCCAAGCTTCTCACCAAGCTCGAGGGTTCGGGCGGCGGCGATCCCGTCATGACGGAGAAGCCCACCGTCATCCTGGTGGTCGGAGTCAATGGATCCGGCAAGACCACGTCCATCGCGAAGCTGGCTCACCGCTTCAAGGCCCAGGGCAAGAGCGTCATCCTCGGCGCAGGCGACACCTTCCGGGCCGCGGCCGCCGACCAGCTCCAGATCTGGGCCGATCGCAACGGCGCCGAGATCGTGCGCCAGAATAAGGACAACGCTGACCCAGCCGCCGTGGCGTTCGACACCTGCTCTGCCGCGATCGCGCGCGGAATGGACGTCGCCATCATCGACACCGCCGGGCGGCTACACACCCAGTCGAACCTGATGCAGGAGCTCGACAAGGTGCGCCGCGTCATCGCTAAGAAGATCCCAGGGGCGCCCCATGAGACCTGGCTCGTGATCGATGGCACCAACGGCCAGAACGCGATCCGTCAGGCCAAGGAATTCACAGCGGCCGTGGACGTCACGGGACTCATCGTCGCGAAGCTGGACGGAACGGCCCGGGGCGGCGCACTGTTTGCCATCAAAGATGAGCTCGGCCTGCCCATCCGCTATATCGGGACGGGCGAGACTCCGGAGCTGCTCGAGGCGTTCGAGCCCGAGCCGTTTGTGGACGCGATCGTGTCGAAGTCGATCGGGGCCTCCTGAGGGAGCCTCCGGGCGGGGGCCCAGGCCCCCCCCCGGGGTCCGGAGCCCGCTGGGAGCCCGCTGGGAGTCCGGGGGGAGCCCGGCTGGAGTCAGGAGCTCGCTTGGGGCCTGGCACCCGGCGCAGAAGCGCCTGTACCGTCGCGCAGCGTCAGCATGAGCCCGGCAAAACCGGCAGCCGCTATGGCCGTGAAAACGAACCAGAGGGTTCGGGCCACGGACCGAGCCGCCAGGTAGTCCACGGTGGCCTCGCCGCGCAGGACGAGCTTGGCGGTCCCCGAGCCGCCACCCTTGACCGTGACCCTGAGCTTCAGGTCATGGTCCCAATTCATCCAGAGCGGACCGAAAGCCAGCTCGCCAGGATTTTCACCCGGCACGCCGACGACGGGGTCTCCACCGCTGATGAAAGCCGGTCGGGAGAGGTCTTCGTCCTCAAAATAATGGGCCTCGGCCACCACTTCGGCGTCCCCAAGCGCGCCCCCCGGCTCTCCGACCAGGAAAAGGCGGGGCTGGCGCTGGGGCGCCGGCCAGGCTTCCTCGATTCGCCCTCCTCCCAGGAGGAGGGCCCATTCCACGGCCTGTCCGGCCTCAAGAACGACCTCGGGGCCTTCCAGAACACGGACGGCTTCGGTCTCCATGCGCCCCTGGGTCGCATTCAGAAGGAAGACGAGGACAAGGAGGCTAAAACCGACGGTCAAGAGGCTGAGAAACCGGAAAGCGTTCATGACAGGACATCATGGCGAGAGGAATGAGGTGCCAGTCAAACGACCCCGTCGAAACGAAAGAAATTATGGGGACGCCTTGGGGGTTGAAGATTCATGCAAGGGCGGCGATCCTTGTTGCTTCGAAACCAGCATCGCTGCCCGCTCCTCCACCCCATCCATCCAAATGGCCTTCGAAGTTCCCGACCTCACCTTTGCCCACGACGCCCTCGAGCCGTACATCAACAAACGGACGATGGAGCTCCACCACGGACTTCACCACGCCGCGTACGTGAACAAGTTCAACGCAGCGGTTGAAGGCACGGACCTCGCTGGCAAGAACGCCGAGGAGATCATCCAGAATCTCGACAGCGTTCCAGAGAACATCCGCACCGCCGTACGCAACCACGGCGGTGGGCACGTCAACCACTCGATCTTCTGGTCGATCATGGGCGCGAACAAAGGCGGCGAGCCGACCGGCGAGTTCGGCGACGCCATCAAGAGCACCTTTGGCTCGTTCGACAACTTCAAAGAGAAGTTCAACAGCGCCGGCGGCGGCCAGTTCGGCTCCGGCTGGGTCTGGCTTGTCATGACGCCTGAGGGCAAGCTCGACGTCGTCGCGACGCCGAACCAGGACTGCCCCATCAGCAGCGGCCACAAGGTCATCATGGGCAACGACGTCTGGGAGCACGCCTACTACCTCACCTACGAGAACCGCCGCCCCGAGTACCTGAAGGCCTGGTGGAACGTCGTCGACTTCGACGCCGTGGCTGCACGTTTCGCGCAAGCGAAGTAGTCTTCGTTTCGCTGAAAGATCAGCGACATGAGGGCGTCGCACTCGACGCACCTGCCGGGGCCATGAATCGGCTCCACACTGCGCCCGGGGCTCGCGTTGCGAGCTCCGGGCGCCGATTTTGACACCGACCGCGCTCCGCCATGGACCAAAGAAAGACCTCTGTTGACGCCCTCCAGGGCTGGCTGGTCCTCGCCCCGCTCGCGGCGCTCTGCGCTCCGCCGGGGTATAGCTTCTTCGACGGAGCCCCGGACACCTCCTCCTTGGGCGTAGGGGTCGCGGCCCTCGGAGTCCTCCCGGCGCTCGCCCTCGCGCTGCTGCGCGGCCGCGGCGACCGCGCCATGCCTACCCTGCCGCTCTGGATCGTCCTGATCTCAGCGGCCGTCATGCTCCCCCGTAGCGTGGACACCTTCGGCGCTTGGCGAAGCGTCACGGGCCTCGCTGCCGCCATGGGCTTCGTGATCAGCGGCGCGAGTCTAGGTGCCGCTGGGAGACGCGTTCTCCAGCGCGGGCTCGGGGTCCTCGCGCTCGTTCTACTGCTAGCCGCGCCCATGGGTGCCGCCTGGACAGGCGCGCTCGGCAACACCGGTGACCTGTCCGAGGCAGCGCTCCCCTGCGCCATCCTGGGCGCCGGCGCATTCCTGACCACCCAGGGCATCCTCGCGGTCGCAGGCCTCTGCGCGATCCTCCTGTACGGCCTCTACGCCGGCTTTGTGCCGGTGTACGCGGGCCTCGCCGGGCTCGGTGCGGCTGTGTTCGTGGCTGGCATCGGAACCGTCGCCGGGAGGCACGGTGGAGAAAGCGGGCGTCAGGGGTCGGCCAAGCGATTCCGAATCCTGCTTGTGGCTCTGCTACTGAGCCTCCTCCCGACCGCCTATCGGGCCTTGACGCCAGGAGATGCACCCGTTGATGCGCCAAGCACTGCTGCTTCTGCCGAGGTCGCCGTAGCCGAAGCGCCGAAGGACAGCACGACGGGCGGGATCACCTTCCGCCGCCTCACCTGGGCGCGCGTGCCGGGCATGCTCGCCGACCACCTTGCGTTCGGCGTTGGCCCCGGTCAATTCCAGGCGGCCTTCCCCCCCTACCGTGATCCCGCGGAGATCACGCTCTCCTCCTTCCAGCGCAGGGAAACCACGCCTAACGAAGTCGAGCACGCCCACAACGACTGGCTCACGGCCCTCGCGGAGCACGGCCCCGTGGGAGGCGGCGCGTTCCTAGTCTTCCTACTCGTGGTCCTCTGGCGCGCCAGCCGGGCGACCTGGGGTGACGACAGCACGCGGCGCGACTTTGGCTTCGCAGCGATCGCTCTGCTGGCGAATGCGGCGTTCAATTCGCCGCTGCTCTATGGGCCAGTGGCGCCCTTCATTGCGTTCGCCATCTTCGGCGTGATCAGCTCGCCGCCCGTTCATTCGGATGACCAGGAAGCCACGGGCGCGACCGATCGCTTCGGCCCTGCGCTCCGCTTCGGCATGCCCGCCATGGCGCTCTTGGCTCTAGCCCTCGTGTCGACGCACGCGCTCGCCTTCGTCGACTACGGCCGCGCCCTCGCCCAGACGCCCGAAGCCCGTATCGTTCTAGACGACGGACGCGAGCAGCTCGACAGCACGCGCCTCGCCCACATCCTTGAGCAGGCCGCCGACGCTGCCCCGAACAGCCCGATCGTGCTCGAGAAAGAGGCCCAGCTCCTCTCGCGCCAGGGGGCTCCCTTTGCGATCCAGCGGAAGGTGGTCGAGCGCTGGCAGGCGGTCCGCCCACTCAGCCTCACCGCCAATCTCGCGGCGGGCGTGCTCCACGCCAAGGAGGGGCGGTTCGAGAAAGCGCGTCAGGACTTCGAAAAGGCCCGCGCCGTGGATGAGGGTCACCCGACCGTGCTGAGGAACCTGCTCCGCGTGGCCTGCGACCTGCGATCCACGGAGCGGGTCGAAGCCGCCCTGGTGAATCTCGACGCCGCCGGGCTTCTCGAGAAAGAGACCCTCCGAACCTACGCCATCGCACAGATGCTGGGCGGACGGCTTGAGTCCGCGGCTCCGCTCGTCCGTCGGATGACCAAGCCCGAGGAGGAGACCTCCGGCCAGGGGACATTGAAGCCGAGTCGGCTTCGTAGCGGCCCGGTCGACGTCTTCGACGCCAACGCCACGTACGCCGCGCGTAAGCTGGCCCGGGACTTGGATGACATGCTGCTGAGCGACGCATTCAACGTCGCATTCCAGATGGTGACGGCCCTCGACCATCTGGAAAGGGGCGTCCCCGCCCAGGCGGCTATCTCGGCCCACCAGGCCCTTCAGTCCGCGCGTGGACGAGATCTAGACATCGGCCCCATTCGCCTTCGGAAGGCGGCGGCGAAGGCCGCTGTCGCGGTGGCGAAGGCGGCCAATGCGGGCTCGGATGGCAGCCTTGATCCGAAGCTCCTCGGCGAGGCAATGGCCATCCTGGAGGCAGCCCCGATCCGTCCCGAGGACCGCGCAGCCCTCACGGGGATCGAGCGCGAGATGCTCCGATCCGCGGGGCTCCTCGAGGATCAGCCCGGGAGCGAGGCGCCCCCACCAGGAAATACTCCCAGGTAAGCTACTAGGAAGATTCCCGGATGCGGGCCCTGGGTCGCTCGGTAAGGCCCATGTTGCCAGGTGCCTGAGACCGAGAGTTCTATACGAAAAGGCAATGAAGACCATTCGGGTTGATGCGGAAGGGACGTAGTTCACGCACGTATAGGTGCTACCTTTCACATCCATTCAT
Organism: Paracoccaceae bacterium; assembly: GCA_047635895.1. GTDB lineage: Bacteria > Planctomycetota > UBA1135 > UBA1135 > Saltatorellus. The sequence continues at coordinate 2,788 of JBLIHL010000265.1, read as the reverse complement.
GGACGAGAGGCCGTACGCCCCGCCCTCACAGTCCCCTTAGACCGCGACTCCCGCATCATGACCTCGGAACCGAACTCCGCCTCCCAGTCCCCGACTGGCTCCAAGCGCCGCATCCTCGTAGTCGAGGACGAAGAAGCCCTCGCCATCGGCATCCGCGACGCCGTCGAGCACGCAGGCTTCGAAGCCGCGGTGGCCCACGACGGGAATACAGCCCTGGAGACGGCCCGCTCCGGCGGGTTCGACCTGATCGTTCTGGACCTCATGCTGCCTGGCCAGAGTGGCCTCGACGTGCTGAAGAAGCTGCGCGCTGAGAATCACATGGTGCGCGTGCTCGTCCTGACCGCCCTCGCGGATGAGGAAGACCTCGTCCGCGGCTTTGAGGCCGGCGCTGACGACTACATGAAGAAGCCGTTCTCGCCCCGCGAGCTGCTGGCCCGGATCGAGGCCCAGTTCCGCCGTGACACGATGGCACCCAGCACCCCCCAGGTCATGGATCTGCCGGGTGACATCAAGGTCGACCTGGCGCGACTTGAGGTCCACCGGGACGGCGAGACGATTCCGCTCACGCCGCGTGAAGGTGACATCCTGTCTTACCTCATTCAGCACAACGACCGCGTGGTGACGCGCGAGGACCTCCTCCTCGACGTCTGGCACTACCAGAGCGCCAACGTAGAGACGCGCACGGTCGACATCCACATCGTCGGACTCCGCCGCAAGGTCGAGCCCGAGCCCAGCAAGCCGCAGCTGATCCAGACGGTCCGCGGCAAGGGTTATCGCTGGTACGCGTGAGCGGCCACGCTGCGGATACGGCCGGTAAGTCATGACCAAGGGCAGTGGCGGAGGTGGAGCGAGCCGTTTTTCTTCCAGGAGAACGGCGCTGTTCCTGTACGTAGTCCTGGTGGGACTTCCGGCAGTGGTCTTTGGGTCGCTGCTGTTCCGCCAGCTGAACCGCGACCAGGAGCGCCTCCTTGCTGAGCTCCCCGCCGAGTGCGAGGATGCCGCGAATCGTCTGGGTGAGTCGATGGCCGGCCGGGTCATCGAACTCGTGGCCACCGAGGCCAGCCGCCCGTTCTGGGAGTACCGCGAGAGGTTCTACAAGGACGACCTGGGCCCGCTGACGCTTGTCCCGTCGCCGCTCATCGAGGAGGAACTCCCGGAGGGGATCGTCGGGTGGTACTCCTTCACCGTCGGCGACACGAGCGGCATGCCGGACATCACCGTGCTAAGGGGCTCCTCCGCGATGCGGGGTCCGGATCCGATTGCGAGACGGATCCAAGACCTTGTCCGCGACGAGATCGCGGCGCCTCTCCTCGAGACCTCGATTCTCCCGGACGATGAGCTCCGCCGCGCACAGCAGGAAGAAGGCTACGCGACCAGCCAGCGCCCCCTCGTGCGGACGGTGGTCCTCAACCTCTCGAGCGGGTCGATCGACGAGTGCAGGGCCGCGCTGGAGGCTCACCCAAGGCTCCAGTCCCGCGACCGCGAGGACGGACGCGACCGGCACGCGGTCTGGGTGCAGTCGATGCTCCTACGCGTCATTCCGCGCAAGGAGGGCCAAAAATACCCCTCGATCATCGGCTACCGGAATGTGTCCATCCCGAAGGTCGAGGATCTCGAGCGCCTCCCGTCCTGTATCGACTCCGTCGAGCACACCGTCCACCTCGTCCAAGGCTTCATCGTGGACTCGGCGTGGATGTTCGAGACCATGCCTACAGACGTCGCCGAGCGCGTCCTGAGCCTCTCCCCCCAGCTCGTTCTAGCCGACGAGACGATCCCGCCCACGGCGGACGTCACCGTCGCAAACGTCAAGTTCTTTGAGCGCTTGATCGGCGTCCGCGACCTCAGCGATGCTCCCGATATCGCTCTGCGCGTCAAGACCGACGCCAGCTCACTTCGCCGGGACTCCCGCGTTCAGAACTCATGGTTCGGCGGGATGGCCTTCATCCTCACCATCTCCATGGCGATCGGGATCCGGCTCCTCCTATCGAGTATCCGCGCGAGCCGCGTTGAGGCCGAGCGTACGCGCAACTTTGTGGCCTCGGTCACTCACGAGCTTCGAACCCCCATCGCCGCGGTCAAGCTGTACGGCGAGATGCTCCACGATGGCTGGGTCCAGGGCGAGGAGAAGCGCATGGAGTACCTCGCGCGCATCGTGCATGAATCGGACCGCCTCGACGGACTGGTCGACCGCGTGCTCCTCCGTCGCAAGCTCTTCGATCGGAACCACAACCCCGTCGCCGGGGATCTGAACGAGGAGATTCACCAGCAGCAAGAGGGTCTTGAGATGGTCGCAGGCCGCTCCGTAGGCGACCTCGCCTTCGATCTCTCCGCCGGCCTCCCCCACGTCCTGTTGCTGCCGGACGGGGTCCACGTGATCGTCCAGAACCTCGTGGAGAACGCGCGCAAGTATGCGCCGGTCAGCGTGGGCACCGATGGCACGGCCGGTGAGCCCATCCTGGTGCGAACGCGCATGAGCCAGAAAGGCAATGTCCTGCTGGAGGTCCTCGACCGTGGACCGGGCATCCCAGAGAGCGATCGCTCGCGCATCTTCGAGGCCTTCCTACGCCTCGGGGACGAATCGACCCGTACGACCAAAGGCACAGGCCTGGGGCTGCACCTGGTGGCCCTCCAGGCCCGAGCCATGAAAGGCAAGGTCCGAGCGCTCCCCAGGGAGGGCGGCGGGACGGTGTTCCAGGTGCAGCTCAAGCGGGCGGCCCGGGCGTAACCCGTCCGGCAGCATGGCGGTACGGTACCAGGTACGAATCCGCCACATAGCAAGAGGAGCTAG